>NZ_JASPJU010000006.1:0-181772 GCF_030232435.1 Corynebacterium sp. MSK012
GTATTTCGTTCGGCGGGTTTGCTTCACTACTTCTCCTGGTCGAAAGTGGTGATGCATTCACCGCCTGAACCTACCGCCCGAAAAATAGCCCGAAAGTGTCATAAACTCACACAGTTTCACATTTGCAGCCCGTAATTTCTGGGGTTAAAGGCCAAAAATGTGAGCCTTTCCGGCGGCGTGGTTATCTGACCCAGCCTTTTCGATGCCGCCTCCTCCCCCATAGTCACTACCGAGTAGCCACCAAGCCTGCATCCGCGGACTGCAGCTTGCCGTCAACCATCTCCACGATTCGGTCGGCACCGTGGAGCTGCCCCAGGTCGTGGGTGATGTACAGGGTGGCCACACCCATCTTCCGCGTCACATCCATAATCAGTCGCGTCACCGCCCCTGCACTCTTCTGATCCAAAGCCGCGGTCGGTTCGTCGACTAGCAGCACTTCCGGCTCATTCATCAGTGCGCGCGCAACATTGACGCGTGCCTGCTGACCACCGGAAAGCTGGCTCACGCGACGTTCTCCCAGCCCAGCCAGTCCGACTGCCTCGAGCAATTCATCTGCGCGCTTCTCCGCTTCACGACGGCCACCCGCGGGCCACCCGAAAACACGGCCCAATCGCCGCATTGCGATGAGCTGCTGCTTGACCGTCAGCGCTGGCAGAAGATTCGGCTGCTGGAAAACGATGCCGATGTGTTCGCGACGAATCTTGGCAGCATCCGCGCCGCGAGCGCTCAGATCAATGGCCTTCCTTTCCGCACTCTCGTCCGCGCCTGCACCGTTCGCGTCCTGCTTGTTGGAGTACAGCGTGACATGTCCGGTATCGGCACTCTTCAAACAACCTGCGATGGTCAACAGAGTCGACTTGCCGGAACCCGATGGTCCGACCAGTCCCACTACCTCGCCTGCCCGGATCTTCAGCGAGATGTCATCCAAAATGGTGCGTTTGTTGTCGCCATCTTGGACGGTCAGCGAAATGTTCTTCAGAGCGAGTGCCACGGGAGCCTGGTTGTCGATGTAGGTAGTCATTTTGTCCTGAATTCCTCAATTCCTCAGTTGAAGGTTGTGCATGATTAACGCGATGTGAGTGTTCTGTGGGAAGCCGCCGTGCTAGGCCGTACTAACGAGCCACTACGCATTCGCCAATGCGGTGGTCGGATCGACGCGGAATACCGGCACCAGTGCCAGCAGCGCACCAACTACGCCGGTCACGGCCAGAATGAGCCCCGGCACGACGGTCGTGGAAGCATCGACCACAATTGGCATGACGTCGCCGCTCTGCAGAGCCCAGCCCGCCGCTGCAGTCACCGCAACACCGCCACCGACTCCGATTGCCAGCACGGCCAGGACCTGCGCCAGAGAGTCAGCCACCAGCACGGAGCGGGACGCACCGAGCGCCGAGGAAATGGCCACACCACGCAGTCGTTGAACGGTCCACACGGTGAAGAACGCGCCTACCACCAGCGCAGACATCACATACAGCATCGAGGTCATCGCGTTCAGCGAGGTCTGCTCACCCTGGTAGGAAGCCGACAGGTTATTGCGCTCGCCGTCGCGCAGAATGGTTCCTTCCGAGACATTCGGCAGCTGCGCCGCGGACTCGTCGACAACCATCGCCGCTGGCACCATCTGCCCCGGCGTCAGGTCTTCCATCACGCCGCGCCCGGCATAAATGACCGCTTGGTGGTCCAACCACTTATCTCCCGCCACGCGCGCAACGGTGGCCTCGTGCTCGCCCATCGCGCCAGACAGGGTCAGCGAGTCACCTTCCGCAATGGCGGTTTCACTGACGCCGTCGGTGACGGCCACCTGGTCGTCGTTAAGCGAAAAGTCGGAGATGACGGTGACGGGCGTTTCATCGACGCGCGCACGACTGACGTAGACATCGCGGACATTTGCGCCGTTGTCGCTCGCCCATGTCTGGACGCTCTTTCGCGCCGTCTCGCCGATGCTTGACGACGACAACGACGTAGCCCCCTCGGAGACGACGACGGCATCGTTTTTGCTGTAGACCTCGTCAAGTGCGGAGACGGACTGGGCGGACAGGCCTGCAGCCAAAGCCGAGAGGAACGTGACCATCACAGCAATCATCCCGACGGTGATGGTGATCAGTGCGGCACGGCCTGGAGCGGCTCGAAGTTCTTTCATTGACTGGTACATATTCATTATGGTCGTGGATTCAAAGGCGGATTTAATCGCCATGGAGGTTGAACTTCGTCTCCAACTTTCGGTTGATGTTGACAATTCCGGCTCGTCAGCGGTGTTTTGGCAGGCGGAACTGCCCTAAGCTCGAGAGCGTGGATACTCCTGAGACTCTGAACCGCAGCTGGCAATTACTGCGGTTTGCCCTGGATGTTTTGGTGCTGGTGCTGCTGGCGGTATGCGTGGTTCCGGATCCGCAGTGGCGAATCATCACCTATGCGGCGTGCTTTCTAGCGGTGTACATCGCAGGTTCCATTGGGCCGATTGGGCGGGCTCGGCATGGCAACGTAGCCAACGAGGTCGCGCTGACTAAGCCGCGTGGCCTGCTGTTGGGCTGGCTTGTGATTCTGCTGCTGTGCTGGGCGGCGTTGGCGTTTGCAACGCTGGATGCCTCGTTCCTGGTTTTCCCACTGTTTTTCGTAATTCTGCAGGTAACCGGCGGTCTTACGGCCGTAATCATGGTAGCAGCGACAACGGCGACGGCAATTGGCGCTATCGCTATTCATACTCCGCTGACATTTGGTGGTGTCCTTGGCCCCATTCTGGGCGGGACGTTTGTACTTACGGTGGGGCTGGGGTTCCGGCTCCTGCAGAAGGAGACTATCGAAAAGACCAAGGCGCTGGAGGAGCTCTCAGCCGCCCGCGCCCACTCGGAAGCACTGTCCCGTCGTGCCGGTGAGCTGGACGAACGCGCACGCCTCGCAGCCGATATTCATGACACCGTGGCGCAGGGGCTTTCCTCCATCCAGCTGCTACTGCATTCGGTGGAGTCCCGCATGAAAAGTGCTTCCACTCAGCATGACCAGACCTCGGTGGATTCGCTACAGCTCGCCCGCAAGGTTGCGGCCGACAATCTCGCCGAGACCCGGCGCATCATCGCAGCACTTCAGCCGGCTCCCCTCGAAGGCGCAGACCTATCCGGCGCGTTGGAGAAAGTCTGCTCCTCCACGGTGCTGGGCGATGCTGTCAGCTTCTGCGTCGACGGCACACCCACGCGGCTGCCGGCCACCGTCGAAGCAACCATCATCAGGGTGGCCCAGGCGAGCTTGGCGAACGTCGTCAAGCATGCACACGCCACGCGTTGCCGTGTCACCCTGACCTACCAGCCCGACGAGATTCTGCTCGACTGCGTCGACAACGGCATCGGCTTCGACCCCACCGCACCAACTAACGACGACAGCGTGGGGATCGCCAACGCGCGCCGACGCGTAGAGAAGCTCGGCGGCACCTTCACCATCGAGTCGGAACCGGGGCGTGGCTGCGGTGTCAGCGTCAGCATCCCGCACGAGCTCGCCTCTTAAAGTCCCGCGCCTGGTATGCAGGTAGGAAACGACCATTCACATCACCCGAGGAGTTAGCCAGGTGACCAAGCCCATCGGAGTCCTCATCGCCGACGATCACCCCATCGTCCGCGCTGGTCTTCGCGCAGTCGTTGAATCGGCGCCGGATATCGTCGTGGTTGGCGAGGCGGCCAGCGGTGACGAGGCGGTCGAGAAGGTGCGCGCATCGCTTGACGACGACTCTTGCGACCACATCGATCTGGTACTCATGGACCTTCGCTTTGGTGAGGCCCCTGGCACTGCTACCCGCGCAGGCGGAGTTGATGCCACCGCAGCCATCCGCGCACTGGCCGGGCGCGGCGCAAAGGCTCCAGAAGTGTTGGTGGTGACCAATTATTCTTCGGACTCCGATGTGCTCGGCGCTGTCACCGCAGGCGCAGTTGGTTATCTGCTGAAGGATGCCGCTCCGGAGGAGCTCATCGATGGTATCCGTCGTGCCGTTCGCGGCGAGACCGTGCTGAACACACAAGTGGCCGGGCGCTTGATGGGTCGGATGCGCAACCCCAATACAGCACTAACCCCGCGCGAACTCGAAGTGCTCGAGTTGGTCGCGCGGGGTATGTCGAATAGAAAAATTGCAGAACAGCTGGTGCTCACCGAAGCGACTGTGAAATCGCATCTGGTACATATTTTCACCAAGCTAGACGTCAGCTCCCGCACCGCGGCTGTTGCTCGGGCGCAGGAGCTGGGAATGTTGGGTGATTAGGAAACGGACTAACCCGCGTGGCTTAAATGATGGCCTCACTTAGAGGACATGGACTACCAAGAGCTGGTCTCGTCGGCGTTGCCCTTCTTCCAGGTCTCCCACGGGATGTTCCAGTCACCGAGTCCATCAACACCGGAGAGCGTCTCACCAATCGTATTCTTCACAATCACGATGTCACCGCGCTTAGTGTTGTCCAGGAACCACTTAGCGTTGGCGTCAGTGACGTTGATGCAGCCGTGAGACTGGTTGACGCTGCCCTGTGCCCACGTTGACCACGGTGCACCGTGGACGTAGATACCGGAGTAAGACATCTGCGTTGCATAGTTAACCGGCGTGACGTAGCCACCGTTTTCCAGAGACAGGCCGTAGGTACGAGAGTCCATCACCATGGTCTCGTTGCGATCACCGATGATGTACTGGCCATTCGGAGTCGGGTGAACATTCGACCCCATAGAGATAGGCATGGAGTTTACGACTTCACCGTTCCTCTTAATGACCATGGTCTTCGTCGCGTCATCAGCGATAGCAATGACTTCATCACCGATAGTGAAGCTGGTTTCGGCGGACTCCGCACCGTACATATCGTCACCAAGATCCGTGCCGTAAATATCGGACTTCACAGTAACCTTGGTCCCCGGCTTCCAGTACTCCTTTGGACGCCAGCGCACCTCACTGTTATTCAGCCAGTAGAAAGCGCCTTCCACCTTAGGCTCGGTGGTCACCTTAATTGCTTCCTCAGCAGCCTTGCGGTCCGAAATACTCGCGCTGAACTTCACAGCAATAGTCTGACCGACACCCACGGTGGAACCATCCAGCGGGGACAGATAACCATTTACCTGAGAAGTCGGCTCGACGGTGGTGAAAGAAGTAGCCAGCTTTTCTGTGCCCGAGGTGGCGTTAATCTCATAGGTCTTTGAGTAGCCCAGGGGTTCTGCAGTGGTCCACTTGGTACCACTGGAGTCGAGCTTGCCCTTGACCTCTTTGCCCTCAGGGTTGGTCATAACAACCTTGTCCAGGCGATGTCCCTCTTCCACCTGAACCGAAATCGGGTCAACCACCGAAACATCGGTGGCGTCGTCCTTCACACTGGCGACAAGACCAACGTCTGGCTTCTCCGCCTCTTGCTGCTCGGCATTATCTCCGCCGACGGTACAAGCAGCTAGCGAGATGGTGGTCGCAAATGTCACCACCGCCATCGACAGGCGCTTAAAAGATTGCCGCATGATCGTGCTTCACTCCAACAGTGCAATTATTAAGTAGTAAGTCCCGGGGACACACTGCGACACACAGCGGAGTCCTGCTACAGCCCCTGGTGCGCCCTCGAAAAAGGTCAGACTACCCTGCAGCGGCACTAGCCACCGATAAAACGCTCGCCCTAACTGAAAAGCCTTATTGACTGCCCAATCGCAGTCATCAACCCCTCACAGGGCGCAGCACGCAAAGTAGCCCAACGGTTCCTACAGTTAACCCTCTGGAAAATTGCTGTGCAACCCCAAAAAACCGGGGCACTTCAACCGACCTGGGAAAACAGCGCCCCCTTGAAGCTGCGTTACCGAAAAGTAATCAGTTCGCTATTCAAAAGTGCCACCGGACGCTTCCGGACGTTACTGAACACTGTCGAACGTAACTCCGACATCTATGCACACTCCCAACGTTGATGGCATTGATACAGGCCCTACCCCACTTTGAGGATTTCCAAACTTTTTTTGAACTTTTTTCAAACGGTTGCGCAAAACCTTTCAAAAAACATGCAAAAACACCGACCAAAAAACAGGGCCTGACCAGCCGATTTTACAAACAATCAGAAACCTGGTTATATATCTTCTCGTTGCCGGCGAGGAGCTCACACAGAGAGCACCAAGCAGGAAACAGTAAGCGCCATTAGCTCAACTGGCAGAGCAGCTGACTCTTAATCAGCGGGTTCGGGGTTCGAGTCCCTGATGGCGCACAATACAGACCGGGAAGGTAGAAATACCCTCCCGGTCTTTTTGTTGCATAACAAGCGTAGGCGCCAACTTGCAGCCCTCGCTCGCACCCCACGCCTGACTCAAACAAGGGTTAGATACGCAAAAGCGCACGGCCCCAGGTAACTACCCGAAGCGCGTGCGCTAACTACCGAAAAACTACTTAGCAGCAGTCTCAATCATCTCGCGAATGCGGTCGATTTCCTTGCTGCGGTTACGGTTGCGACGAATGCCCATTGCGATGCCGCCAACAACAAGTGCGGCAACGACACCCAGTGCTGCCTGCACCTTCGGCTCATTCAGAGCATCGAGAACGCGGGTCTTTGCGTCATCCGCAACGTTCTTCGGATTCGTTCGCACGGTTAGCTCATCCAGAGTACGGGCGAGCTGGTTACGGTTACGCTCAATATCGCGCTGGATATCTTCAATGCTGCGAGCCACGTAAACTCCCTAAAAAGTTGAATATCTAAAGTGATTGTTCGCCTAAAAGACTAACACTTCCACTACAGCAACGTGGGCGAGCACGGGGAAAAACTCAACGCATTGCTTCAGAGTCGCCACGCACCGCTCCAGAGTCGATACGATTAAGCCATGACTACTTCTTCCTCCAGCGACAAAGAATACGGCCAGAACAACATCCGACTGGAACCTGGCAATCCCGCCCCAGCGTTTACTCTTCTCAACGACGCCGAAGAGCAGGTTTCTCTGTCGGACTACGCGGGCAAGCCCGTGCTGATTTACTTCTACCCGCGGGCCAACACTCCAGGCTGCACCACTGAGGCATGCGACTTCCGCGATGAATCCGCAGCCCTGAATGATGCCGGCATTCCTGTCGTAGGTATTTCTCCGGACAAGCCGGCGAAACTCGCAAAGTTCCGTGAGGACCACGGCTTGAACTTCACCCTCCTGTCCGATCCGGACAAGGAAACCATGACCGCGTTCGGCGCTTTCGGCGAGAAGAAGAACTACGGCAAGATTGTCCAGGGCGTCATCCGCTCGACTTTCCTGGTCAATGCCGATGGAGAAATTGAAAAGGCCTGGTACAACGTTCGCGCCAAGGGGCACGTCCAGCGCGTACTGCGTGACTTGGGTGTGGAATCACAGGCTTCCGAAAGCTAACTAGCCGCAAGGCCTACTCTGACCCTGGCCCCAAACTCTCCTCCCACATCATCCCGATTAGACGGTTTCGTAGTAGTGACTCAATCCCAGGACGCACCGAATATTCTTCGTCCCCGTCGCACTCCGGCTCAGCAACGCAGCCGAGAGCGGTACGCACGCATGCTCAGCTCGGCACGCACAGTGCTCATCGAGCACGGGTTTGAGTCTTTCACTTTCGACGAAGTCGCTCGCATCGCAGATATCCCCATTGGCACGCTCTACCAATTCTTCGCAAACAAGTATGTGATGATCTGCGAGCTCGACCGTCAGGACACTGAGGCCGTCATCGAGGAAGTCTCACGTTTCGGAGAAACAGTCCCCACCTTGAAATGGCCGGAGTTTCTCTCGGAGTTCATCGATCACCTGGCAAAGCTCTGGCGCGAGGACGTTTCTAGAAGAGCCGTATGGTTGGCTGTTCAATCAACGCCCGCCACACGCGCAACTGCAGAAGATACGAAGTCACGCCTGGTCAACGAGATTTCAAAGGTGCTGCGCCCGCTGGTGCCGTCGTCAAGCGATGCGGAACTGAACTTCATCTCCGACCTCATGATTAACGCCACGTACGCCCTGCTGAATTATGCGGTGGACCATCCGGGAAGCGATGTTGAGCGGGAAGCTCATTACGAGCTGACGGTGCAGGAAATCAAACGCATGACAATCTCTTATCTCATGAGCGTCGCGGAGGCCGCAGACTAGAGAGCGCCCCTCGCCCACCTCGGCAGGGGCATTTATTGCCCTTATCAATACGCGGAGGGTAGGCTTGCCTTAGTTTACGCTTTACTCTGGTCAGCGCGGTGGGGTTCCCTGTTTTTCGCCGCGCCTGCGCCGGAACTCCCAAACAGAATCAGAGGTTCACATGTCCACGACGCAGGGCGCTTTCCGACGGAGCCTGCTTCCCCGCTCTATTGTTCTAGCTTCGGCAATCGTAGTGAGTACGGGATTTTTACCCGCAGTCCCCGCATCGGCACAGTCACTGCCATCGATTGGACAGCTCGGCGGTTCGCTCCCCGGCATCGGCGACCTTCTCGGCGGCAGCACCGATCAGTCTGAGCGCCAGCTCTCTGTGACCCCTGCCACCGATCTGTCCGACGGCGCCACCGTGACCATCAAGGGAGTCGGCTACCCCGCTAACGCAAATATTTACCTGGCCCAGACAATCGAGAAGCCAAAGTCGGGCTACCCTTCGACCTACGGCGAAGCGGCCAAGGTGACAGTCGGCGCTGACGGAAGTTTTACGCAGGAGATGAAGGTCGCGACCAGCTTTGGCGATGTCGACTGCACCTCCACCCAGTGCTACGTAGCCTCCTTTACTGCGTTCCCTAATCTTTCTGACCGCAGCAATGACCAGTGGGTCCCCATCACCTTCAAGGCGGGTGCTACTTCCCAGGCTGCTCAATCACAGGGTTCCACCAGCGCGGCACCGAGCGGTGGCCAGAGCACTGGTTCGGGCTCCCAGTCACAGTCGGGCTCGCAGTCACGGGGTAACGCATCGGTGAGCCTGTCCAAGACCTCAGACTTGAACCCGAGCGGCGACACCATTCGAGTCGAAGGCAAGGGATTCAAGACCTCTGGACCGGGCATCTACGTCGGTATCGCGCAAAATGACCAGATGGATGTGACCAACGCCGATTCCTTCGGCCCGGATACCAAGTTTGTGTCTACCTCCCGCGGCAACCTGAAGTCCGACGGCAGCTTCAGCGTGGACCTTCCGGTCAGCGCGAAGTTCGGCACGGCAGACTGCATGCAGAACGCTTGCTCGGTCTACACCATTGCTGCTCACGGTTCCTCCGACCGCAGCCAGGACACGGCGACCGCGGTATCGTTTGCCGGCGGAGCTGCCAAGCAGGACGCTACCCTGCCCTCCGGCGGTGGCTCCTCACAGTCCGCAGGCAGCGCAAGCTCCGGCACCAGTGGCAGCACTGGGTCTAGTGGAACGAGTAGCACCACCGGTTCCAGCGGCTCTAGCAGCTCCAACGGCAGCAGCTCCTCGACCGGCACCCCGTCGGTAAGCCTGTCCACCACGGAACTGAACCCGTCGGGCAGCACCGCAATTACCGTCTCCGGCACCGGATTCAAGACCAGCGGCAACGGCATCTACGTCGCAGTGGCTGAGAAGAACAAGTTCTCCACCACCAACGCTGATGCTTTCTCCGCCGCTGAGTTTGTCCGCACCTCCCAGATGTCCTCCGACGGCAGCTTCTCTACAACGCTCAATGTCGAGGCCGTCACCTCGGCCGCCAACTGCGTCGAAAATGACTGCGCACTCTACACCTTTGCTGCTCACGGTTCCTCCGACCGCAGCCAGGACACGGCCACGGACCTCAGCGTCGGCGGCTCCGCCAAGGAACGCGAAGAAGCTGTGAAGGCCGGTGCCTCCAAGACCGGAGAGTCCAAGGCCAGCGGCTCATCCAAGGCATCTGGCAAGGCTTCCGCAAAGTCCAACGCTTCCGGCAATGGCCTCGACGAAGTTGATGTGCAGACTCAGCAGGCCGCGACCAACTCCCCGCTCCAAACCGCCGCAGTCGCCGGAACCGGCGCAATCCTGGGCGCGCTAATCTTCGGTGCCGGCATCTTGGTCGGTCGCCGTCAAAAGTCCGTCGATTAGCGCGGTGCCGGACTAGTCCAGGCGTACGACGGCGATTGCGTAGTCGCCGTCGTGCGAGATGCTTAACGACGGCCCCAGCTGCCACTCCTGATCGTGGAAATGGCGGCTCACAGCACCGTGGAGACTGATGCTCACGCGACCGTAGGCATCCGGCTGCACCTCTATTTCCCGCCAGTCCATCTGATCGCGCGCAATCGGCGGTTGGCTGCCAAAGAGAGTCTGCGACCAGGCCTTGATGAAGGCTTCCTTCGCAGCCCAGCGGCCCGCTAAGTGACGCGCCAGCGCGCCGCCGACTGCTCCGCGGCGCCTAGCTACCAGTAGCTCCGCAGGTGTGAAAACCGCCTGCGCGAACTGACTGCCTGGCATATTCAGCTGCTCTTCGAAGCCCGGAATATAGACGAGGTCTACGCCAATCATGGCTGGAGGACACCATCGATCAGACGGGCGCCGTCGGAAAGCAGAACTGCCTTTTCCAATGCAGCGGGTGAACCGAACCGACCACCGTCCGCCAGGTTTCGCTCGCGTGGACGCTCGTAGAGAGCTTCCCCACCGTAAATCGCCTCATCAATGCGACGCAGACCAGCCGCTTCGCGGTTGTGCGCCGCGGACCGCCAACGCTCCGCAACCTCAGCGCCATCGTGCTGCACTATCGCTTGGTAGAAAGCTTCCGGGTGGACGACTGCCACCAGTGCCGAGACATGTCCGAACCCGAGCGAGGTAACAAAGCCAGCCTTCAGCGGCAACGTATTGCCGAAATTGACTGCCTTCGTTGGCCATACCAGACGCGAATGCTCAGCCAATGCGGGATCGACGCAGTCCAGCGATCGATTACCTGGCACAATGCCGCTGCGCAACACCTGGGTCAGACCAATGATCTGGAACGCTGCAGCACCACCCTTAGCGTGTCCCGTCAGCGATTTCTGAGAGACCACCAACAGCGGGTTAGAGCGCTCGCGACCGAGTTCATCTGCAATGCGTTCATGCAGTTCGGACTCATTTGGGTCGTTGGCATTGGTCGAGGTGTCGTGCTTGGACAACACCGCGACCTGATCCGCAGTGACATCGAGTACTGCAAGTGCGCGAGCCAATCGAGACTTCTCGCCGCCCTGAGCGGCCGCTAGCGCGCCCAAACCCGGCGCCGGAATGGATGTGTGCGCGCCGTCGGCGAAGGACTGGGCGTATGCGACGACACCGAGCACGGGGAGCCCCATGTCACGGGCGATGTCTCCGCGAGCCAACAGCACCGTGCCACCGCCTTGTGATTCCACGAAGCCTCCGCGTCGACGATCATTCGGCCTGGAGAAGTACTCATGGTCGATGCCTTTGTTTTCCATGGTGGCGGAGTCAGCTGTGGCGGCCATGTCGCCGAAACCTGTGATTCCCTCTGTGGATAGGTCATCAAAGCCACCCGCGACAACAAAATCTGCCTTACCCAGGGCAATCTTGTCGACACCCTCCTCCACCGACACCGCTGCCGTCGCACAGGCTGCCACAGGGTGAATCATCTGCCCGTAGCCACCGACATACGACTGCATAACGTGGGCGGCAATAACATTTGGCAATGCCTCCTGCAGGACGTCATTGGCGCGCGGTTGCCCCAGCAGACCGTCGATGTAAAGACTGCGCAGCGACTCCATCGCACCAATACCTGTGCCCTGTGTCGACGACACTCGCGCCGGGTTGACCGCTTCCAGCAGCTGCGCTGGGCTAAAGCCCGATGACAAGAAGGCATCGACAGTACAGACAATGTTCCACAAGCTCACGCGGTCCAGATTGTCCATCATGTCTGCCGGAATACCGTATCGTGCCGGGTCAAAGCCCTGCGGAATTTGACCGCCAACATAACGGCTCATCGCCATTCGGCGCGGTACCTGAACCGGCGTGCCAGCGGCCCGTGTCACAAGCCACTGCCCTGTCTCGGCATCGAAGCTCGCAGTGGTGTTGTCCGGGTTGGAACTGACAAAAGTCTCCGCTGCCGCGCGGTCACGCACAGCAAAGCTCAACGCACGATCCAGGTAGACCGTGGTCAGCTCAGTCATCGTATTATCAACCAAATCGCCATCATCGGCGTAACGACGCACACCAACTCGCGCCAGCACTTCATCGCGGTAACGCGAAGCAATATCGCTTTCTGCCAACGGTTGCCCGTCGGCGTCACGCCAGCCACCCTCATAGGAAATCAACCCCATTGACCAGGCTAATTCCACAATTCCTGCTGCAGAAATATCATCAACTTCAGCCTCAAAGCGCGTCCGGGAAGAACCGTACGGCCCAAGCTCACCGGCGCCCACGATGACCACCATGTCCTCCAGAGCCGCTGCGATGTCACCAAAGGTCGGTGTTGTCTGCGCAATTGGTCGGCGTGGGCTTGGCAGGCCGCTCAAAGCACGGCTTGACGACGGCTCCTGCGAGCGCGCCCCGCTAGAGATCTCAGAGTTTTGAGCTGCTGGGGCAGCCGCCTGTGCAGCCTCCTGCGCCAATTGCGCAATGTTGAGGTCGACGTCACCCAATCCGCCGGTGAGATCGGCCTGAATCGGGCGGGTTTGTGCCTTCTTCCGAGCCTCCGAGCTCGCGAGCTCAATGAGTTCAGCTGCCATTTCTTCGGTGGAGAAGGTGCGTACTCCCTTTGCTTCCACTGCAGCAACCAATGGGTCGTTTCCACCCATCAGGTTGGTGCCTCGAACCCACCCAATCTGTGCATGAGCCAGAGTGGTGCGGGTGCGCCAAGCGTCCTCCACATTCCAGCGCGCCACCACGGCGTCGAGTGCGGCCTTGGCTTCCCCATAGGCACCATCACCGCCGAAGCGACCACGGTTCGGTGAACCCGGCAGCACCACATGCAAACGATGCTGCAGATTATTGTCCCCGCCGAGTGCTGACATCCCTGCGATGAGTCGTTCCACCGACCACAGAAGCAGACGCATTTGGGTCTCGGACGCAGGACCGGCATCGGCAAGCGAGCCTGAGACCGTAGGCGCCGCGAACGGGAATAGCAACGTCGGTGACAGTGCAGGCTTGGTCACAACCACTTCCGCACCAATCGTCGTAGTCTGCTCGGTTCCGATCCAGTCGATAAGGGAATCCAGGTCCTGGAAGCTGGACAGGTTCGCCGGTACCACCCACAGCTTCGCCTCGCCCTGCGCATGCATACGGTAGAGCTGCTTGTAGAAGCTCAGGCGTTCGTGTCCAAGGCGTGAGGTAGTGACAACAACGGTTGCTCCCTGAGACAGCAACTGTGCAGTCACAGCGGAGCCAATCGAATTTGGCGATGCGCCGGTCACAACAGCGATGTCGGCATTCATCGATAGTTCGTCCACATTCGTGATGGACTCATCCGCCAGCTGTCGGTAGATACTCGCCAACTGTGTCCGCCCTGCCGCGTCTGCCTTGGCAGCCCACCACTGTGCCTGCTCGACTGCGGTTTCATGGATACTGCCCGGCGCGGTTTCAGCCACGTCTTCATCAGCGGCTGCCCAGAGGCGCGCTAGGTCATCGCGGGAGGTGGCCCAGCGGTCGTCGAGAAGCACTGCCTTGGTGGGCGTAAACGTCGGGGTGACCAGCTTCGGCCAGTCCGCACCGAGTTCAGCGGTGACAAGATTTACCAGGTTGCTGTCGGCGTCTTCGGCATCGAAGTCAATGGCACCGGTAATCTCGTGACCGAGTTGCTCCAGAATCGTGCGTGCAGCGGTGGCAAGAATGCCTCGCTGACCAGTCAGTTTATCTGCAAACTCAGTGAGCGCAGCCGAGTCGACCATTCCAGCACTGCTGTCGCTTGCCGACGGCTTAGCGACAGATACACCTCGCTGCGCGGCGACCGCGAGGATTGCTTCATCGATCAGCTGGTTGAGTTCAGCAGTACTGGTTGGGGCGGCCGGTGCCAGATGCGCAAGATCACCGCCGCGCAGGGATGCGCCCTCGCGAGTACCGAGCATCATCTCGGCGCTAACTGCGGTTGCCCACCCCTTGCCGAGCTGGCATTCATCGACCACATAGTCATCGATGTAATTCGCGCCTGCACCGGCAGGACCGGTAATCCGGCGAATACCGTCGGCAATGGCTTCGGAGAGAATCGGACCGAATGCCGAATACCCACTGGCCAAGCTATCAATCTTGTCCTTTAGATCAGCCAGTTCCGCATCTGCGGCCCCTTCGATTGAACCGAGGTCGAATTCCACTCCGAGATCGAGCAGCAGTTGATTGCGTCGAGATGAGACTCCATCGACCAGAGTCTCAATGGAGTCGGCGGCGCCGAGCTGGTCGGGGCGCACCTTCGTCCATTGGCAAATAAGAACTTCCAGCGCTTCTGCCGGGCTGACTGCGATATCAGCAACTTCGGCAGCCGGAGTGGCAGCACTCGTGATCGTGGTTGCCTGTTCGGTCGCCGCGGATTGGTCTGCGGATACCGCCGGCGCCGCTGATCCTGCTTCTCCCGATGCTCCTGCTGCTCCAGATAGGGTCTGCGCCGCGTCCTGCTCTGGTGTCACCTCCGACTCGGGCTCAGTCTTTTCCGGCTGAATTTGGTCGCGCATAAACGCTGCATCAGCATCACGCTCGAGATTGAGCACTCGAATGTCACGGCTTCGGTGGCGGGGCAACTGGCAGGTACGGGCAGCCAGGTTTGCCAGTGTGGGCGCTGTACCTACACCGACTTCAATAATGCGGCTGACACCGAGATCCTCAAGCAACAGATCCTGAGTTTCGACCCACCTCACCGGTGAGCAGAATTGCCAGGCCAGCAACTCGACCAGCAACATGCGGGCCAGGCGCGCCGGGTTTTCAGCAGCAGTATCAAAGTCGGCAAGGATGTTTTCCAGAATGTCTGAGTCGACGACTGCAGCCATCTGGCGGACGAACTTCTCGGTCAGCTCAAAAGAGGTCGCGGTGAGATTCGGGATATAGCGTCCCACCAGGCGTTCTGGAGCGATTTCCGCTGGCAGCAGCCGCTCCAGGTGTTTACGGAAGGAATCCACACCGTCGCGTAGGACACTGGAGTGGAATGGCACATCAATACCTGGGATACGCACGTATCCCTTGCCGTCCGAGCTGCGGCGCTCGCACTGTTCAGCCAGTGCCGCAAGGCCCGCGACGGTGCCGGCGACGGCGTACTGCTTGCCTGCCAGGTTGAGATTTACGACTTCGAGGAACTCACCGGTTTCCTGCGACAACCGATTAACAAACTCAGTGACCTCGTCCTCGCGTACGCCGATCTTGTCCGGACGCAGGGCGCACAAACCATAGTTGGACCTCCCCTGCTCATCACGTTCGACCAGTTCATGCATGGTCAAACCGCGGCGGTAGACAACCTCCAACACGGCATCTGCGTCAAGCGCACCAGCGAAAGCCGCCAGCGCGTTGTACTCACCGACAGAGTGTCCCGCAAAGTGAGCTGTTTCATCCAGCAGCCCTGCTTCACGGAGCTCCGCAACCTGCGCCAGCCCCAACGTCGCCATCGCAACCTGGGTGAACTGAGTCAGATTCAGGACACCTTCTGGGTGGAAATAGCGCACACCATCCACAACCACCTCTACCGGGTTGTCCCGAACAATAGCCAGTACGGAAAAGCCAAGCTTCTCTCGGGTCATCGCATCCGCCTGGTCCCACACGCGGCGGGCCGCTACGCTGCGAGTCCGGGCAGACAGCCCCATCCCCTGTGATTGAATCCCCTGGCCAGGGAAGACATATGCAGTCGTCGGTGCGGCAATTACAGCAGTGGCAGTCAGTACCAGCTCGCCCTCTACTGTGGCCGTGACTTCACGGACTTCACCGGCGCCTGGACGGTCATCAAAACCACGGCGTTCGACAGAGAATTTCACTTCCTGACCAGGTAGAACCGGACTCAGCATAGTCGCGGTGAACTCAATCACCCGATTGCCAATGCCGGCATCCGACGTGGCAACAGCCGCATGCTCGGCCATCGCCGACAGCCACATTCCATGGACAATAACCCCTGGTAGACCAGCGAGCGCTGCTGCCCGGGAATCGACGTGGATAGGATTGCGATCGCCTGTGACACAGCTAAATGGCTCCATCGCCTTAGGCGCTTCCACGGTCAAGGCACCGCGGAAACTCCGTGGCGTATCCGTGACCGTTGGAAATGGCACAGTATTGGTCCGCGCTGTCTCGCCGCCGTTTCGGCCACGAATGGCAAAGCGTTCACTCAAGGTGGCGAGCAGCGTATCGCCATCACGAACCTCCGCGCGCACCACAACTAACCGCCCTAAGTCCGTATCAACGACCTCGTCGACACGCGCACTAATCCGCAACGTTGTGGTTTCCTGAGGCAGAGCCCCAATCATTCGAATGTGATGCTCAAGGTGAACAAGCGCGAGCATGCCCTCAACAACATCAATGCCGGTCTCAGTACGCGCCTGCGCGACTGCCGCAAAAATCGCTGGCCAAGCATGCCCGACCAACGCGTCCGGCACCGTCGCCTGCGACTCATCGCCGGCAGCTGCAATAGTGACCGCATCGTAGTCAGCCATCGCCATCGGATCCCACACGGATTCCCACTCCGCGACCCCATCGACGATGTTTGCAAGCTCACCGCCAGCCGCGATTCGCGTCAGCTCCCGCATCGCGGCTGCCGCATCCTCATGCTTGACGACGGGCACTGCGCCCACCGCTGCACTCTGGCACAGGCGAATTCGCAGTTGCGTATTCTCCCCCGCAGCATCGGGCAGCGGAACGGTCAGCTGTGCCCAGACGAGCTCCTCCCCGCCCTCATCATTGCTGCCATCAGCTCCAATGGTCTCCAAAATGGCACCAGTACCTGGGTGCTCCAGGCGTTGTGAACGAGAGACATCACTTGCGTCAGATACACATACCCACTCATGTTCCGCGCCAAGTGCCAGCGCCGGATTCGGCTGCTGTCGACCAGCCCACCAAATCACAGGTGCTGCGAGCATCCGGCTGAGGGCGTCAACAGGTGCCTCCGGCAGGTAGCCGGTATCCATCAATGCCTGTGCAGTAGCTTTTTCAAACCGACCCAGAATTTCCGCTACTGGCTCATTCGCGCGGGTAATGCCCGAAACAGCCTGCGGCCCTGGGATGATGCAGACTTGATCCGCATCGTAGCGAGAGTCATGCGCCTGCCATAGGGAGTCCGATCGCCACCAGCGACGAACCTCATCATCGATAACCGGAACGAATGGCACAGGTTTGCCAGGTGTGCGGCAGAGCTCAGAGATAAAGAAGGTGACATCTGCTGGGTGGAGCTGGGTATCCAGATCCAGCAGGCCGGACAGTCGCGAGATTTCGTTCTGCGGCTGGGTGCGCAAACTATCGCCGTCGGCGAGCGCGTCAAACGTGCCCGCGTCGACTGCATTCAATCGTGCCTCTACTCGGTCGACGAGTGCGACAAAGCGCGTCGACCACGTCGGATCGAGGAACGTCCCTTCAGGCGCGCACAATTCGAGATAGCGGTTTAGCACCTCGGCATACGTCATGGTGACGACATCCCCGAAGTACGGCTTCGCGGTGGCGTTAATTGCCTCGATGATCTCTGCGCGTCGTTCGGTGACCTTAGTGAGGTCACCTGCGACTTCGTCAAGCAATCTGCCTGCGCGTGCTGCGGCGTTATCAATTTCGTGGATATCAGCGCCCAACTGGCTGCGCCCCGACGCCATGCCATCCATGGCGCTACCAGCGGGGATCCAGTTGTCAGTGCCGACGGTGTCGACCAGCATCTGTTTCACGGACTCAGAGGCGGTCGACTCCTTGGCTGCCATCGCAGCTGTGCCGATGATGACAGCATCGACCGGCATCGGCGCCAATCCGTACCGTGTCGACCACGTGCCCATCAGATAATCACGGGCCTGTTCTGGCTTGCCGATACCGCCGCCAACAGCAAGCACCACATCTCGCTTGCGGATCTTTGCGTAGGTGTTAATTAGCAGGTCATCGAGGTCTTCCCAGGAATGGTGGCCGCCGGCACGCCCACCTTCAACCTGCATGATGATTGGATACGGTGTGCCCTGCTGCGCCAAGGTGTCTGCAATTTCGAGCACCGACTCGATTTGTGCGATTGTGCCCGGTTTGAAGGAGATATGCGGAATCCCGCCCTCACGCAGCTGCTTTACTAGCTCAACTGCCTCGTCCACCTCGGGGATTCCCGCGGAGATGGTGACTCCATCAATCGGTCGCCCCGCTGCCACTGCGCGCGGGAGCAAACGGCGGCTTCCAATGTGCAAACCCCACAGGTACGGATCCAAAAACATGGTGTTGAACTGTGCACTGCGCCCCTCCTCGAGCAGATCGGAGAGTCGCGCCACATTAGCCTCGAAGATTTCCGGCGTGACTTGGCCGCCACCGGCCAGCTCCGCCCAGAACCCCGCATTCGCAGCAGCCGCCACGATCTCAGGGTCAACGGTTGTCGGGGTCATACCGCCGAGCAGAATTGGCGAGCGCCCGGTCAACTTGGTGAACTTCGTCTCGACACGGGGCTTGTCTCCAGTGACCAGACGCGGCGCAAACTCCAGCCACGATGTCGGATGCTCAATGTCGCTCTCAGACAGGACGCCCCTACCCGCAGCTGTCGCCGCAGGAATCACCGCCACGCCATAGCCTTCAGCGTTACGTTCTGTCAGCTTGACGACGCCTGTGTTCGGCCCCAAATCCAAAATGGTGGTTGCTCCTTGGTCGATGAGCCCCCGTACCTCGGCGCTCCAGTCACTGGGGTCAACCAAGATTGCACGCGCAAGCCGGTCCGCCGTTTCCGCATCTAGCCCAATGCGCTCAGCTCGCTCCACTACCCATGCCACAGCAGGTACCAGCGCTGGGTGATGGAATGCGCCACTAACTGGCAGAACTGTACATTCGACTTTCCGACCCTTCGGCTGCTGCGTTGTGAGCTGCTCTGCCAGCTGGTCTAGTTCATCCTGCTTGCCGATAACTACGCTGGTAGTCTGCGTATTCTTCAGACCGATGACACAGCCCTGGGGGAGGAAAGGCTCCAACTCCTCGACCGTCAGGCCAGAGATACTCATCATCGGCGCGCGCCCAAATCCGGCTACTCGGCTTCCGCGCGCACACGCCACACCGATGAGGCGAGCTAGCGCCAGAAGCTCTGCTGCCTTCTCTGGGCGAGCGACAATCTCAGCGGCAAGAACACCTTGCGAATGACCGGTTACCGCTACCGCTTCGGTGATATTAATTCCCTGCTTTTCCAGCAACTCGACAATGCCCAACTGTGCCAAGACGATGCCCGGGACGCTGACCGCAGGGTTGGTTGTATCTCCGGTAAATGGCTCGTCTGTAACGAGTGAGATTGCCCAGCCGAAGGGGTCGAAACCTGCGGGAAGCTGGCCGATGAGATCGTCGTCAAGCGGTGCGAGCAGTTCCTCAGCGCGAGTGAAAACTTCCCGTAGTTTCTTTGAGTTGCCACTGGCCATGACGCTGGAGAGAGTGTCCAGCCATGGTTGCGATTGACCGGCGAAAGTGACTGCAAAAGTACCCAGGTCTGGAGCAGTTACGACATTGGTCTGCAAAGTGGCGAGTTTTTCGTATTTCACGTGGCTGAGGTCCTTGTCTTGTGGAGTACGAAATGAAAACATCTTTTGTTTCCAAATCCTTGCCAGGACACTATGCCATAAATCATGAGGAATCCATCATGTTTTTCTCGTGCGGTTTTGTGATGCCATCAACGCGAAGATAATTTGCAACCCCAAAACGAGAGGCCGAACACGGCTGCGAAATCAGCGAGTACAACGCTTCTAAAATGAAAGAACTTCGCAGGTAGAAAACAGTGTTCCCCTGTCGAGAAATTGCTTGCACTTCACCACTCTGTCAGCACCGGCAGTGGAAAATGAAGCCCGGAAGACTGAGCCAATTTATGCCCAATCGGTGATGAACATCACACCCGGAATGCGTGTCAATGGGCGCCGAGAACGCTCAATCTTTCCTCGATTAATCGCCTAGCATATCCAGAATTGTGGACTCCGCTTCTTCTAAGCGCCGCTCTGACTCTTCAAGGTCCTGCTGCGACTTACCATCGCGCTCGACCTTGCCGTCGAAGATTGCGCAGGGATCATCGTTGACCACAGTGTCGTCGGGAACTATGCCACGACGCGCCATGTACTCATCCAGATGCATCGAGATGCTCATGTTGCCTCCCTGCTTCCACCTTACGATTCAAGATACGATTCGATCAGCGTCATTGTATCGACAGATTCGATTGCCCTACGCAGTGGAATGAGCGAACAAAGGTTTCCCAGAATGGCACTCACGCGCGCTGTGCGACTGCCCCGTCTTGCGTTCCCCTTCCCGATGCGAAAACTGTCGCAGGTCTACAGCTGGTCTGGTGGCCAGGGCTTTCCGTCAGGGAAGTATCTGTCATATTTCCAGCCCAGACGGAAGGGGAGGACGTACTTCTGGGGACTGTTGTTCGCTTCCCACATTGACTTTGGTTTGGTTGCCCGCTCGGCTTCTTCCCGGTCGGTGTACACCCCGTAACAGATAGGGTCCCAGAAGTTGCTATCGGTGATTTCGAGAGTGGGGGTGCCGGTGAATACTCCATAGAGGAGTTGGTCGCGGCTTTCGACCTCGACCTCGAAATCTTCCCAGGTGCCCATCATTCCGCCGGGTTGCGCGCGCCACCAGTTGTCAATCGCGAGGGCGGTCTCCTCGGACTCGACGAACCCGCCGAGAGGTTCAGTGTTATCCGGATAGCGGGGATAAACGACGCAGACAACAATTTTCATAGTCATGGTTCTACACCGTGCACGGGAGATTAGCGACCTTGGAATAGCTTCGGGCGGGAAATGGGCCAGATTTTGGGCACGCAGCGTAATGAGGGCGAAAAATCTGGCGGGCTGGAGAACGAAAACACCCCGTGACCTGCATAGTCACGGGGTATTTATGTGTGCGCCTGGGGAGACTTGAACTCCCACGCCCTAAGGCACTGGAACCTAAATCCAGCGCGTCTGCCAATTCCGCCACAGGCGCCCGTCGCGAATCCGTGACAGTTACGTACAGTCCCCGTAAGCATGGACTACCTATTAGCCACCTACAGGCACAACGAACTTTCACAGCTCATTTGGACTGTACACACTTTAACGGGTTTGCCGCAGATTTCCTAATGTCCCATCCCCTGCCTATCCAGCGAGCGCGCTAGCTTGGCAGGTCACGGACTAGCTATGGTGGTTATGTGTCCACTTCACAGCATTCCAATACCACTGACAAGCCAGCGAAGATTCCCACTCGTACCCGCGTGATGCAACTAATCTTCTTGGCTCTTGCAGTCGGCGCCACTCTTGCACTCGCCTACTGGCAGCTCAGCAGGTGGAACACAACCAGCTCATTCCAAAACCTGGGCTACGCACTGCAGTGGCCAGCTTTCGGCCTGTTCTTTATTTGGGCCTACCGCAAATACATGGAGTACGAACGCGAACGCCTGAGCGGCAATAGCGAGGCCGCATTTGAGGCTAAAGACGATGTCATGACGGAAATTCCAGACGAATTCCTGCCGACCAACCCAGATGGCTCGCGAAAGGTGCAGCGTGTGGATGAGACACAATCGACGGATTCTGGCACCAACGCCTAGGCGATAACTGCTTATTCGAGAAAAGGACTTTTAGTGACCAACATCAATCCAGATCGTCAAGAGCGCGTAAGGAAGGCACTGACGTACTTCTCCGTCACCGCCTACTTCACGGGTGTGATGCTGCTCTTGCTGTGTGCCGAGATGATTTACAAGTACCTCATCCTCGACAACTCCGCCGACGCGCCGCGGTGGTTCTTCTACACCGCCCAGATTCACGGCTTCGGCTACATGGCATTCCTCATTGCCACCGTAAACCTGGGTACCAAGGCCCGCTGGGAACCAGCAAAGTGGATTATCACCGCGCTCGGTGGCGTGGTCCCGTTCCTCTCCTTCTTCGTCGAGAAGAAGCGTCGTGAGGAAGTCGAGACCGCTTTCCAGCTGAAGTAGCGGGCTCTCGGCAGCCCGAGGGCTACCCCTTAGCCTCAACCTCAGCCAGAATTTTCAGCGCCGGAGTCAAGGCACGCAGTGCACGCCCCCTGTGGCTAAAAGCGTCCTTGTCTTCGGCGCTCATTTGTGCCGCAGACAAGGCCCCCTCAGCTTCGTTGCCCTCCCCAACTGCGGGCGCGAACACCGGATCGTAGCCGAACCCATTGTCCCCAACAGGCTCGCGCAGAATGGCGCCAGGCCAGCGGCCCTCTACAACCAGCAGCAGATTACCGGCTTCATCGAGGACGGCTGGGAAACCGCCGTCGGCAAGCGCGGACGGCACCTCCTTGACACCGGGGACGACCAACGCGCAGGCGGTACGGAAGGACGCCGTACGACGCTCATCTGGGCAGTCCCCCATCTGGGCGAGCAGCAGCTCGTAGTTAGCGACATCGTCGCCGTGAGTGCCCGACCAGCGCGCCGAGAGCACACCCGGCATGCCGTTTAGCTCATCGACGCTGAGCCCCGAATCGTCTGCCAAGCACGCGTAGCCGGTGTGTGTCGCACCATCGAAAGCCTTGATGTAGGCGTTGTCCGCAAAAGTGCGACCGGTTTCGGGGCGCTCTGGGTACTCCGGGACGTCGCTAAGCGAAAGAAGTTCCACCGAATCAATACCCGCCGCACGCAGGATGCGGTCGAGCTCGACTAGTTTTTTAGAATTTCGGGTAGCGACGAGGAGCTTCACGGCAGCTCACCCGGGTACGGCGCACGCAGAACTTCCTGCTGCAGGGCAACGAGCTCACGCAGACCCTTTTCCGCCGAGTCGAGCATGTCATTCAGCTGACCTCGGTCAAAGGTGCCTTCCTCGCCAGTGCCCTGGATTTCGACGAACTTACCCTCTGCGGTCATCACCACGTTGAGGTCGACCTCAGCGCGGGAGTCCTCCTCGTAAGGCAGATCTAGACAGACACGGCCGTCAATAATGCCAACCGAAACAGCTGCGACTGGTGCCTTCAGCGGGGTGCCCGGAACTGCACCCGCTGCATGCAGGTAGGTCAGGGCATCAGCCAGCGCGACGTACGCACCGGTGATGGAAGCGGTTCGAGTACCACCATCCGCCTGCAGAACATCACAGTCGATGTTGATGGTGTTCTCACCGAGTTCCTTCAAGTCGATAGCAGCTCGCAAGGAGCGACCGATCAGACGGGAAATCTCGTGAGTGCGACCCTTGACCTTGCCGCGCATTGACTCGCGGGGCATGCGCTCGTGGGTAGAGGCCGGCAGCATGGAGTACTCAGCGGTCAACCAGCCCTCGCCGGAGTCACGCTTGAATCGTGGCACCGACTGTTCGACGGAAGCGGTGCACATTACACGCGTATTGCCGAAAGTAACCAGCACAGAACCTGCCGGATTGTCGGTGAAGCCACGAGTGATGGTCACCTTGCGCATTTCATCAACCGCGCGTCCATCGGCACGGCGAAAATTGGAATTAGCTGTAGTCATGCCAACTACCCTACCGCCCGGCGCGAAAGCGGTGCGACAGCTGTATGGAAACTCGATAATCGCTGTGACTAGCCGCCTAGCTCCATGCCCAGGTAGGCCAATTCAACGTCACCGGCAAAGGTACTCTTCGCAGCACGTAGTGCTTCTTCACCGTCGGCGTATGGCGGAATGTGAGTCAGCACCAGCTTCTTGACCCCCGCCAGTGTCGCTGCCTTTCCGGCCTCAAAGCCTGTCAGGTGCATGTCCGGCGGTGTGCCCTCTTCGTTGCTGCACCATGTGGCTTCGCAGATGAAGATATCCGCATTCCGCGCCAGCTCCACCAGTTCATCGGTCCACGCAGTATCTCCGGTGTATGCAATGGTCAGACCATCTGCTTCAATGCGGTATCCAACAGCTGGCACCGGGTGGACCATGTTATACGGCGTGACGACGGCGCCTCCGTCCGCTTCGCCCCCGCCGACTAACAGTGGTTCACCGGGGCTACTCACAACCTGGTCAAAAGTGTCTTCCAGGTTGGCATCTTCTTCACTTCCCAGTGCTTTGCACATGGTGCCTATCCGGTCGTGAATGTCTCCGGGGCCAACCAGGAGATTCCGGGAACTCGCTGGGGCTGTCGGGTGGAAGCGACGCCAGACGAGCAGCCCTGGAATGTCTGCAGTGTGGTCTGGGTGGACATGAGTTAGTAACAAATCACAAGCTGCAGGATCAGAGATCTTCTGCAATTCGGCGAGGACACCGGGACCCAAATCAATGACAAAGGTTCGACCGTTATCCAGCTCAATGAGGTAGCCAGATGCTGGCGCCGATGGGCCACCCATGCTGCCTGTACATCCCAGAACCTTCAATCGCATACTTCAAGCTTGCCATGTAATTGATCAAAACCGAGCAAAAAACCAATGGAGTGTCTGGATTTAATAAGAAAGGTCACATTTGGGAATGCATAGTGACCTGGCTAATACCGGGCCCGAGGAAGCGCTTTGCCAGTGATGCAAAAACTTGCGGATCTCCAGTGGATTCAAATGTGCGCACAGGGTTCGGATTACTCTCCGGGTCAGCGAGCATGTCGGTCTTTGTGAGGATGCGCAGAACGTCCTTCGACGTCTCCTCCGCCGAGGACACTAGGGCGACGTCCTCCCCCATGGCCAGCTGAATCACACCAGACAGCAGCGGATAGTGGGTGCAGCCCAGCACGAGGGTGTCCACACCATCGGCCTGCAATGGCGCGAGGTAGCCCTCTGCAAGTCCCAGAATCTGGCGACCAGAGGTAATTCCTCGCTCGACAAAGTCCACGAATCGCGGGCAGTCGACCGCGGAGACATCCACACCGGGCACTGCATCAAAGAGATCTTGGTAGGCACGGGAGCGAATCGTGGCGGCGGTACCGATCACACCGACTTTTCCGTTCCTGGTGGTCGAGACCGCACGGCGCACAGCGGGCAGAATGACCTCGACTACTGGGACTGGGTAGCGCTCGCGGGCATCACGCAAAAATGCGGCCGAAGCAGTGTTGCAGGCAATGACAATCATCTTGCAGCCGCGTGCAACCAGTTCATCGGCAATCGCTTCCGCGTGCTGACGAACCTCGGCGATGCGCAACGGGCCGTAAGGGCCGTTGGCAGTATCGCCGATGTACATAATCGACTCGTGCGGAAGCTGATCCATGATGGCACGTGCCACTGTCAGCCCACCGACGCCGGAGTCGAAGATGCCAATCGGCGCTGTTCGGTCGGGGAAGCCGCTATCCTGCGCTGTCAGCTGATTGACTACCTGAGTTTCTGCTCCTGCTCCCACCGCTATCTGGACTCCTCATATCGTTGGTCAAACACCGAAGCTCCTATTCTAGGCCGATTCCGCCAGGAGCTGATGCCACGTACCTCGGGCTCTTAACCACGTGCACTCTTAGCCACGCGCACGACCACGCTTAAACATCACCGCAGCCCAGATGCCCGCAAGCCCGCCGAAGAGGTGCATCTGCCAACTAACAGCCATCTGTGTTGGCAGCACTCCCCAGATAAGACCCGAATACATCGATGCCAGAATTACGCCCAAAATAATCTGCATCACCCGACGATTCACGAAACCGCGTACCACCAAAAACGCCAGCCAGCCGTAAATCAGGCCGGACGCACCGATGTGGACGGTATTTACACCGCCGACCAGCCATGTCAGACCGCCACCAACGACCGTAATCAAGAGTGTGACCTGCCAAAATAGCCGCTTCGACGACATTGCAATCAAACCGGCGAACAACGCCCCGGGCAGAGAGTTCGCCACAATGTGCCCGTAATCTGCGTGCAGCAGCGGTGCGGTCAAAATTCCCCACAGCGTCGAGGTTTCGCGTGGGCGCACACCGAAGTTGTTCAGCGCCCCACCAAAGATGAATTCGTTGACAAGAAAGACCGTCCAGATAAGTGCCAGGTACCCAATAGCCGTACTGATGGCCGCCCCGAGCCCGCCGTCGCGATCCTGTGGAACAATCTGATTATTCCGCCGCGTCTGCACGGGACCGCCCATCGGGTACTGCGCATAGTTCTGGTAATTCTGCTGTTGTCCCGAGCTCCATTGCGGATTCATTGGCGAACTTCCTTCACTACTTGTCCAGCATCTCTGACAGCGCGGCTACTTCCGCGCGTCCCGTTGCACTCATCACGGCATCGACAATAGCCATCTGCACCGCATCGGCCGCCATCGCAGCCAACAGGGCCACCACATCCGAGCCCACGGGTTCAGCGTTTCCGCTATCCGCCGCCTCGGCCGAGCTGAGGGCAAACAGCGTGTCACCGTCCATCGGCGCATGGGCCGGCCGAATCGCTCGTGCCAGCCCATCATGACCGCACATCGCCAACCGCTTCAACTGCGCAGTTGTCACCGGCGCATTGGTTATCAACGTGCCAATCGTTGTGTTTCGCGTGCTTGCCGACGATTCCCCGTCGCCAGCCGCATCGGCGAGAATCTTGGTTCTACCGACGAAAACCTGGTCCAGCTGGGCCAATGCCTCCTTGCTGGCACCGGCAGCCGCCGGCATTCCGTAAAGGTGTCCCTCCGGGTCAATGACCGCACCAAAGGAGTTCACCACCATTGCGGCAGCCACAAAGTACTTACCATCGGCGGAGGTCACACGGGCTTGTCCAAAACCACCCTTGATTGCCCCAGCCATAGCGCCGACACCGGCACCTACTGTGCCGGAGGGAGTGTCCTCCGGGACGTCGTCAAGCGCGTGAGACAACGCCTCGCGCCCTAGCGCAGCGGTGGGCAGCGTCGGCTCCCCCAACAGCAAGTCGAAGATGACAGCACCGGGAACGATGGGCACGAGGATATCCGGACGAGTTGGGGTGACCTCAAAGCCAATGCCGCGGTCGCGCAGTTCACGCATAACTCCGTCGGCAGCTGCGAGGCCGTACGCGGAGCCGCCAGCCAAAACGACAGCGTGGGCGCGTTCGACCGTATTCTCCGGTGCGAGCAGGTCGGTCTCGCGGGTGCCCGGACCGCCGCCGCGGACATCGACAGCGCCGACAGCGCCGCCTGGAGCGGCGATGACGGTGACTCCGGTATCCCCCTCAGCAGCATGGCCGATGGAGATGCCGTCGATGGAGTCGAGACAGCCTGCGCCGATGTCGATGCTCGTGCCCAGCGCAGCACTGCTGGCTTGGTGTCGAATGTCGGTGGGGCTGATTGCGAAGATCTCAGAATTCATTGTCGACCACGGCACCTTTCACCACAGTTCATGGCAGCTAACCTCAGTTGATTACTGCATCTTTTCGGGGTTTTGCTCGGATTCGCTACTCACCCATGAGCTGGTCCAACAGTGACTCTTGGTTGTAGGACAGCCACTGGTACATCGCGTCGGTCTGCTCAATCTGTTCGATGGAGCCATTGAGGTTCTCCATGGAAACATGCAGGTAAATACGTAAGTCATTGATACCCGCTACCCAGGCATGGGCATCACTTTCCGAAATGGATACCTGCCCCGACTCGGCGGGCTCCAGGGCATCGATAATCGCACGCAGGGAATGGAGCTTGCTCTCTACAATCTCCGATTCATGCAGCTGGCGCATGAAAGCGTTTTCCCCCTCCACGCTCTCCTCACCCGGCTTGGTGAAGTCCGGCAACAGTCGCGCAAGCTTCGGATCGGATGGGGCTTCGGAGTGTCCGACAGGCATTCCCGTCATTTCCGCGAGCTCATCCTTCGGCGCCGACCGGGCTCGCTCCATCAGCGAGTCCGCCACAGTAGCAGCCAGATTCAGCAGCAAATCCCGCTCCGTGCCTTCAAAAGCCGTGACGTACTTGACGCCACCGCCGAGAAGGGATCGCTTGCGCTTCCAAGGACGCATGTAAATTCTCTCCCGCTGTCGAATATCGGCTTAGTCAGCCTGCTCCATTGTTGCCCACAAGCCTGCCTTGTGGAGCTTCTTCACATCGGCCTCTACCTTGTCACGCTCACCGGAAGACACGATTGCCTTGCCCTCCGTGTGAACCGTCATCATCAGCGCGTGCGCCTTCTTTCGGTCCATGCCGAAGAGCATCTGGAACACGTAGGTGACATAACTCATCGAATTAACCTGGTCATCCCACACAATGCACTGCCAGGGTCGGTTCGATTCCGTCACGACATCGGCATCCATAGTGGGCATCGGTGTTGCTGCTGGCATGCTCATAGGCACCAGGATAGTACGGAGTGGCGCGCGCTCGCCGGAACCGACTGCCCCGGCCAGCTTCAGCCGACTAGACTATTGACCGTGATTGATAAGCATTCCTCCACCGCCCTTCTCACCGATAAGTACGAACTGACGATGCTGCAGGCATCGCTTGCCGACGGATCCGGCGAGCGCCAGGTCGCCTTCGAGGTGTTTGGCCGTCGTCTGCCGAATGAGCGCCGCTATGGCGTTGTCGCTGGGACAGCGCGTGTATTGGATGCTATCCGCAACTTCCGCTTCACCGAGGAACAGCTGGCTTCGCTGGACTTCCTCGACGACCGGACGCTGGATTACCTGCGTAACTATTCCTTCAGCGGCCAAGTCGACGGCTACCGCGAAGGAGAGCTCTACTTCCCCGCCTCGCCCATTTTGACTGTGCGGGGCACTTTCGCCGAGTGTGTCATTTTGGAGACTGTTATTCTCTCCATTCTCAATGCGGACTCCGCCATTGCCTCGGCAGCGACCCGAATGGTCACGGCTGCCGGTGGGCGCCCGATTATTGAAATGGGTTCGCGTCGTACTCATGAAGAAGCAGCTGTGACTGCTGCCCGCGCCGCTTACCTGGCAGGTTTTAGCGCCACCTCCAACTTGGAGGCAGCGGCACGGTACAACATCCCAGCCTCCGGTACCGCTGCGCACGCGTGGACTCTGTTGCACACCAACCCAGATGGCACGACGAACGAGGCTGCGGCCTTCAAGGCTCAGATTGACACACTGGGAACCGACACCACTTTGTTGGTGGATACCTACGACATCACCGAGGGCGTCAATACGGCCATTGAGGTCGCGGGTCCGGAACTCGGCGGTGTACGTATTGACTCCGGTGACCTCGGAGTTCTCGCTCGCCAGGTGCGTCAGCAGCTGGACTCGCTGGGTGCACACAACACCAACATCGTAGTGTCCTCTGACCTCGACGAGTTCGCCATTGCGGCACTGAGGGCCGAGCCGGTCGATGTCTACGGTGTGGGCACCTCGGTAGTCACTGGCTCCGGCGCACCAACTGCGGGACTGGTCTACAAGATGGTCGAAGTTGATGGGGTGCCCGTCGCCAAGCGCTCGTTGGACAAGCGAAGCCACGGTGGCGTGAAGGCGGCGATTCGTACCTGCCGCCGTTCCGGTACCGCCGTGGAGGAAATCGCTTTCCCGCTCGGTTCGGAAATCCCGGATGTGGGCAACCTGCACTACCGCGATCTAACCATCCCGATGATGCGCGATGGCGAGGTCGTCGATGGTCTACCGACCTTGGAGGAGTCCCGCGATCACTTGGTTAAGGCGCTGGTCAGCCTCCCGTGGGAGGGGCTCGCACTTTCCCGTGACGAGCCGGTACTGTCCGTCCGCTTCCACGGCGTTTAGGCGGCGGGGGAACTGTGTCGGATACTCCCGAGCACGCAGATTTTGCTGAGCTATCGGACGGCTTTGAGGACTTTGACGATGTTGATGGTGCAGACGAGCTAGCTTCACCGAGAGCCAGCGTCCATGACTCGGATAGCATCGAAGCTCTTCTCGATGCAGCAGTGAAGGGACTCGGCGGAACAACTCGCCCGAATCAGGTCAAAATGTCCCGGTCAGTGGCCTCCGCCTTTGCGCGCGAGCGACACCTAGCGGTACAGGCCGGTACCGGTACTGGTAAGTCACTGGCCTACCTGGTGCCCGCCATTGTGCAAGCAATGGAGTCCGACGAGTCAGTAATCGTTTCCACGGCGACCATTGCTCTGCAACGCCAGCTGGTCGAACGCGACTTGCCGCGGCTAGTCAGTTCGCTAGAGCCACACTTGTCCCGCACGCCAACCTTCGCAATCCTCAAAGGCCGCTCAAACTACCTGTGCAAGTCCAAGGTCGGAAATGTCATCAAAGATCCCGTCATGGACGGTGATGAATCCGAGCAGGCCAGCTCAGGTGACGCCGTTGGCCCCACTGCCCTCCTCAGCGAAGCGCAGCTCAGCCGAACCGCTGCCGAGGTCATGCGGCTACGCGAGTGGGCCAATGACACCGACACCGGCGACCGCGACAGCCTGGACAAGGGCGTTTCCAACGAAGCCTGGCGGCAGGTCTCCGTCACGGCTCGCGAATGCGTCGGTGCCATTTCCTGCCCTTTCGGCGAGGAGTGTTTCGCCGAACAAGCCCGCCGCGAGGCCTCCAACGTTGACATCGTTGTCACCAATCACGCACTGTTGGCCATCGATGCGCTCTCCGACGCCATGATTTTGCCGCAGCACGACTGCGTTGTCATTGACGAGGCTCACGAGCTCGACGGTCGAATCACCTCTGTTGCCACCGACGAGCTCTCCCCTGCCGGTATCACCATGATGGCCCGGCGCGCCCGCAAATTCGGAGCCGCAGAGCAGGTGGATGATGTCACCGATGCCACGGATCTACTCGGCGAGACCGTCGCATTGCTTGCCGACGCCTACAGCGGCGCACTCGAAGAAATTCCCGGTGAGCTTGGAGCGGCGCTAACTTCGCTCCGCGATAGCCTGTGGCAACTACAGACCACGCTAGGCACCTCTAGTTCAGGCAGCTCTGGCGGGTCGGGCTCCGGTGGTTCGAGTTCTGACTCTGACAACACTGAGCGCCAGACCGTCCGCGCTGCCGTGGAGAATATGCACGACACAGTCGTGCGAATTCTAGAGTTCAGTAGCGACGATGTCGTATGGCTTGGCGAGAACAAGACAGTTTATGTCGCTCCCCTGTCCATCGCAGCACTGCTTCGCGAACGCCTCTTCGGCGAATCCACCGTCGTTTTGACCTCAGCAACACTTGCTCTTGGCGGCAAGTTCGATGCCATGGCCGCCGCTTGGGGGCTTCCCTCCGGTGGGTGGGATGGCTTGGACGTCGGCACGCCCTTTGACCCGCAGAAATCTGGCATCCTCTACGTCGCACGCGACCTGCCACGACCTGGACGCGACGGCGCCACACCGGAGCAGTTCGCGATCATGGAGCGCCTCATCCGCGCCGCTGGTGGGCGAACGCTCGGGCTGTTTTCTTCTCGCCGAGGCGCCGAGGCAGCGGCGGAGGAAATGCGCAAGCGCCTGCCTTACGACGTGCTGTGCCAAGGCGATGACTCTATCGGTGCTCTGGTTGATCGCTTCGCAGCTAATCCGCAGACATGCTTGTTTGGCACGCTGACGCTGTGGCAAGGCGTCGATGTTCCTGGCCCATCGCTATCGTGTGTCATCATCGATCGCATCCCGTTCCCCCGCCCCGACGACCCGCTTTTGTCCGCGCGCTCCGATGCGGCTAATGCCGCTGGCCGAAACGGTTTTATGGAGGTCTCAGCGACACATGCAGCGCTGCTGATGGCGCAGGGTTCTGGTCGTCTGCTACGCCAAGTCGATGACCGCGGGGTTGTTGCGGTACTGGATTCACGGTTGGCTACTGCACGCTATGGTTCCTGGATTGCCGCGTCGATGCCTGACTTCTGGAGGACGACCAACCTGGATATTGCGGCTGGAGCGTTGCGGCGGCTGACCCAAGGCTGATTCAGGGGACTCGTCTGGGCTCACGAAGTAATGCAGGATCAGGCATAGTTTCTGGAAAAACTTCCACGCTTTTCTATCTAATACATTATTGTGATGTGTAACACAGCACTGCTGCAGCGACCTAGCTAATGATGCAGGGCACTTGGCAGCCGTGCGCGAGATTAGAAAGGCGATTTCCTGCATGCCCCTTTCCAGCAACCTCCCCGACATCGACATCCCGGAGACCTCGCTCTTCGAGTTTCTCTTCGGAGAAATTGAGCCGCGTCACCAGGACAAGCTTGCAATCGTTGACTCAGGCTCCGAGGTCACCTTCGGTGATCTGAAGGCCAGCATTGAGAAGTTTGCGGGTGCGCTGGCAGCACGTGGGATTAAGAAGGGCGACGTTGTGGCTCTCCACTGCCCCAACTCGACAACCTTCGCGGTCGCTCTTCACGGTGTCCTACGCGCGGGGGCTGTCTGCACGACGGTCGCATCGCTGGCAACTGCGGAGGACATTGAAAACCAACTCCGGATGTCTGACGCGAAGATGATGCTGACGACCTCCTCAATCGGTTGGGCTGGCGCCCACGGCGCTGAGGCTGCTGGTCTGCCGGAAGAGATGATTATCGGCCTGACGGGTCTCCACGGCATGGGCGAGCTGCTTGCCGAGGGGCACGCAGCCCCGGACGTCGACGTATCACCCGATGACGTTGCCGTGATTCCGTTTTCCTCGGGAACCACCGGTGTACCGAAGGGCGTCCAGCTCACTCACCGCAACTTGGTGGCCAACGTCGCTCAGGCGGGTGGAGCTACAGTCAACGCGCTGACCGAGGACACCCCGGCTGTCACTATCCTGCCGTTTTTCCACATCTACGGCCTGACTGCGCTGCTGAATCTGTGCCTGTGGCGCCGCACGACGCAGTACACCATGGGCAAGTTCGACCTCGTCGATTTCCTGTCCATCATCGCCGAGCACAAGGTGAAGTTCGCGTTCATCGCACCGCCTGTAGCTGTGGGCCTGGCCAAGCACCCAGCTGTCGATTCCTTTGACCTGTCCAGCCTGGAGACAATCTTCTCGGGTGCCGCTTCTCTCCAACTTGACCTCGCGGAACAGGTGGAAAAGCGCCTTGACTGCGTGGTCGCACAGGGCTTCGGCATGACCGAGTCCTCGCCAGCAGCCCACATCCGCATCGGCCACGATAGTCCGCTGGACTCGATCGGTCGCGCAGTCCCCAACACTCAGTACAAGATTGTCAACCTCGACTCCGACAGCTTTGAGGAAATCCCGGTTCCCGCCGAGGGGCGCTCGGAGGCAGGTGAGCTATGGATTCATGGTCCACAGGTGATGAAGGGCTACCTCAACAACCCGAAGGCGACGGCAGAGACGCTTGTCGACGGTTGGCTGCGTACCGGCGACGTTGCGGAACTCGACGAACACGGGAATGTGTACATCGTCGACCGCTTCAAGGAACTGATTAAGTACAAGGGCTACCAGGTTCCGCCGGCCGAGCTCGAGTCCGTGCTGCTCAACCACCCGGATATTGCCGATGCCGCCTGCAGTGGTGTCGTTCGCTCCGACGGCGAGGAGATTCCTAAGGCTTACGTCGTCATCAAGGCGGGCGAGCAGGTGACTGAAGACGAGATTATGGACTACGTCGCCGACCGCGTCGCACCGTACAAGAAGGTGCGAGCAGTCGAGTTCATGGATGAAATCCCGAAGTCGGCGACGGGCAAGATTCTGCGCAAGGATCTCAAGGCCATGGAGGCAGCACGCGCTCAGTCGTGAGTTACTGCCCCAGGGGTCACCGCCACGGTGACTGAACCGGGTGCAATCTCGGTAAACCCGGCATCCTGAACCTCAACCGCGCGGGGCTCTGGCGCTGGCCACTGCTCCCGCGGTACTTCTTTCACATCTAACGCATAACCACTTTGCGCCCACGCCCAAGCGTCCTCGACCGACAGGCTGGCCGCATAGAGCATCGAGCCGTGTCCAACTTGCGCGGCCACCTTTCCTACGGACATATTCAGGTTTTTGTCCACCCAAATCACTGGCGGAGCAAAGGTGTCAGCGCTCTCATGGTCGCCCGGGGCGCCGGGAGATGTGTTCTCCGGGTCGTCGTAAGGCAAATCGGTGCCGGAAATTTGTAGTTTGGCAATCTCCGGGTAGGTTTCGTCGACAGGCGTTGGCACTAGTGCGCGAGCTTGCGCGCCGTCGACGTCCACGGTGACACCCGGTGCAAGCTGAGCGCGTTGCCAGCCGATATTGCGAGCGCGACGTGTGAGCTTGCGGATGCGCGCACCGTACCAAGACGCCAGACCTTGTTGATAGGCAGAAGTGTCATCGCCTGCGCGTTCGTCCAGGCAACAAGCAACCACAGCCATCGCGGCAGCGCGGAGCAGCGCAGTGCGCGAGGGGCGTTCCTTCTTCGGAACCTCAAGCACAATAGCCATTGCCCACGGCACATCCTCGCCGTGGTCTTCCCTATCAGGTTGCGGCAGGAGGTTATGGGCGATACGGAACCACTCCGGTACCGATGATGCGTCCGTGACAGCTGGATTCTTGTGATCCTCGCGTTGCACTACTGCTCCAACGGCACGCGGCGGAAGGTGCCATCTTCGCGGTCGGCATCGTCGATTTCATCGCGGGAAATGCCCAGCATGAACAGAATCGAGTCCATGAATGGAACGTTGACGGACGTGTCAGCGATTTCCTTTAGCGCCGGCTTGGCATTGAAAGCAATACCAAGGCCTGCGACCGACAACATATCGATGTCATTGGCCCCATCGCCGACCGCAACGGTCTGATGCATCTGAAATCCCGACTCTGCGGCGAACGTCTTGAGGCTGCGGGCCTTCTCCTGCCTATCGACGACATCGCCGACCACGCGTCCAGTCAGCTTTCCGTCCTCGACCTCGAGGGTATTCGCCTTGTAAAAGTCCAGACCGAGATCCTTTGCCAGCGGCTCCAAGATCTGGATAAAGCCACCGGAGACAGCACCACACTTGTAACCGAGGCGCTTCAGCGTGCGGATCGTGGTGCGGGCGCCTGGAGTCAGCTCGATGGAGTTAGTGACTTCCTCTAGGACGCTGACCGGCAGGCCAGCCAGAGCCTTAACTCGCTCATGCAGTGACTCGGCGAAGTCCAGCTCACCGCGCATAGCGCGCTCTGTAACCGCTGCAACCTCCGCCTCGCGACCAGCATGGGCGGCCAGCATCTCAATGACCTCACCGGTAATCAAGGTCGAGTCCACATCGAAACAAATCAAGCGCTTGGAGCGGCGCTGCAAACCAGCGCGTTCAATTGCGATGTCAATGTCCTGGTCCTGTGCAAGCTCGGCCAGTGCCTTACGCAGCGGAATGCCCGCACCCGGCTTCGGGTCCGGAATAGAGACCAGCAATTCCAGGCCAGTGACTGGGTAGTCAGCAATACCGCGAATGGAATCGATGTTTGCACCGTAATCAGCAAGAGTGCGGCCGATACGGGAAATATCCTCAGCGTTGACCGGATTGCCCAACACGACAAGTGCGTGGGTGGAGCCATCGCTGCGCTCAATCGGCGCATCCAGCTGGAAACTGACAGTCATGCCGTGAGGCTTCAGTGTTTCAATGAGTCCCTCACGGAGAACACCGACCTTTTCTTCTGTGACACCAACAAGCGCACCGAGGCTCAGATTAGAGCGGAACACCGACTGTTCCACATCCAAAATTTGAACTCCGTGGGCCGCGAGCACGCGGAAGAAAGCTGCGGAGACACCCGGGCGGTCTCGGCCAACAGCGGTAATAAGCACCGGAGCTAGTCCCGGTGCCAACGAAACCGATAGAGCATCGGTATCTACAGACTGACTGGGAGAGGTAATTACCTGTTCATTCACCAATCCAGTATCGCATGAAGCCCCGGCAGAGCGCTCATCGCATAGTGGGATTCCGCACTTCAGTGGGTGGCCAGCGACAGGCGCTAGCCATCGCCTTGCTCTCTTGCCCTTCTGGCGCTCCCTGCGCCCCCCCCTGCTCTTACTGCGCTCTCTTACTGCCTCTTCCCTAGGAAAGACTCTCAAAGACAAGACTAAGGCCCCATCACGGAGAACCGTGATGGGGCCGTAGCTTCGCGTAGTTATTAACTCAGAGTTGCATCAGCCATGTAGCCACTAGCTCTTAGAGCTGGCGACCAACGTGGGCCTCTGCGCGCTGACGCTCAACCATGTGCGGGTAGTGCAGCTCGAACGCCGGGCGCTCCGAGCGGATGCGCGGCATCGAGGTGAAGTTGTGGCGCGGCGGCGGGCAAGAAGTAGCCCACTCGAGGGAGTTACCGTAACCCCACGGGTCATCAACAGTGACGACCTCACCGTAGCGCCAGGACTTGAAGACGTTCCAGACAAACGGGATAACAGACAGACCCAGGATGAACGCACCAACGGTGGAGATCATGTTCAGGGTGGTGAAACCGTCAGTCTCGAGGTAGTCGGCGTAACGACGCGGCATACCCTCGTTACCCAGCCAGTGCTGGACCAGGAAGGTCAGGTTGAAGCCGATGAAGGTCAGCCAGAAGTGAACCTTTGCCAGCTTCTCGTCGAGCATACGACCAGTCATCTTCGGGAACCAGAAGTAAACGCCCGAGTAGGAAGCGAAGACCAGGGTACCGAACAGGGTGTAGTGGAAGTGCGCCACGACGAAGTAAGTATCAGAGACGTGGAAGTCCAGCGGTGGGGAAGCCAGCATAATACCGGTCAAACCACCGAACAGGAAGGTCACGATGAAGCCGAGAGCGAAAGTCATCGGAGCCTCGAAGGTCATGTGGCCACGCCACATGGTGCCCATCCAGTTGATGAACTTAACACCGGTCGGGACCGAAATCAGGAAGGTCATGAACGAGAAGAACGGAAGCAGAACGCCACCGGTCACGAACATGTGGTGTGCCCACACAGCCATGGACAGACCTGCAATAGACAGGGTTGCGAAGACCATACCTGCGTAGCCGAACAGCGGCTTACGGGAAAAGACCGGAACGACCTCGGTGATGATGCCCACGAACGGCAACAGCAGGACGTAGACCTCTGGGTGACCGAAGAACCAGAACAGGTGCTGCCACAGCATTGCGCCACCGTTTGCCGGGTCGTAAATGTGACCGCCCAGCTTACGGTCGTACAAAACACCAAGAGCAGCTGCAGTCAGAATCGGGAAGATCAGCAGAGCCAGGATCGAGGTAACCAGGATGTTCCAGGTGAAGATTGGCATACGGAACATGGTCATGCCTGGTGCACGGAGGCACAGGACAGTGGTGGTCATGTTAATGGCGGAAGCGATGGTACCGACACCACCAACACCGACACCGACAATCCACAGGTCAGAACCGACACCCGGAGAGTGAATCGGGTCAGACAGCGGGGAGTACATGGTCCAACCGAAGTCAGCAGCACCACCCGGGGTCAGGAAGCCCGACAGCATCAGAATGCCACCAATGGTGGTCAGCCAGAAGCCGAAAGCGTTCAGACGCGGGAAAGCCACGTCCGGAGCACCAATCTGAAGTGGCAGAATGTAGTTAGCAAAACCCCAAACAATCGGGGTACCGAACAGAAGCAGCATCACCGTGCCGTGCATGGTGAACATCTGGTTGAACTGCTCGTTAGAAAGGAACTGAAGTCCTGGGGCGAAGAGCTCAGCACGGATAAGCAGAGCCATCAGACCGCCGACAAAGAAGAACGAGAAGGACATAATGATGTACATGATGCCCAGCTTCTTGTGGTCGGTCGTGGTCAGCATTTCCCACGCCCAGCTGCCCTTACGCTCATGTCCGAACGGCTGCGGCCGTTCCGGCGCTACAACGCCATGATCTGGACGAGGCGCTACTGCAGTCATTCTTCCTCCTTACTACGCGAAGATTTCCTGTAACTCACTACAGGGATTTTAAGTTTTGTCCTTGTGAGAATAGTGCAGGCGAGTACGCGACGGCGAACCCACCTACCGCTATGTGCCAGATTCTAGTCTGAACCTTGGAAAAAGTTAAGGCTAAGGGATTTTCCGGCTCACTTCCCCACTCAGCTAAGCACACTATTAGTTTCCTGAGAATTGTCTTAACCTGGGCTAACGCCTATTTAGCAGGAACCGTCGAGGCTAGGACTACTACCCCCGTGTGTGTGCTGTCACCAGAGTGAGGCTCGATGCGGAATGTTCCCTACACCTGTGCTTTTAGAAGTCCCAGTCCTCATCCTCGGTTACTTCAGCCTTACCCATGACGTAGGAAGAGCCGGAACCCGAGAAGAAGTCGTGGTTTTCGTCAGCATTCGGCGACAGGGCCGACAGGATCGACGGCGAAACGCGAGTCTCGTCGGCCGGGAACATACCCTCATAGCCCAAGTTGTTCAGAGCCTTGTTGCCGTTGTAACGCAAGAAACGCTTGACATCCTCGGTCCAACCGAGTTCGTCGTACATCTCTTCGGTGTACTGAATCTCGTTGTCGTAGAGATCAAACATGAGGTCGAAGGTGTAATCCTTCAGCTCGTCACGTTCGGCCTGGGTCAGACGCTCCAGGTTGCGCTGGTACTTGTAACCGATGTAGTAACCGTGAACTGCCTCATCACGAATGATTAGGCGAATAATGTCCGCGGTGTTGGTCAGCTTGGCGTGGCTGGACCAGTACATCGGCAGGTAGAAGCCCGAGTAGAACAGGAAGGACTCCAGCAAAGTGGAAGCAACCTTCTTCTTCTGCGGATTATCGCCCTCGTAGTAGTCGAGGATAATCTTGGCCTTCTTCTGCAGGTACTCATTCTCCTCGCCCCAACGGAACGCATCCTGAATTTCAGGAGTCGACGCCAGCGTCTGGAAAATCGACGAGTAGCTCTTTGCGTGCACCGATTCCATGAAGGCGATATTGGTGTACACAGCTTCCTCGTGCGGAGTCAGCGCATCTGGAATGAGTGATACTGCACCTACCGTGCCCTGGATGGTGTCAAGCATGGTCAGACCAGTGAACACGCGCATCGTGGTGCGCTGCTCCAGTGCGTTGAGCGTATTCCAGCTCTTGATGTCATTCGACAGCGGCACCTTTTCCGGCAACCAGAAGTTACCGGTCAGACGATCCCAAACCTCGAGATCCTTATCATCAGGAATCGTGTTCCAGTCAATAGCCGCAACTGGGCATGCACGCGACTCTGGATTCTTCTCACGGTGGGCCGGAGTCGAGGGTGGGCAATCATCGAAACTCACGTGGAAACCTCTCCCTTTTTCATTGATATTGCCGTTTTTCGAACACACCTTATATATAAGGAACGTCCTTCACTCTTTACGAGTTCAAACAGCGACTGCAGCGGTGGCTATTCCAGCCTTGTCCCACTACAAAACGTCAGGCTCCCGATGAAAGGAGCCACTACCCTTAGCAGCTTACCCACACCCGCATTATTAAGCACGCGGCCTAGAAGAAATCGCCCCACTTGCCGAGTCTTGTTCCCGGTGCCCCTCCCCTAACCCCACGTCACACAAAGAACAAGGTGCTTGACGACGCAATGTCCGTCGTCAAGCACCAAGCGCAAGATGTTGCGCGAACCTAGGCGTGAACCTTCTCTCGGTTTTCCGCCGTGTCGTTGATGATGCGGTCGGAGATGACGTACACCAGCAAACCTACGACAGCCATGAGCGCGAGCAACCAAGCGATGGTAGCGGAGACCCCTTCTGCTTCAGACTGCGCGATGGAGAGGGTGCTGAAGAAGGCCGGTCGAGAATCAACAAGCATGGCCGTTAACGCGATGCCAACCGGGACGGCAATGTTGATCGTCAGATTGTAGAAACCGATTGCCACACCGGACTTGGCGGCAGGAATGTTCTGCAGTGCGGTCGCGACCAACGGCGCATACATGAGCGCGAACCCTGATGGGAACAGAATCATGGAGACGATAACCGTGGCAACACCGGCCCCCGGCAGCACTGCGGGGATGAGCAACGCCACGATGATAATGCTGATAGCTGCGACAATGGCCTGCTTCGAGGGCAGGAACTTGGCAACCTTGCCAGACATTACACCGACGATGACAGCGCAGAGGTAGCCCGGCGCGAGGATATAGGCAGCACCGTCGAGATTGATGCCATAGAGCTCGTCGACCATGTACGGCAACAGAATGGCCGAATACCCCAACTGGACCATGTAAACCACGAGCACAACAATCAGCGCGCAAACGTAGCGAGCATTGGTAAAGAACGACGGGCTGACCACGGCGTTGTCGTGCGCCCGGATATGCCAGACAAAGAGCGCGACACCCAGCGCAGCGGCCACCAGCCACCACCATTGGAACCGCTGCATGAACAGCATCACCGCAGTGGCGATGGCCGCGATGAGGAACAGGCCAAAGATATCCAGGTGACTCTTCTGCTGCTGCTCCTCCGGAACTGTCTTGATCAGGAAGGGAATGGCAACTATCAGAATGAGCGAAATCAGGAACATAGCTGGCCAGGAAATGTAGGTAGCCACGATTCCCGAGGTCAACGTTCCAATCAGCAGCGCGGCTTGGAAGGCCGCGGTGGAAAAGCCGAGGTAGGTTTTCTGATCTTCTGGGCTTAGGTACTTGGTGACATAGATGACGTAGAGTGTCTCAGCCGCCGCCAGGCCGGCAGTTTGAATAATGCGGGCAGTAAGCACGATTGGCCATACCCCCTGGAAGAAATAACCCAGTAGAGAGCCCACGGCGACGAAGCCGATACCGACAATCATCAATTTGCGGATACTGATGCTGTCCGCCAATGCGGCGTACACCACCGCTCCAATGCCAATCAAGATACCGGCGAGTGTCGCCTGCAGACTGGCCGTGGAGACACTGAGGTCCAGAGATTCCGCAATCGGCTTGGTCATGAACTTAAAGCCATTGTCCAAGACCAAACAGAATACAAAGGAAAACAGCAAGACCGGGACTGCGGCCTTAGGGTTTGGCGCGGCAGCCTTGGATGCTGCGCTTTCACGGGGATTCACGTTCAAGCTGGTATTGCTGGCGGGATTGCTCATCGCACTGTACCTATTTCACACTTCAAGCCAATTGATTGCGGACCAGGACACTAGAGTCGAGCCAGCGGCAATGCCAGCTCCATCATCGTCGTGAAGGCCTTCTCACGTTCTTCCGGAGTGGTCTTTCCACCGGTGACGATGTTGTCCGACACAGTGAAGATTCCCATGGCCTCCACACCGGCCTCGGCGGCAGTGGCATAAAGGCCAGCTGATTCCATCTCCACCGCCAGCACACCCATGCGTGCCCAACGATCGTTCACATCATCCTGGAAGTTGTAGAAAATATCGCTGGACAAGATGTTGCCGACGTGCGTAGTGATGCCCTGCTCACGGGCGCGATCGCGAACATCTTCAATCAGACGGAAAGATGCGGACGGGGCGAATGTCCCCGGCAAGTTGTACTGCGATAGAAAATTGGAGTCCGTCGACGCCGTCTGGCCGATAACCACGTCATACAGGTCCAGCTCCGGCTGCAACGCGCCGCAGGAACCGACGCGAATCAGCTTCTTGCAGCCGAAAACATGGATAAGTTCCCAGGAGTACAGCGAGATAGACGGAATGCCCATACCGGATCCCATGACGGACACTTCCTGCCCCTGGTAGGTGCCGGTAAAGCCCAACATGTTGCGAACTTCGTTGAACTGAACGACATCATCCAAATAGGTCTCCGCAATGAACTTGGCACGCAGCGGGTCACCTGGCAACAAAATGGTTTCTGCAATCGGCGCACCCTTTGGGTTGATGTGTGGAGTGCTCTTACCAGTGGTATCGGACATGGCTTCCAGCCCCTTCCCCCACTAGCCGTGGGTGAAAATTATGCGAACATTGGTGTACCACTGCCCAGGTTAATTACCTGGATTACAACCGTCAATAGTGATATTTACATTTGTTCCCAATTGGGTGGAGCGACGAAAAAGGCGCGAGAATCTCCCGGCAAAACTCGGGGAAATTCTCGCGCCTTCAATGCGCTACAACTGAAGTACTAGATGCCTAGCCCTCAAGCACGCTTGCTTAAAGCATGCAGGATACGCAACCCTCGACCTCAGTACCCTCCAGCGCAACCTGACGCAGGCGGATGTAGTACAGAGTCTTAATACCCTTGCGCCATGCGTAAATCTGCGCACGGTTGAGGTCACGAGTGCTCACCGTGTCCTTGAAGAACAAGGTCAGCGACAGTCCCTGGTCAACATATTTGGTAGCGACCGCGTAAGTGTCAATGATCTTCTCGTAGCCGATTTCGTAGGCGTCCTGGAAGTACTCACGGTTGTCATTGTCCAAGTGCGGAGCCGGGTAGTACACGCGACCGATCTTGCCCTCCTTGCGAATCTCAATCTGAGATGCAATCGGGTGAATCGACGAGGTCGAGTTGTTGATGTAGGAAATCGAACCGGTCGGCGGCACTGCCTGCAGGTTGCGGTTGAACAGGCCGTACTCCATGACGTCGGCCTTCAGTTGCGCCCAGTCCTCAGCGTCCGGAATGTGCGCGGTGGAGTTCTCGAAGATCTCCTTGACGTGCTGAGTCTTCGGCTGGAACTCTGCCGGATCGAAGTTATCGAAGTACTTGCCGCTAGCGTAGTCGGAGTTCTCAAAGTTGACGAACTTCTGACCGCGCTCGCGAGCAATCTTGTTGGATGCGCGCAGGACTGCGTAGAGCACTGCTGCGAAGTAGGCGTTGGTGAAGTCCAGGCCTTCTTCCGAGCCGTACATAATCTTCTCGCGACCAAGGTAGCCGTGCAGGTTCATCTGCCCCAGGCCGATGGCGTGAGATCCGTCGTTGCCCTTGCGAATCGATGGCACCGAGTCAATAGAAGTCTGCTCACTGACCGCAGTCAGGCCACGGATGGCAGTCTCGACAGTGCGACCAAAGTCCGGCGAGTCCATGGTCATCGCAATATTCAGCGAACCAAGGTTACAGGAAATGTCCTCACCCACGTGCTCGTAGGACAGGTCCGCATTGTAGGTCGACGGGGTGTTGACCTGCAGAATCTCCGAGCAGAGGTTCGACATGTTAATGCGGCCCTCAATCGGGTTCGCGCGGTTAACCGTGTCCTCGAACATGATGTACGGGTAGCCGGACTCAAACTGAATCTCAGCGATGGTCTGGAAGAACTGACGCGCGTTGATCTTCTGCTTACGAATACGCGGGTCCTCGACCATATCCGCGTAATTCTCGGTGATGCTAATGTCCGCGAACGGCTTACCGTAGACACGCTCGACATCGTACGGGCTGAAGAGGTACATGTCGTCGTTACGCTTGGCCAGCTCGAACGTGATGTCCGGAATGACAACGCCGAGCGACAGCGACTTGATGCGAATCTTCTCGTCCGCGTTCTCACGCTTGGTATCCAGGAAGCGCATGATGTCCGGGTGGTGCGCGTGCAGGTAGACAGCGCCTGCTCCCTGGCGAGCACCCAGCTGGTTAGCGTAGGAGAAGGAGTCCTCCAGCAGCTTCATAACCGGGATGACACCGGAAGACTGATTCTCGATGTGCTTAATCGGAGCGCCCTGTTCACGCAGGTTGCTCAGCAGCAGCGCCACACCACCGCCGCGCTTGGACAGCTGCAGCGAGGAGTTGATGGCGCGGCCAATGGACTCCATGTTGTCCTCGATACGCAGCAGGAAGCAGCTCACCGGCTCGCCGCGCTGGGCCTTACCGGAGTTGAGGAATGTAGGAGTAGCAGGCTGGAAGCGTCCGGCGATGATCTCATCAACCAGGTGCTGCGCGAGCCCCAAGTCGCCGTCGGCAAGCGTGAGAGCAACCATGCAGACACGGTCTTCGTAGCGCTCCAAGTAACGCTTGCCGTCGAAGGTCTTCAGTGTGTACGAGGTGTAGTACTTGTAAGCACCCAGGAAAGTCTGAAAACGGAACTTGTGGGCGTAGGCCTGCTTAAACAGTGCCTTGACGTCCTCAAATTCGTACTTCTCCAGAACCTCGGCCTCGTAGTAATGGTTCTCTACCAGATAATCGAGCTTCTCCCGCAAGTTGTGGAAGAACACAGTGTTCTGATTGACATGCTGCAAGAAGAACTGCCGCGCAGCCATGCGGTCTTTATCGAACTGAATCTTGCCGTCTTCACCGTACAGATTCAGCAGCGCATTGAGCGCGTGGTAATCCAGCTTGTCCTCACCCACCGGCTCCGCGACCTGCTTGCCCATTTCCGACACGTTGACTCCTTTAATATTCATTTGCCTGCACAGGGTCTGTTCCAACACTGCCCAGAGCAATCCAATCTAGCTATTTTCCTCGCACACCGCTTTACGACGGCTTCCGCGAGCGTATCCATTCGGTTGTCCTCAGTGCCCCTTCCCTCGACACTGAGGCTTGCCAACTTAGGCGCTGGCTCTACCGTGGAAGAATTCCTCTAGCCCTTCTCGGACTCGCCGCACATCGTGGTCGGTTCCCATCAGCTCGAAGCGATATAGATATGGAACCTTGCACTTGTAGGAGATGACATCCCCTGCTTTACAGAAGTCCTCACCGAAGTTGAGATTGCCGGCAGCAATCACACCTCGGATGAAAGAGCGGTTGTGCTCATTATTAAGAAATTTGATGACCTGCGGAGGAACTGGCCTTGAGTTACCACCGCTGATGGAAACGCCACCACCATAAGTCGGACAAATGAGGACATAGGGCTCATCGACGATAAGCTCCGGCTCATTACGACGGATGGGAATGCGGGCATTTTTGATACCTAGCTTTTCAACAAACTTGTGTGTATTCCCCGTCGCCGAGGAGAAATACACCACCAGCATGAGAGCTTCACCCTTTACATCGCAAAACCCCCGCAATCTTCGCTTCCCGGGTGGTCAACGAAATCTGCGGAGAGGTGTGTGATTCTTACGCTGCCTGGAGAGCCTTGATGCGATCCGGACGGAAACCCGACCAGGTCTCAGTGCCAGTGTCAACGACCGGCGCCTGGAGGTGACCGAGAGCCATGACGTAGTCCCGAGCCTCATCGTCCATGGTGATGTCGACGATATCGTAGGCAATTCCAGCCTTATCGAGGGCACGAGTGGTAGCGCGGCACTGGACACATGCAGGCTTGCTGTAAACGGTAACCATGACTCTCACAAACTTTCTGGCTTTGGGTAAGACCAATGAATCGGATCGACTTCGTACAAACAACGGAAGCGGCCGAGGAATCAGCGGATTGGTTGAATGACCGAAAGCTCCCAGGGTTCATGAGAAACCGAGTACGGGTGGCAGACAGGTCCTTTTAGCTCTCCTTGGCTCGACATCGAAAACACTACACTTGGTGCCTAGAAAACTCTAGTCATACTAGATGTAGTACTCACAACCATGGTATTCCCTGTTCGGAGATCTCTGGCGCACAAGATGTTGTACACAGACGCACCACAACCTTGTAATTTCACGCTAAAAATTCTAGAAAATCGTAGAAAAACAACTATCGGTGGATTTTGGTTAAACCAATTACTGCATGACGCCCCGCAGCCGACCGCACCGATTCCAGGCGCCGCAGTGTCCCCGCCCTGCCTTTGTCCCTCCCCTACCCAACTTCGGATTCCGCAGCGATCTCAAAAATCGCGGGCTGCACATATGAACACGGGCTGCACATATGAAACTGTGCGAGTTTATGACACTTTCAAGCCAATTTTCGGGCCAATTTTGACATAAACGCAGTCAGTAACTTCCATCGCCCCACCGCCCCCAGCCATAAACGCTGTCACCGCCTGAACCTACCTCCTCCAAAAACCAAAAACCGCAACCTTTGGCCACAGTAAAACTGCGACTTCAGATTGCGGTTTTGGCAATAAATGAGGAAGCTATTTGCTTCGCGCTAGCCTAAATAAGGCTTAGCCCTGACGGGCCTTGAAGCGCGGCTCCTTCTTGTTGATCACGTAGACCTTGCCACGACGGCGCACGACCTGAGCGCCCGGCTTGTTCTTCAGCGACCGAAGGGACTTGCGGACCTTCATTCGGGCGCTCCTTTCTACTCGGCTCCGAAACGGGAATGTGCACACTGCACTCTCCCCGGACAATCACCCCAGTGACTGCCTGGCAACGCACCCTTCCTGATAATCCGAAGAAATATCAAAGAGGATGCGTTACGACACGAGTTGCCATACTACCTAATAAGCGGAATAACTCCAAAAATCCGGGGAAACATGTTCTTTGACGGGCAACCCCAAGATCGCGACTCCCCACGTTGCAACTGCTTCCACTTCTCTACTTGGCAGCGGCAATCATGTACTCGCGGACCTCGGCAAGCGTCTTACCTGAGGTCTCCGGCACCGCCTTGATGGTGAATACCAGCGCAATTGCGCCCGTAATGGCAAAGAAGAAGAACGACCACGCACCACCGACAGCATCCACCATCGGAAGAAAAGCCTGCGCCACAAACCAATTCGCAACCCATAGCGCGAGCCCTGCCAGCCCCATACCCAGGCCACGAGCCTCTGTCGGGATGATCTCGGAAATCAGGAGCCAGGTCGCCACCGACACAGCCGCCTGCTGAAACACGATAAATACGGTCATCAGCAGAAGCGACATCATGGCACCCGTCGAAGAGTTACTCGACAAACCATAGACGGGCGCCAGCACGAGCAGCGAGCTTGCACAGCCCACCAAACCGATAATCAGCATTCGCCGACGACCAACGCGGTCAATGATGCTCATACCAATTGCACACGAAATCACCGAGGCGATACCGATGATGATGGAGGTATAGACAGAGCTTTCCGTCGACAAGCCAACCTTGTTCATCATCGTCGGCGCGAAATACATAATCGCGTTCGCGCCCGTGACCTGTTGCGTCACACCAATGAGCATCGCAATAATGACGGTGCGTCGCACCCACGGGGTTTTCACGGCAAGGCGCTCGGCTGCACGCTGATCGGCGCTTGACGACGCCTCATCAACGGCAACCTCAGCCAGGGTCGCCTCATCTCCCTGCATCTGACGCAGCACGGCCAGCGCCTTGCCCTCCTGTCCTCGACGGACGAGGTAGGCCGGAGTGTCCGGCAGAACCAGCATGCCGATGAGCAGCACGATGCCGGGGACAGCGCCGAGTCCAAGCATGAGTCGCCAGTTACCGGAGGAGGCTAGGGCGGAGTTGGTGAGGAACGCCACCAGCTGACCAATCACGATCATCAGCGAGTTCAGGCTGACCAGGCGTCCACGCACATGCGGTGGTGCCATTTCGGAGATGTACATCGGTACGACGATGGAAACACCACCGATACAGACGCCGAGCAAAGTACGCGCAGCACCCAGCGAAAACGCACTAGTAGCGAAAGCACACCAGATACTGCCGATGATGAAGCCGACCGCTCCGAGCAGGATGGTGCCACGGCGCCCCAGGGAGTCCGCTACGCGACCGCCCAGGAACGCACCGATAGCCGCACCGACCAAGAGCATGGCGGTGACAGTGGACTCCTGTCCTGGAGTCAGCTCAAAAGAGCGCTGGATATACAGCAGCGCGCCCGAGATGACACCGGTGTCGTAACCAAAGAGGAGGCCGCCCAGAGCGGCGATGATAGCCACGGCTATCGACCGAGTTGTGGTGGTTTCCCGGTTCGGTCCAGTCTTATTCTGTTCGGTTGTACTCACGCTGGAAATCTTGCCACCGTCCGGCCAAAGACCCCCTATCCGAACAGCACTTACTCGATAAAGATGAGAGTTTTGGCACTCTTCTGGCAGGAAAATCATCCCTTTTCCCGTCCTGAACTAGCGGTAGAGTGAGGCTCATGACACCAGTAGGCACACAGGATTTCCCACACCCCCTCCAGTCGGAGATTATTAACGACCTCCACGTCCAGCCCACCATCAATGCCGCCGAGGAAATCAGCCGCCGAGTCGATTTTCTCTGCGATTATTTCCGCGCCGCGCACGCCAAGGGATTCGTGCTCGGAATTTCCGGCGGTCAAGATTCCACGCTAGCCGGACGTCTAGCGCAGTTGGCCGTCGAAAAGCTTCGCGACGGCGGCGAGGACGCCACCTTCATTGCCATTCGCCTCCCCCACGGCGTGCAGGCCGATGAGGACGACGCACAGGTGGCACTGCAATTCATTCAACCTGACCAAAGGCTAACTATCGATATCGAACCGGCCACCGCCGCGATGACCGCCCAGGTCACCGATGCCCTGGCCGGCAGCGCTATCAGCGACTTCAACAAGGGAAATATTAAGGCCCGCATGCGCATGATTGCCCAGTACGCAGTGGCGGGTGTTGACGGCGCTTTGGTCATCGGCACAGATCACGCCGCGGAGGCTGTCACCGGCTTCTACACCAAGCACGGCGACGGCGCCTGCGACCTCGTTCCGCTGCAGGGGCTGAGCAAGCGCCAGGGCGCGGCCTTACTCCGTCACCTCGGCGCACCAGCCAGTACGTGGGAGAAGGTGCCGACGGCCGACCTGGAAGAAGATCGCCCTGCGCTTCCCGACGAAGTTGCACTCGGGGTGACCTATACCGCCATCGACGACTACCTCGAAGGCAAGGCCGTCTCAGATGAGGATGCCGCGCGAATCGAGTATCTCTACTCCATTTCCCGGCACAAGCGAGCCGTCCCTCCCGGACCGGCCGATTCCTGGTGGCGCTAGGCTACTGCCCCGGGCCACCGATCCAGCGTCCCGGACAGAGCAGCAAACCCCTTAAGAGAAGGCCTCCGCGCCAGCGTCCCAAATAGCCCCAACTGCGGCCAAGCTGTCTGCCGCACCGGCTTCAGCGCTGGGTTCCAGCGCAGGTGAACCATCCTGGACGAGCTCGGCGGTCACCAAACCGTGGGCGAACGCCCACATGGCCAATCCCTTAGGCTCATCGCCGGCAACCTTAATGAATGCATCACGAATCCAGGCATCCAACGACGAAGGCGAGACGACATTCACGAAATTAGTGCGACTCATCAGCCGGTAACCATGCGGATCGTCGAGAACTGCCTGGCGGTACGCCTGCAGCAGAGACGCCGAAGTGCATTCCTCATCAATGGCAGCATGAATACGCTTGCCCAGATTCTCGAGGCTCTCGGTCAGCAGCAGCTGAAGGAGCTCTTCTTTGCCGCTGATGTGCTTGTACAGCGATGGCGCCTTCACATCGAGCCGCGCCGCTAGGCGGCGCATGCTGATAGCACTCCAGCCCGATTCGCGCAGCATCGCGCGCGCTTCATCTACGATCTTCTGCATACGTGGGGACTGCCTGCGCACATCGGGCTGCGCTGGCACCCCATCGGTCGATTCTATGGTGCACGTCACATTTGCGACTGTAACGCGTTGAATCTCACTTAGGGCGCTTTTGGGTAATTTAACCCAACAATTTTTAAAAAAACAGCTAACGGCGGTGCTCAGTCACTAAAAGCTGCCTTTGCACGCTGCTATCTCTGCTTCACGACGGAGCCCCCACCGTCGTCAAGCAAAAGCGCCGTATGCCGCCGCTACGCTTCGTAGCGATTCGGCTCCTCCCCGAGGTGGAAATGGCGACCCGAAACATTGTTCGGGGTAATGCGCACGTAGTTGTACTTCAACGTCGGCAGCCAGGGCTTCAGCGGCAGCTCATCTGCAGCGTTAATATCAGCGCGGGAGGTGAGAACCTCTGCGTCCCCCTTAACGATGACCGACCAGGCCTTCTGAGCATCCTTGTCAACAAAGTCGGCCTCAAAAAGAACATCGTGGTTCAGAGAAACAGTAAAGAGCTTCGACCCCTCGGCAGTGCGGAAGTAAATGTTCCCCTCATGAACGACGTAGTTCAGTGGGAAAAGATCCATATCGTCTTTACGACGAACAACCAGTCGCCCAAAAGTCTGCGTAGCCAGCAGCTCAAGGGATTCTTCGGTGGACAGTTTCTGAATAACGGAGTCGTTGTGTGCCATACCCCCAGTATTCCACCGTTCAGACAAAGTTGCTACAGCCATACGGATTACCAATCATTGAGGTAAACGGCGAGCACACTACCCAGGGGCAGATACAAGAAAACCCCCGGTCATAACGACCGAGGGTTTTTCTACTGGTGGAGCTAACGGGGCTTCACGAAAAATCCGCTCCCCTGCAGGTAAACAGGCATTTCCCAAAACTCACTGCGCCGCGCGTGCCAAATTTATGCCAAATCCGCGGACGTGCCACCGCAAAACACCAGGTCAATTTTTCGCCACCACACCCGCCCGGCGCGACGATTACACACCCCGCCGCCATATGGGAAACATGGCCTAGCCGTCAGCAACCGTACGACAAAACCGCCCCAGCGCTTCAGGCAATAGGCCAACAGATTCCTACCGCGAATGTTCAGCCTCCTATAGGTTCACCCCCGCGCCGGGCGTATCCCCCATTTCTGCTTCCAGTTCCGCGCGTACCGTAGCTTCAGCTATCCCTATGAGGTTATCCACGACGGTATCTAGGTCGAGGTCTTGGTTACCGGCTATCTCGACACGTTGGGGCATGTCCAGGCCGAGTAGCTTAATCCGTCGATCAATAACGCTTAGGACGATTTTTGCGCTGTTCGTGTCCCCGTTGAGCGCGTTTTCCCAGTGCGCTTGATTCAGTGCGTCTAGCCGGGCGGCTTCTAGCTTGCGTAGTTCATTGGCTTCTTCTTTGGGTATGTCTGCCAGTGCGGTTGCTACGTCAGTGTGTGCGGTACCGAGGCTTACCCCGAGTGCCCCGGCTATTTCCCGGAAGGTCGCGCCCGCTAGTCGTAAATCGAGTGCTTTTTTCCGTCGTTCTTGGATTTCTTTTTTCTGTGCAATCGGCGTGTTCATTGCCGTGCCCCTTTCTTCTTGTTTGCGGCTTTCTGCCGTTAGCGCCTATGACAAACCCTTGGGGTGCCCGGCGCGTCAGCTTTCTTATGTTGGTTAGGACGCTTATTTTCTTACCCCCTGTCCTAAGTGTCCTATGTGTCCTATGTGCTGGTCAGCGCGTTTTTTAGTGTCCTATGTGGTGTCCTATGGTGTCCTATCTTCGTATCCGGGGTTAGGACAGTTAGGACGGGATAGGACGGTAGTTAGGACAGTGGAAACTGCCTTCTACCTGGGGTTAGGTCAGTTAGGACAGTTAGGACGGGGTTCTAAGTGAGTACACAAAGGCCTGCCATGCTTCGCCCTTGCCGATAACCCAACACTGCTCATCGACGTAGCGAATAGCTTTAGCGTCTACCAGTTCCGCAATCATGTCCTTAGCGTCATTACGCCACCTGCGTTGAGGGTTGGTAATCGTGCTTACACGCACCTGCTCACTGTCCCGTAACTTGTCGTAGACCAATTGATGTAAGCGTCCCCTACGTGTTGCGTACTCTGTTTCTTCATGCTCTATCTGTTTGACCACGGCTGAGGTCTGCAGGCGTTCGTTACAGGATTCACGTACTTTCTTTGAGTACGCTACGAGTGCGCCCGCGCGCCGCCAATCATCATCGGTAAAGCCTTGTTCTTGCGCGTGGCCGCTAAGTATCGCTAGTGACGCTGCCAGCCGTATTCGGGCTAATACCAGGTGCGAGTCAAGCCCTCCCGTATGTCCCTTTTCCAGCCTTAAGCGGCTGTTTCGGTTTACGAGGCTACGAGCCGTGTTGCACGCTTGAATTACCGTCCCCGCTTTAGGGAATTGCACAACCTCCAGTTTGGGGCTGTGTCCGGGCACCTGTGCCGGTAGGTTGGGGTCAAGTAACTCAGTCCACACAAACCGGTGGGGTAATCCATCATCGGGATTATCCAGTAGCGCCCCCACCTTGCCGCGCTGCGCCCCGATAATCAGGCCGGTGGAATATGTGCCCCCTTCTACGGTGTCCACACTGTTTTTCGTGGCATTACCCACCGTGCTACCGCTGTAGAGCTTCAGCAGATTTGCCCTTAGCGTTGCTCCGTCGCGCTTCATCAATGTTTCGGCGTTACTGATTTCCGTCTCTGTAAACAGCACGCGGGGGTTGGGCTTGGGAGCCGGGTCGTCTTTATCCACCACGGGCGGAACAAACGCGGATACCAGCGATTCGCCCGAGCCTAACGGTCGCTCTTGCGGTTCCTGTGGAAAACCGGTGCGCTCCATCGAGTAAGCATTAGCGGACTTGTTAATCACGGTGTCTTTGCCCATACCGGAATCACCGACCAACACCAGGAAAGTATTCAGCGGTGTTGCCCCTAGCCCTGCGTCAACGGTAATAGGGTGGCTAGCCGCCGCAATGCGGGTTAGCGTAACAAGCAGAAACGCAATCGGTGATACGTGGTGAGCACGGGCGTAATCCCGTAGGGTGCATAGCCTGTCCGAACCGTCGAATACGTCCCTATGTAGCTGCTCCCACCCCTGCGCGGTTAATACCGAGTCCAGTGGAATATCCGCACCGGCTTCAGACACTGCTTCTTGCGCGGGCTGCATAATCTTTTTTACGTCCTTTGTGGTCATTTTCTTTTATGCCACCGCCCCGCCCGCACCGGGAACCGACCCCCGGCATTGATCGATAAGCCCGGCGCGCTGTCCTGCGTCTTGGGCTTGCTGAAGGTGTTCTATTGCGCGGCCAATGCCGGTAAGCGTTGCGGTGTCTAGACACTGCTGTGTCTGTGCCTGCGCTGCCTGTAGGTGCTGGAAAGCTGCTTGGCTAGTCAGCTGTGCAAGCGCGTTGTTAATCAGCCCCAGCTCTGCCATACCCAGCGGGTGGGCACTGTAGCCGTTGCTGTTGCTAATGCGCCGCCATACCCGCGTGCCTGTGCTGTGCTGCTTTTCCTGCAGGCGTTGACCAAACTGCACCATATCCACGCGTTCCGAGGCATTACTCGTGTTGATGTGTTCCTCAGCGCATTCCAGCAGTACGAGGTACGCCGGGCGATACAGACGCGGGAAATCAGTGGCCGTTACGCCGCGTCGGGCGGTAGCGTACTGCACCATTTCAGCGGTGGAGGATACAAGTAGGGCTAATGCCTCTACAGCTAGTGTTTCCCACACGCTAGGCATGCTGCGCCGTACTTGGTTACGATAGGGGTAACAGTTTTTTTGAATTTCCCTGCGTTCGACCGGCGCGGGGTTTTTCTTTGTGTCCACGGTTAGAAACCCCCGAAATCCGTGCTCTGGGATTGAGCAAGGGAATCCAGTTCATCGAGGTTCACGCGCAAGGTACGCGGGGTGAGTTTGTAACCGGTGATTGTTCCGGCGTTAATCATGCGCCGGATAGTTTTGGTGGATACTCCCCAGTGTTCCGCTGCCTGTTTTACTGTGGCCGGGCGGGTACATGGCTTTGAGTGGGTTACAGGATTCGGCATTGCCGTCGCTCTTTCTGCGCCCATTTTGGGCATGCAAAAGCGCAACTCACACTTCATACGAAATCTAAGTTGCGGAATGAGCGTCAACGGCAAATGCCATTGCCGAGCAGTGCGTCACCGCTCTGCCATCGGAGGGGTATTTGAATCTCCCTGTCCACAGGTTAGCACAACAGCCTTATTGAGTCTGCGAGTACGCCGCGATAGCCCTCTGCAACTGAGACGCGTCAATCTCTAAACTCCCCTGTGGAGGCTTCGCCGATTCACGAATCACTATGCGGTCTACATCGTTGCTTATAAGCCGTTCAAGCGTCTGTGCCACAAGTTCAGCCCGGTATCTCCCCGCCCCCGGAATCTGCACCATAAAGGCCATATCCATTTGCCCCACGATTTTTAGCGCCTCATCGTCGCGGTACGCGCTACCCTGCTCTAGATAATCGTGCTTCTTCACCGCCTCCGTGGTGTCCAGCGTGTTCTTGCCTTCACGGGCAACACGTTTCCCAAGCGCTTCGGACTTCACTTCTTTAATCGAATCTGCCCACACCCATTTACGACTAGGGGCAAAGTGAATACAGCCCACAATGCGCCGCCGCTTTAGCTCTGCTCTATCGCCGCGTACATACACGTGCCAGCATTTTCCATCGTTGCTAGTCATTACTCTCCCGCCTTAATAGTGGGGCTAATACTTGCGTCCACAACGTCCATAAGCTCCGTTGTCCGTTCAGCACGTACCTGCATGTAAATCTTCATGATTGTGTCAAGATCGTTGTCTCCCAGAATCTTGGCAATCTCTTTTACGTGCGCTCCCTTTTCCGCTAGCCGGGTCACTAACCAGCGCCGCCCCGAGTGAGGTTTAATCTGCTCAGACACACCCGCCCGCTTAGTGGTGCGGTCTAGCACCGACCTGTAGGACGTATCCATCAACATCGCCCCCTTGTCGGTTGTGGTCAACAGCCGCGTCGGGCGGGTACCTCCCCCGAGGTCTGCAGCAAGGTTCACGGATACGGGGGCGGTAGCAAGGTTCACGGATACGGGGGCGGTAGCAAGGTGGTTAGCTATGTGTTCCCATAGCACCGACACCATTGACGGCATAAAAGGAACCTCCCTGTTACCCGCCTGGCTCTTAGGCTTTTGCAGCAACATGTACGTGCTACCCCCGTCCGGTGTAATCCGTTGGGCGTTCTGCCTAACCCGAATCGAGTACCGAGGGGCATACGGAATCGGCGTATCGGAAATAACATCGTCTATCTCCAGGGCGATTGCCTCCCCGAGACGCAACCCGTGGAACAAGCACAGCACGGTCAGCAGCTTGTACGACGGCTTCATTGCGTCCACTACCGCGTGTAGCTCTTCCGTCTTTGGCAGATACGGTAATTCCCGCTCTACACGCCGTTTAGCGGCCGCTATCTCTACCGGGTTACGGTCTATCAGCTCACGCCGCACCGCTTCTTCACACGCCGCGTTAAGCCGCACATAGGCCTTGTGGTTAGTTTCCGGGGTGGCATAGGCGCGGGTGATACCGTCCCACCACGAATAAATGTCAGCTTTGGTTAGTTCCACAAGGGGAATATCAGCAAGCCGTGTAACGTCCGGGTCTTTGTCACCGGGTGGCCGTGGGTCAGTAATGCGGTTGCGGACGGTACGCCGATAAGTCTGCAGCGTGGACGCGCGGACTGTAAGGCCGTCGTGATACTGCTCTAGCCAAGCTTTGACTGTGAGGGCGTGGCGCTGCTTCTCTAGCTCCTTTTCCGCCGCGCGCTGCTCTGGCGGTGTCCATTCACCAAAGGCGATTAACTTTTCTTCTTCATTGAGCCAGCCCCGTGCCAGCCCCCGAGTCTTAAAAGTCCGGGGTGCCTTGCACTCAACTCCCGCGTACTTGTAGCGAGCTTGGTATCTGCCAGATGGAAGTGGCCGAATATTGCCGAATTTCATGCCGCCCCGCCGCCTTTCGTGCCAAATTCGTGCCAAATTTTTTCTGAAACGTGCCAAATTTGTGCCACTTCAAAGCCTACCCGTGCCCACACCTGGCGCTCTACACAAACCCAAAAACGCGCTACTATCAGGGCAGATACAAGAAAACCCCCGGTCATTTCGACCGAGGGATTTCCTACTGGTGGAGCTAACGGGACTCGAACCCGTGACCCCCACACTGCCAGTGTGGTGCGCTACCAGCTGCGCCATAGCCCCAGAATCAACATCGAAGTGGCTTTCACCCTCCGCTGTGGACTCCTCAAAGGCTACATGGCACTGTCATGTATCACCAAATCCGCATGTAGAACACTCTTTTACGTATTCGCCGAGTGCCCCAGAGTGGATCTGCCGAACATGAACTGAAGATGAATCGTGTGAGCGTGCACGGAACCTAGCGCAGGGCCACCTTGACCCACTGCCCCAGTCCGCCATCACCGGAAATGTTCTCCAGAATATCCTTGCCATCGACAAAGACGTGCGGTGAGGAAACCTTGCCCAAGCGCTTCTCAAGGTCATCGAAGTTGGCATTTGCGCTTGCCTTAGCCTCGGTGGTGTCGATGCCGGAACGGACTTCGCTGACAATTTCGTCAGCAACACCGAGCTGCTCCAGACGGTCAGCCAACTCATCATCGCTCCACGTGACAGAGTTCTGCTGGTCAGCCATCATCATCGTGCGGAAGTTCCAATATGCGCGAGCATCACCGGTCTCAGCAATCTTGCGGGCAACCGCGAAGACGCGAGTGGAGTGACCGTCACGCTGCTCCTTCTCCTGACCATCCAGGAAGTTCAGCGTGCGGTATTCAGCGACAAGCTTGCCGTCGTTTAGCGCCTTGAGCTCATCATCGTGGCCCTCTTCGCTCATCTGAGCACAGTAGTGGCACGAGTAGTCCTCAAAAATCGTGGCTGTTTTAGCCCCTTCGGCGCCGTCCTTGCTCAGTCGGATGACATCGCCGTCGAGTGCGACGGAGAAGTCGACGTCCTCATCTGGCAGTCCCTCAATCGGCTGCGACCGGCCGATGTAGATAACGCCACCAATAACAACTGCAACGACAGCAAGAAGAGCAATCAGGCCGACGACGAAGCCACTGCCCTTTTCATTTGGATTCTTAATCTTCTGACTCACACCGCTTACGATAGCGGTGTTTTCTTGCCAATGACACAATTGCGCCTGAGAAAACGGAAATGGTTGTTAGGCCGCATCGCTAGGCCCCATCACCTTGCCCCATTCCCCTGGCCTATCCCCTAGGCTTCCCCTCTAGCCAGCGGACTAGGCGTAAATGGCAAACTTCTTCCACGGCCACACGTACACAAATACAGCCAAGGCCAGAAAACCGATGTCTCGGGCGATTGACTTTAGATATGAAACCGCGTCAGCGTTCTCGTCGTAGCCACCGCCACCAAAGCAACCGCAGTCAATCTGCAGGCCGCGCGCCCACGCCGAGATAATGCCGCCGATAAACACCAGCAAGAGCGCGCCAGACAACACCGCTACCGGGCGCAGGAAAAGCCCCAATACCAGCAGGAGTCCAAGGATGACTTCGAAAGCGGGCAGCGCAACCGCTACCATCGGCACCAAATCGCTCGGCAGCAGCTCATAAGCTTGAACTGCCTGACGCGATTCCAGCGGGTTCAGCAGTTTGATAAGACCCGAGTACAACCAAACTGCAGCCAGGCCGAATCGTGCCACCACGCCTACGAAATTCTTCATACACAGAAATGTTAGTACAGGCTAACTGTTTACAGCTAGCCCAATGGTTACCGATTACCCGTTCAGGACTGCCGAGACCACGTCCTGCGCCTCAGCCTGAACCTGTGCCAGGTGATCCGCGCCTTTGAAGGACTCCGCGTAGATCTTGTACTTATCTTCAGTGCCCGACGGACGCGCCGCGAACCAAGCGTTCTCCGTAACCACCTTGAGGCCACCAATCGCAGCGCCGTTGCCCGGTGCTTCAGTCAGTTTGGCTGTAATGGTCTCCCCTGCCAGGGTGTCGGCCTTGACCTGCTCCGGCGAGAGCTTCTTCAGGATTGCCTTCTGCTCACGGGTTGCGTCCGCATCGGTGCGGGCGTAAGCCGGGGCACCGTACTTATCGGCGAGTTCTGCGTAGAGCTGCGATGGAGTCTTCTCGGTCACAGCCTTGATCTCGCTGGCCAGGAGGTCCAGGATGATGCCGTCCTTATCGGTAGACCACACAGTGCCGTCGTGACGCAGGAACGATGCACCAGCGGATTCTTCACCGCCGAAGCCGATGGTGCCGCCGAGCAGACCCGGGACGAACCACTTGAAGCCGACTGGAACTTCCACGAGCTTGCGGCCCAAATTGGCAACGACGCGGTCAATCATCGACGAAGACACCAGCGTCTTACCGACCGCGGTCTCCTGCGACCAGCCCGGACGGTGCGCGAAGAGGTAGTCAATGGCAACGGCCAGGTAGTGGTTCGGGTTCATCAAACCCGCGTCCGGTGTCACAATTCCGTGGCGATCGGAGTCCGCGTCATTGCCGGTGGAGATGTCGAACTTATCGCGGTTACCAATCAGGGACGCCATCGCATTCGGCGAGGAGCAGTCCATACGAATCTTGCCGTCTGTATCCAGCGTCATAAAACGCCAGGTCGCATCAACCAGCGGATTGACCACGGTCAGGTTTAGGTTATGCGCATCGCCAATTGCGCCCCAGTAATCCACCGACGCACCACCCATTGGGTCGGCGCCGATACGCACGCCGGCATCACGGATGGCGTCGAGGTTGACAACATTCGGCAGGTCCGACACGTATGCGTTGAGGTAGTCGTGCTTTACGACGAGGTCTCCGGCCTTATCCACCAGCTGGCGCTTAACCCCATCCAGGCCCTTAGCCAAGTATTCATTAGCACGAGCTGCAATCCAGTCCGTCGCATCCGCGTCCGCCGGACCACCGGTCGGCGGGTTGTACTTAAAACCACCATCCCGTGGCGGATTGTGGGAAGGGGTAATCACGATGCCGTCGGCACGCGCGGCGCTACTCCCCGTCGGACCTCCCTCCACGTCGCGGTTGTACGTCAGAATCGCGTGGCTGACTGCCGGAGTCGGCGTGTAGCGATCCTGAGCGTCAACCATCACGGTGATGCCGTTGGCCGTGAGCACCTCGAGGGCGGAAATCATTGCCGGCTCGGACAGGCCGTGGGTATCGCGACCGACGTAGAGCGGACCTTCAATGCCCTGGCCCTTGCGGTAATCCACGATTGCCTGAGTAGTGGCGTGAATGTGGTCTTCGTTGAAAGCGCCGTCGAGGGAGGAACCGCGGTGACCGGAAGTACCGAAGACGACCTTCTGGTCGGGGTTATTCGGGTCCGGGTGCTTTGTGTAGTAAGCAGTGACCAGTTCCGCGACATCGATAAGGTCGGATGGCTGGGCCAATTGCCCGGCGCGCTCATGAGCCATTGTGGGTATCCTCCTGCTGAATCGGCGAACTGCGCAACCACCGATTTCACCGCCGACGAGCCGGCCGGAATGGGGAAACCGGACTTAAATGCGCTTCCTCTTCCCCAGTGTCCCCGTTTTAGGGTCAGCGCGCATGGCAAGAACCACTCGGTAAGGCAAACTCGCCCCTGCAATAGGGTGCAGTAGGTAGATTGTCGCGTGCCGACGGGAACACCTCCTGGTGAAAGATTCCGAATTGTCGGCGCCTACCTCCCCTTTCGCCACTGTGCTAGCGTTTTCACCGTGAATGAGGAATCTGTCGTTGCGAAACTGCCATCAGCAGGACGGGCGCAGGTTCTCATGGCCCTGGTTGTCGCCGGCGGTGCCGCTATTGGCGCGGTAAGTCGCTTTCTGCTCGGCGCGGCAATCGATGCGATTGTGAGCTCGGGAACTAGCGCAGTTTCGACCACTGCCATCAACTTGTTGGGCTGCTTTCTCTTCGGCCTGGTCAGCAGTATCGCGTTTGCTAATCCTCGGCTTTCCGCTTTCTGCGGTACTGGCTTTTGTGGCGGTTTCACCACTTTCTCCGCATTTGTCATTCTCTTGTTGGTGCAAGCGGACACGTCAGTCGTACTGATTGTGAGCGTCGGACTTATTCATCTGCTGTGCTGCCCTCTCGCCTACTGGTTGGGCACCAAGTGCGCACGGGAGGTCGCGGAATGACCGGCGATCTCCTCGGCTCTTTTTCCTCGGCACTCTCTGCCATCCTCGCTATCGCAGTTGGCGCGGCAGTAGGTGGAGCGCTGCGCTATGCGCTGGCCGAACTTGCGGTGAAGTGGGCTGATTCCAAACTACCCGGAACGTGGACCGCGAATATGATTGCCTGCTTCGTCGCCGGTGTCGCTGCTGTGGTGTGGTCGCGGGGAACGTCGATAAGCAATGGCATGACGCCTGCTCTGGCCTATGCGACGGTAATGATTGGCTTCGCCGGCGGCCTGTCGACGTGGTCCACACTCGCCGGAGAGATCGTACGCCTTAAGAACCAACACTTTTGGAGGGCATGTGGGTACCTTGCTCTCACACTGATTGGCGGAATAGTTTTTGCTTTCGTCGGAATGTGTTTACCCCCACTTGTGGCGAATTAGTAGCACAATAATCATTTTCTGAGAAATTAATGATCGAATTTAGGCTTTCTACCAGTAAAGTTCCACAGCATGGAAAGCTTCAGCGATTTTGCCTCAGCGGCGGATAGTTTTATTTGGAGTCCGTATCTCCTGATCCCCGCGCTGATCGGCACCGGAATCATTTTGACCATTCGCCTGGGTGCAATTCACCTGGTCAAACTCGGCCCGGCACTGCGCCTCGGACTCATCGACCGTAACGACGAAGACGCCGAGGGAGATATCACCAACTACCAGGCGCTTGCGACGGCTCTCGCGGCAACAGTCGGTGTCGGCAACATTGTCGGTGTCGCTACCGCGATCGGCCTGGGTGGACCCGGTGCGCTGTTCTGGATGTGGGTGACCGGCCTGCTTGGTATGGCATCGAAGTACTCCGAGGCATTCCTGGGTGTGAAGTACCGTCAGGTCGATGCAGCTGGCGAACAGTCCGGTGGCCCGCAGTACTACCTGCGCAAGGCCATCCCGAATGGTTTTGGTAAGACGCTCGGTATTCTCTTCGCCGTCTTTGCTGCGCTGGCAGCGTTTGGTATCGGCAACCTGACCCAGGGCAATGCCGTGGCCTCGAACCTGGAAAACAGCTTCGACATCGATCCGACGCTCTCCGGCATGATCATGTTCATCCTGGTAGGTGCGGCGCTGATGGGTGGCATTAAGTCGATTGGCCGCATCACCGCCGGCTTTGTGCCGATGATGATTGTGCTCTACATCGGTGCGGCCGTGTGGGTGCTCGTCGCCAATGTCTCGGCGCTGCCCGAGACCTTCAAGCTCATCTTCACCGATGCTTTCACCGGCACCGCGGCCGTTGGTGGGTTCGCAGGCTCCACGCTCATTCTCGCCCTGCAGATGGGTGTTGCCCGCGGCCTGTTCTCCAACGAGTCGGGCCTGGGTTCCGGTGCTATCGCCGCTGCCGCCGCATCGACCACTCACCCGGTTCGTCAGGGTCTGGTCTCCATGACTCAGACCTTCATTGACACCATCATCGTCGTGTCCTTCACCGGCCTGGTTATCATCAGCACCGGTGTTTGGCAGGATGGCAACGTCGACACTGGCGCTCTGACTGCTGAGGCATTCTCCCGCGGTCTACCTGGCCACTGGGGTGGCACAATCGTCACGCTGTCGGTTGTCTTCTTCGCATTCTCCACCATGCTGGGCTGGTCCTACTACGGTGAGCGCGCATTCGAGTCCCTGGTCGGTCGCCGCGGCACCGGTCTCTACCGTGCGGTCTTCACCTGCGTAGTCTTCGTCGGCGCTGTTACTCATCTGGAAACCGTCTGGTCCGTCGCCTCGGCTCTCAACGGCCTGATGGCGCTACCGAACCTCATCGGTCTGATTGTCCTGTCCGGGCTCATTGCGCGCGAGACAAAGGCCTACCTCAAATTTGACCCGCAGTTGCGCGCAACGGCGGCAGAGATTGATAAATGGCAGTCTCAGCAAAACTTCGAGGCCTTCAGCAAGAACTAGCTGAAACTAGCAGCTGCTCGTAGGGACTACGACAAAAACTACGAGCAGGTCTGCGCGGTCTCCGGCTTTTCGATTGCCGCAAGCGCGTCGTCAAGCACAGAGACCTTTACCAACTTCATATCGCCTCGGTCGGCAGTCACAGCCTCTGCGCAATTGCCTTCCGGCACGAAGAACATCTCGGCGCCCTCATCTCGGGCGGCCGAGATTTTGTGTGTAATGCCACCGATTTCGCCCACGTTGCCGGCAGCGTCAATAGTGCCGGTGCCAGCGAGGTGCTGCCCCTCGGTCAAATCGCCTGGACTCAGCTTGTCAATCACTCCGAGCGTCATCATGAGACCCGCAGACGGACCTCCAATGCCGCTGAGCTGGTACTCAACCTTGGTGTCGTCCGCGGATTGCGCCCCCATCCCAACGCCGAGCAGCGCGGCATTCTTCTGATGCGGATTTTCCGCCAGTGTCACAGAAATATCGACGGCTTTCTCGGGGTCAGAGTCCTCGCCCTTAGCAGTCTTCTGCTTGTCGACGGTCGCAGACTTGACCCTCAACGTGACAGTATCGCCCGGGTTGCGTCCGGCAATAATCGCCTTGACTTGCTCAGGCTTGCTTACGGCCACCCCATCCACGGCGAGAATCACATCGTCTTCATGCAGTCGCCCATCGACGGGACTATCCGGCACTGTGTAGGCGACGGTGACTTCCATCGGCAACCCGAGATGTGCCAGCGCAGCGGAGGTGGCGTTGGCCTCTGACTCGGTGAATGCAGCCTTGTTCTCCTCTTCCACCTCGTCCTGACTCTGGCCCGGAGGGAAGACCGCCTCAATAGGGACGATATCGTTGTCACGATCGAACCATAGGCCAATGACCTGCGGCAATGTCAGGTTATGTCTGACTGCGACGGTTGTCATATCCAGCGTGCCCTTAGAGAGTTCGGAGTCCGCAGCACTGCCACTGACCGAGATAATGCTCTTGCCCTCGACATCGCTGAGGACATCGAAGACCGGGCCAGGCCCCTGCGCGGCATAGGGCACTGTCAGCGTTGGCAGCGAAAGCACAGTTGCCAACGCGGCGATGGGCACAGCGCCCGCAACAAGAGTTTGGGTACGACGATTCACAAATAACACCCTACATTCTCGCTATCTGCCTACTGGACACCTGATGAATCTTGTCCGTGTCTGTTCGCTGGGCGCGAAGTTGCCAATAAAGTGGTGCTTTTAAGTACTCACGCGGGTCATTGCCCGGTACGGTGGGAGCATGAGTTCTAACGGATTTGGCTTTGGTCCGAACGACAATGATGACGATCGCGACGACGCTGGCAACAATGACTCCGGTCAGGGCGGTCAGGGCGGCCAGGGCGGTCCTTTCGGTTTCTTCGGGTTTCCCTTCGGTGGCATGGGCGGCGCCGGTGGCTTCGGTTTCGGCGGCCCCGGGCAGCCCGGCAGCGGCGCCTCCGGCAAGGGGGACCAGCCGAACTTGGGCGATATTCTCAACCAGTTCGGCGAGATGTTCTCCGGCATGGGGCAGCGATTCCAGGAGTCTAACTCTGGCCCTGTCAACTACGACGCGGCCGAGCGCGTTGCGCGGACCCGTCTTGGTAACCCGGCTCCGGTGAAGGACTCGGCCCGCGAGGCGCTGACTGATTCCTTGCGCCTGGCAGAACTGTGGCTAGATGATGTCACCTCCCTGCCGGCTGGTGTCAACCGCGTAGAAGCGTGGAATAGCCTGCAGTGGTTGGAGAACACCAAGTCGACATGGACTCGCCTTGTCGATCCCGTCGCCAGCCGCATGAGTGATGCCTCCCTCGAGGGTGTTCCAGAGGAAGCTCGCGAGATGATGGGGCCGATGCTGGGCATCATGCGCCAGATGAACTCGATGAGTTTCGGTACTCAGCTAGGAAATGCGCTGGCGGAGTTGGCACAGACGAGCCTGACTGGTTCTGACCTCGGGCTGCCGCTACACACCACTGGTGCGGCGGTACTGCTGCCAACGCATCTCGTCGCTCTCGCGGAGGAACTCGAGGTTCCAGCGCGCGATCTGTTTATCTACGCCACTGCCCGCGAAGCTGCCCACCAACGTCTCTTCGACCGCGTGCCATGGCTGGCTGAACGCATGATTTCCTCTGTCGAGGAATACGCTGCCGGCATCGTCATCGATTACTCGGCGATTGAAGAGGCCGCCCGCGGTCTGGATATTGAGAACATGCAGGATCCGCAGCGTATGCAGGAGGCTATGAGCGAGCTGCAGAATATGGATCTGAGCCCGAAGATTCGTTCTCGTAACGAGAATGCTCGTACTCGATTCCAGACGCTGCTAGCACTGGTCGAGGGATGGGTGGACATGGTTGTCACCGATGCCCTCGGTGAGCGTCTATCGGGTGCCGCACAGCTGGATGAAGCCTGGCGTCGTCGCCGCGCCACCGAAGGTGCTGAACAGGCGCTGGAGAAGGCCACCGGCATTGACCTCGGATCCCCCAAGGTGCGTGAGGCAACCAACTTGTGGCACCGCCTGACCACCGCTGTGGGCATCGAGCGACGCGACAAGGTCTGGGATCACCCGGACTTCCTGCCCGTGGCAGAGGATTTGGATGAACCCGCGGCCTTTATTGACTCGGTTCTTGGCGGCTCGGAAAACGATGACTTCGACCCGATCGCAGAGCTTGAAGAGCAGCTACGCAAAGAAGCCGAAAAGCGCGCGGCTGACGGCAACGACAGTGACGCCGACGAGGACAATTCTGGCGACGCCGACGACGATAAGTAGCGAGTTAGCTCTGGGTTCCCCAGCGCTGATACGCCTCTAAATAGCCCCGTGCCCGTTCGTGGTACGGGGCTTTTGCCGCCCAATACCAAAACTCTTCGGTATGACCACCGTCGACGAAAGTGTGCACCAGTTCGTGCACAATGACGTCGTCGAGGACGTACCCCGGGACGTCGGCAAGCCTGTGCGAAATGCGAATGCGCCCAGGACTATCGACACCGCCGGTGACGGATGCCCACCTGCGCGACATGTTCTTGACCCATTTGATTGACTCGAACCGCGGGCGATCTTCCAGCACCGTACGAGAGAGCAGCCGTGCGCGGCGCTCCAGCTCGGAATTATCCAGGTTGCTGCCAACTTTCTTCCGCACTCGCGCAACAATTTCATTGACCTGCTGTTTTTCCGCAGCGGCGCTGAGATCGTCCGGAACCATGACAATGATCCGGTTTCCCTCCGCGCGGGCGGACACAGTACGGCGGCGGCGCTTCGAGCGCCGAACCTCAACATCCGGGCCGTACTCAGGTCGCTTGGTGCTCATGCTTTTTAAGCGTATATGCTCTGCGCTGCGATTGCGTAAAAGCTGGCCCCGGGGTAAAAGATATTTTTATGGGGGAATACAGGGATACGTCTCGGGGGCGGGATGGTACGGCTGGCGTAATAGGTTCGCACACACCCGCGGCACAAACACTTGCCGCGCCTGCCACGGACTACGCGCTGCGGCCGGAGGTACCGATTGTCATGCGCCCAGGCGCGCGGATTCAGTTCGGCGTGGAACCGGAGCGCAGCATGATTCTGCCGCTTTCCGACGGCACCCCGCCGGGGCCTGTCTTCTCGGCGCTTCTTGCAGCTCATAGAGGTAGCACCTTAAGCGAGGCCTTTACTGACAGTCACGACAAACTGTCACCGCAGTTCATTACCGCACTTATCTCCGATCTTCACCGAGCCGCACTGGTCCAAAAACCACCGACACGGCGGAGGATTACGCTGATCGGTCGGGACAGCTTGCGCACCGGACTTTTAAAGGAGCTTCGTCGCACGGGTTGTGGTAGTTGGACGACGGCAATGTCGCCCACTCGCAATGCGACGCTGAAAATATCTCAATCCACACCGGAAGAGATCGGGCTCGCGGTGGTCACGGGCATGGAAGTACCGAGCATGCCCTTGGTTCGCGCTCTGTTTCATCGTGGAATTGAGCATCTGCACACGCATTTCCGCGATGGGGCACTGATTCTTGGGCCGCTTGTTCAACCAGGTCAAGGGCCCTGCTCGATGTGTTTCGAAGCTTATCGACGAGACCGCGACCCCGTCCGGGCACTGATTGCGCTACAGCTTCGCACTTTTACGCCCGTGGCCGCACCGGAATGGCTGAACACAGCGGTGCCACTGTTGGTTGGGCAGCTGCGGCGGCCGGATCTCTCAGATCTATGTGCAACGGAGGTGCGCATAGATCTGGAAAGCCTCGATATCACCCGCACTACTGTTGCTCCCCACCCGCAGTGCCCAGTGTGTGGTCATGGAAACTCGCAGATGCAGTTCATGTAATTCGAAGTGCCTTGAGCAGAATCTGACTAGGAATTCACGAAAGAATTGACGATTCCCAAGATGCCTTCGCCGAAATGATTGAGCTTCGCTTCTCCAATTCCGGGAATCTGCAGAAGTTCCTCCGGCGTAGTCGGCTGCTGCTCACCGATGGCCAGAAGGGTCGCATCGGAGAAGATTACGAATGCGGGGACCGTCATTTCCCTCGACATTTCCAAGCGCCATGCACGCAATGCTTCCAGTAGTGCAGGATCCGCACTGACTGGGCACTCTTCACAACGCCCTGAAATCCGCTCGGCATCGGTGTGCAATGGCTTAGTACAGCCCTTGCACTGTTTGGACTGCTGACGCTTACTGCGGGAACTAGAGCTCCTTGAGCTTCGCTGTGCCTCAGCCGAGTAGTCAGAGACATCAATGTCGAGTTCATCGAGGAATCGTGTGCGGCGACGTGACCTGCGGCCGCCTTCTGTCCGCGACAATGACCAAGATAGCTCCAGATGTTCGCGGGCTCGAGTAATGCCGACATAGAACAGACGGCGCTCTTCTTCGATGGCTTCCGCCCCCTGCGCAGGAGAACGGTCGAATTTATTCAGCGCATGTTGGATAGGCAGCGAACCGTCGGTAAGCCCAACGAGGAACACCGCATCCCACTCCAGCCCCTTGGCTGCATGCAGGCTAGCCAGCGTCACGCCATCCAGCGTCGGTGGATGTTTGGCCTGCTGCCGAGTGTGCAATTGGCCGAGGAGCGCCTGGATATTGACCTCGGTGTTGGCATGAACGATGTCCTTACACAGGTCGAATAGGGCGCGCAGTGACTGCCAACGTTCCCTGGCACCAGTGCCTTCCGGCTCTTGGTCAGTCATGCCAAGACCCGCGAAAACCTGCTTGACCAAATCCAACAGATTCGTGCCCTGCAATGTCGGAACAGTCCGTGAGGAACGGGAAACTCGCACAAGTGCTGCGATGGCATCGCGGATCTCGGGACGCTGGTAGAAACCGTCCCCGCCACGAACCTGGTAGGCGACTCCTACCTCGGACAAAGCCTGCTCAAAAACTGCGGACTGTGCGTTAATCCGGTACAAAACGGCAATCTCCGATGCCGGCGTACCCGCGTCGATAAGTCGCTTGATGCTGCGCGCGGTCGCGCGAGCTTCCATTGGCTCATCGTCGTACTGATTGAAAGTCGGCTCCGGGCCGTCTTCACGCTGCCCAATCAGCTTCAGCCGCGAGCCGGCGATACGTCCCTGCGCACGGCCGATGACATTGTTAGCCAGACCGACGACCTGTGGGGTCGATCGGTAGTCCCGCTGCAGGCGGACCACTGTGGCTTCCGGGTAGTCCCGAGAGAAGTTCATCAGGTATTGCGGAGTCGCGCCTGTGAAAGAGTAAATCGTCTGGTTGGCGTCCCCGACAACTGTCAGGTTGTCACGGTCTCCCAGCCAGGCGTTGAGAACTCGCTGCTGTAACGGGGTGACATCCTGGTACTCATCGACGACGAAGCACCGATACTGGTTGCGGAATTCCTCCGCCACTGCACGGGAATTCTCCATCGCACCGGCGGTGTGAATGAGTAGGTCGTCGAAGTCGAGCAATAGCCCGTCCGGGGTGGTTTTTATGTCCTCGTAAGCGCGATAGCAATCGACAATTTTCTCCGCAGACAGAGGCGCCGTGCGCCCATGCTCCCGCAGCGCGGCTTGGTACTGATCCGCACCGGCCAGAGTGGCCTTCGCCCACTCAATCTCGCCCATGACATCTCGGATTGTTTCCTTAGAGGTGTCCAGGCCCACTCGACGTACTGCTTGGGCGACAACACGGAATTTCTTGTCATCCAACAGCTGCCAGGGCATATCACCGGCGACTTGGGGCCAGAAGTAGCGCAGCTGGCGAAGTGATGCCGAGTGGAAAGTGCGCGCCTGGACTCCAGGCGTTCCCATCTTTGCCAGGCGGTCGCGCATCTCCCCTGCGGCACGCGAGGTAAATGTCACCGCTAATACCTTTTGCGGCTGCACAAACCCCTGGTCAATGAGGTACTTGATGCGATGAGTAATTGTTCGGGTCTTACCTGTACCGGCTCCGGCAAGAATGCACACCGGCCCCATCGGAGCCGTGGCTGCCTCACGCTGATCTGGATCCAGCCCAGCTAGATATTCCGGCTCGTTCACATCCGCCTCTGAGTAAGTCAAAAGTTGTTAGACCCCATTTTTAAACTTGTCGAGTGCTATTCGTCATTGCTGTAGACACGGCGGACGTACAGCAGCCGGTCGCCTGGCTCCACCGATTCACACTCCGGTGAATCAATTCGGTACAGCTCACCCGAGCGCACCACACCGAGTGCAATATCCGCGAGGTGCCGTGGGCTGGCACCGATTTCCTCTTCGGTGACGAGCCTCTCTGCAACAGAGAATCCTTCATCCGGGCTCAGGAGGTCTTCCATCATCTCCACCACCGAAGGAGTCACCGTGGCCAGCCCCAGCATTCGGCCGGCGGTTTCAGAAGAAATGACCACTTGGTCTGCACCTGACTGCGTCAACAAGTGGCGGTTTTCTGATTCACGCACTGAAGCCACAATTGAGGCACCCGGTGCCAACTCGCGGACAGACAACGTGACCAGCACCGCTGTGTCATCTTTGTTCGGTGCAACGACTATAGAGCGGGCACGCTGAATACCAGCTAACTTCAGCACATCAGATTTAGTAGCCGACCCATGCACCGTCGCCAAGCCTTGATTCGAAGCGTGGTCGAGTGCTTCCTTGTCCGTATCAATAACAACGATTTCTGCCGGATCTACGCCGTCCGCGAGAAGAGCTGCAATGGCAGAACGACCCTTGGTGCCGTATCCGATAACGACGGTGTGGTTGCGCAACTGTCTCCTCCAGCGCTGAATTTGCAGGGTTTTCCGAGACTCTTGGGTCAAAACGGTCAGAGTAGTACCGACCAAGAGAGCAAGGAAGGCCACACGCAGTGGCGTAATGATCAAAATATTGAGTAATCGAGCCCTCTGTGTGACCGGCGTGATGTCACCGTAGCCCGTCGTCGACAGGCTGACAGCCGAGTAATACACCGCATCGATGAAGGTGAGAGGCTCCGTGTATCCGTTGCGGTCGTAGTAGACCACGACGGATGCAATCAGCAGCAAAAACACGGCGTAGTTCAAACGACGTATGATTAGCCGCCAAGGATTCTTCGGCGCGGACTCAGGCAGACCAATGACTCCCAGCAGTGCATGCCCGGGAAGATCATTGAGCCCGGTTTCGTATCCCGAAGATTTCCGAATTGGATTACGCAACCGCTCCTCGCCTGCCTTTCATGAAAACTCCTCCCGGTGAAAAATAGCGCATACAAACTGCTGCTTTCACCTGGATAACTGGCCACGGCCACGCGGCAGTTACATACGTAGATGATTATCCAATCAGCTCGCGCATTTTCCTGTCTAACTCTATCCTGCTTGGCAGTAGCGCTTCATCTGGTATTAGCGTCCGTCCTGCCGAAACGTAGAAGAACCCGGCTTCAATGTCTTCGGGGGCAGTTTCCATTCCCATCTCGCGCAGCCTATCCGACCACGCCAGGCGGTAAATCGCCAGCTGTAGCGCCGCTACTTCCCTTTCCTTTCCGCGCGGCATCTGGCCTGTCTTCCAGTCAATGACGCTCCACTTCCCGTTGTCGTTAAACACCGCGTCGATTCGGCCGACGACCCGCCTCTGCCCGATGGCAATTTCAAACGGCACCTCTACATGCGTTGGCGTGCGGTCAGCCCACTCAGATGCCTCGAAATTCGCCTTCAATTTCTCCAGTTCGCGTTCGGACGCGACTTGCTCTGTGCCGAGGAAGTCATCCAGTTGATCCCCGAAGAGATCCTCATCGTCCAGCAGACTGTGTGCACCGAAGCGATTCTCCAACCAAGCGTGGAATGCCGTACCTCGGCGCGCGAATCGGTTTGGCTTAAACGGCACCGGGCGTGCTTTCCGACGAGCAAACGCGACCGGATCCGCAATCATGGCTTGGTATTCGCTAGTGGACATGCTTGTCGGCATTGGTAGATGAATCTCCGCGGCCTTAGCTCGAAGGATTTCATCCACGAGAATGGTCGTTTCCGTTTCCCATACCTCAGACAGGTCACCTGAAATGGGGCGCTCATCCTGGTCTTCGCCCATGTAGCGCATGACGCTTTCGGCTGCTCGCTGCACACTATCTCGGCGGTTGCCCAAGGTATCGACGGGCCAGACCACCCCATCAACCGCAGTGTCGCAGTCCAAATCGACTTCAGTGTCCTCTACCTCAGGGTCCTCCCCATCTGTCCACGACACCACATAGTCACTGAATTGCGTGGCGATGGCTGCGAAGTCTGCCGACACGTCAGTGGGATTCTTCAAGCTCGGATTAGGCCGCCTGCTTGCAGTAACAATGAGCTTTTTTGCAGAGCGAGTCATGGCAACGTAGAAAAGGCGCTGCTTCTCTTCCCTTTCCACTTCTCGCAGCTCTTCCTTGTAGGCTTTAATCACCTTGTTGAGGTCGGTCTGGTTATCTGCGCCTGATATGTCCAGTTCAGGGGCATTGCTATCGACAGAATCAGCGACAGGAGCCCAATCGCCTGCTGCAAGCTGTGTTGCATCCTCTGTTGTTTCTGCACTAGCCGTTAGCGGATCCACTTGGGTAATTGCACCAGGAGGAAGTTGAACTGAATTGGTGAGCCACGATGACAAATCAACTTTGTCGAACTTGCTGGTGGTGATGCCCGGAACAGCAACCGTTTCCCACTCCAAGCCCTTTGACTTGTGCATAGTCATGATTTGGACACAGTTTTCCGGCATGTTCATAGGTGCCCGTTCCAAACCATCATCGTGTTCGACAGCGAATTCCAGATAGTTCAAAAACCCTGTCACATCGTCCGAGATATTTTGAGAATACGTCGCAGCGATATCGACAAACCTATCCAGATGTGCGGTCGTCGGCCTGGTTATCGCGGTAGCGGAACCGTACTGTCCAGCCGCTGCTTCTACGCGAATTCCAAACTCAGTAGCGATGTCCTCGACCAGTTCCGGCAGAGGCTTATTCAGCGAGAACCGACGTAGTTTTCGTAGGCTTGCACCCAACTGTGCGATGCGCACCATTGCTTCATCTGTGTAGTTCAGTGACTCGCTGCAGACCAACCGCCCATTTTTTTCCACACTGCCGCGCGCCAGCGGGGTGCCGTCGTAAAAACGAATATCTGGGTCGGCGATGGCGTGCCCCAGCCCCACCGCGGACGATGCTGCTTCGGCATCTTCCACGAGCTTGTCATACTGGCGAGCGAGCTGCGAAAGCGGTGAGGAGTCTGAAGTCTCTTCGACGTTGCCCTTCTTCCGGGCCAACTCGTCCTTTCCTGCCATTGCCAGCTGATCTACACGAGTGCGAAGTGCCTCCACGTCTGCGGCACCCAAATTGAACTGTGGGCTGAGCAGCAGACGCAGAGCATCCTGGTCTGAACTGGGCTCGACCAATATCTTCATCACCGAGGTGATATCCATGACCTCGGGCAAGTGCAGCAATCCAGCGAGTCCCACAATGATTGCAGGCACACCCCGCTCAGACAGTGCATCTAAATAGACAGCCGATTCAGCATTTGTCCGAACCAGGATGGCGGCATCGAGCTTGTTGCCAGCTGCTTCACATTCGCGTAATTGCGCCTCCATGCAATCTGCGATGTATGCAACTTCTTCCTCACCGGTTGCAGTGAAAGCAAGCTGCACCTCGCCCTGGCCTGCTTTTGGCCCCGCATCCAGTGCCTCTACCGTACGAGCCTGCCCCGCAAAAGCACGGTCGGAGACTGCGTTAGCAAGCTGCAGCACTGACTGCGGGTTTCGCCAAGAAATGGTCAGTTGCTTTTTCTCCGCTGGCTGCCCATCCGACCGCGGAAAATCATTGACAAACTGCACAAGGTTTTCGGCCGTTGCTCCTCGCCAGCCATAAATTGCCTGCATCGGATCGCCGACAGCGGTGACACAACCACCGGAGAACAGCGCACGCAGGAACAGCCGCTGTGTGTGCGACGTGTCCTGGTACTCGTCGAGCATGATGATCTTAAAGCGACGCCGCTCCTCCTCCCCGACTTCCGCGAAGTCGGTGGCTAGCCGGGCCGCACGAGCCATCTGCATACCAAAGGTGGCGACATTTTCTTCATTGCACCGAGCTCGAACCTGCTCTACCAGCGGCAAAATCTCTAATCTCTCCCGCTGCTTATCGACGATGCCCTGTAGATCGCCAATTAGCCCCTCGCGTTTACCCTTCTGCGGGGTCTGCTCAATATTGCTGATGAACGCTTCGGTTTCCTCGCGAATCGCCTGCGGGGTAGACAAGTTTGAGTCGATGTTCGACCCCAGCTCAATAATGCGACTGGCCAGCGTTGATGGCGCAATATCGACATCAATTTCGGTCACATTGCGAGCTGTTTCCCAGGCCAACTGCCACTGCGTCGCGCCATCCATAATGGTGACCCCCGGCTCCGTCGGCAGCAAAAGACCATAATTGCTCACGACTTCAGAGGCATAGGCATCGTAAGTAAGCGTGGTTGGGGCAATGACCTCGAGGCTTGCTAGCACCTCTGGTGAAGCTTGTGCACGAAATGCAGCGGAAGAAGCAAGCGCATTCAGCTGTTGGCGGATACGGACGCCGAGCTCGCGCGCTGCCTTCCTGGTGAAGGTCAAACCTAGAACTTCTTCTGGGCGGATAAAGCCGTTGGCGACCAACCACACAACACGGGCAGCCATTGTCGCTGTTTTACCAGCACCGGCACCGGCGACAACAAGCATTGGTTCCATCGGTGCACCGATTACCGCCGCTTGTTGCGGGGTGGGCGGAAAGTCCTGCCCCATCATCTCCGACAGGGTGACGGGATCAATGATGGTTCGTTCCTCCGACATGACTACCGATTCCCTTCTGCTGCCGGGCACGCCTTCGAAAGCGTGCAGAACTTGCAATGATCACCAGCGAGCGCCAAGGCACGCGGGCCAGACGTCGCACGTGCTACCTGCTCTACGCGACGCTCCCAGTCAGCCAACTTGTCTTCCGTGAGCTTTGACTGTTCGCGGCTAGTGATAATGGTCTTATTGTGTGACTTTCGCGGAAATACCAGGTATGCCCCAGATTGTTCAATGCCTTCGCCGTTGTCCACAGCGAGCCCATCTCCGCTTTCAACGAGCTTCCCCTTCGACAGCGCCAGTTGATATGTAGCTAGCTGTGCGTGTCCTTCTACTTCTTTACCGGAGGGCGCTGTCTTACCGGTTTTAATATCGACGATTTGAACTGCACCATCAGCGTCTTCAATCAACCGGTCGATTCGTCCGACAATCACGATGTCATCGTTGATGTTGACATTTACTGGGACCTCGGTTCCGATATCTTTCTTAGTCTCAATCCACCGCTGCCAATCCTCCAGCCCGGTCAACCAGGTCTCTTCCTCAGTACGCTTACGCCACTCCGGATCATCGGACAGGTCCCCAAAAACACGCCGGATCTCAGACTGAGCCTCAGGCACAGTCACTCCCTTGGCGACTGCTTCTACCGCCTGATGCAGTAGAGAGCCCAGATACATGGCCGATGTCGGTGCTGATTTATCCAACATGGCCTTCAACGGACAACTCAGGGTTGCTTCCACCTTGGAGGGATTGATCCTCATCGGCTTCTTGTCATTTACCGGCTTCGAAGTCGACGGTGCACGGAGCCCCCACCAGGTGTCTGGATGTGCGCCAGCAACCTCAACCTGCGCCAATCGCGCGAGTTGACGTGCAGCTTGTCGACGCCGCGTCTCAGTCTCCGCATCGTCCACAACGGCTGCACGCAGTTCTGCCAGCAGTGACTCCACAGAGAGCACCCGTGGCAGGCCTTCACCGGCCCATGCGACATCTTCTGCCTCTGCAACATCCGGATTGCCGGCGTTTGCTTCATTAGCCGTAGCCCCGACTCCGTTCGCAGACGACGATGCTTCCGACTGTTTCACCAGCTCCGTCACCGAATTACCGAGCTTTTCAACGAGCTCGATAATAAACGGACTGGGAACTCCAACATCGTCAGGAGAATCGACTGCGGTCAGCAGTACCCTGTCGCTCGCCCGTGATACCGCGACGTGCAGCAAACGACGTTCCTCCGCCAGCGCATCCGCCATGGAATTGATGTACTCCCGCGGCTCAATTCCGTGATCAACGAGACCGATGAACTCGTTCTGCTTCATCACCGAGCCAGTCACACCGAGGCTGGGCCACTGGCCTTCCTGGACTCCGACAACTGCTACTGCTTTCCACTGCCTGCCCAGAGCCGCATGGGCTGAGAGAATGCGCACGGCATCGCGCTCTACCCCGCTACGGTCACGTGCGCCGATGGGCAGCTCCTGCTCTTCCACAGAAGCGATAAAACCGTCAACCGTCAGTTTTGGATTCAGCTCCACACGGTCACCAGCAAAGTCGAACAGTGCCATCACAGCATCCAAATCGCGGTCAGCCGATGCGCCAGCTGTACCGCCGCGCAACGATGCCGCCACCAGATGGTCTGCCAAACCAGTGGACTGCCAAATTGCCCACAAAGTTGCTTCCACACCATCGCGCAACGCTTCACGAGCTGCGCTCAACAGATCCAGCGGCACCTGCAGCGCCTGACGTTCACGCTGCGACAGAGACTCAATAAGCTCCAGATGTTCAGCTGTGAGTCCCTCTGCCTTCAAGATTCCGATGAGCTGAGTCATCGCGGCCCCGCCGAACAGGTCGGCCTTTCGGATTCCGCGCAGCAGACGCTCTTTGACAATCGGATCCATGTTGACCAATGGGCCGGAGAGGAACTCGTCCCACTCCACGTCATCGAGCTGGTTCATAGTTGCCCGCAACGCCACCATCAGCGCTCGCACCAATCGCTGATGACTTAGCACGATGTCCGTTGGGTCAATCTGCACAGGCACACCCGCACGCGACAACGCACGGAACAGAGAGGACTCCCCTGCACCGGACCGGACGATGACCGCCATATCCTTCCATGCCACTCCCTCGTCAATATGAAGGCGCCGGAAGTAGTCCGCGACTGTGGCTCGCTGTGCACGTTCAGAAGGATGAATAGCTATTTTTACTGCACTTTTAGCTGCGTACGAGTTTTCCGCTGCGACGGTATCGCTGTTGTTTCCAACTTCGGATTCACTAGCTTCTTGTGGCCCAGCTGAACCGACAATGCCACGGTATGCAGGAGTCTTAGGCAAGCGCTGAGAAACTGCGTTGACTAAATCCGCGATATCAGCGTTACAGCGGTAAGACTGCTGCAAGTGTATTGCCTTGCACTCGGCCTCACCAGTCCCCCGAAGATAGTCATTATTAGCACCGCGGAAGTGGAATACCGATTGATCTTCATCACCAGTAATGACGGCTACCGCCGCCTGCGACACAAACCGATCCACAAGACGCGCAGCTTCCGGGGATAAGTGTTCAGCATCATCGACCAGCACCACCGACTTTCCCCACCGAGCCAGTGCTTGCGCGTCTGCATCCAGCTCCATCAATGCCGCAGAGACAATCTCTGCAGCGTTCAGGCTGGGCTCCCACGCCAACCGCATAGTCTGCTGATACTCCGCCATAAACTTGCCAGCCGCACACCACGACTCAATGCCATAGTCCACGCCGAGCTGCTGAAGCCTCGGGGCATCAATCCCCCGCTCAGCTGCACGCAGCAGAAAGTCACGAACTGCACGGGAAAAACCGACTAATGGGAGAGCCGGGCGCAACCGCTCTGGCCAATACGCACCACCATCTTCCGCATGTCCGGCCAAAAGTTGCCGCACGACAGCATCTTGGCGTGCACCAGTGGTCAACGATGGTTCAGGCTCTCCCCGACTGACGGCGGCATCACGTACTACTGCATAGGCAAGTGAATGCACGGCACGCACCATGCCACCTTGGCCTGCCCCGACCGAACCGCCTTCCCCCAGTTCAGAGGCAAAACGCCTGTCAATATCCCGCCTCAATTCCGCAGCGGCCTCTTTTGACTGTGACACCACCAAAATGCTGTCCGCCGGAATGCCCGCCTGCATGTAGTCCACCGCGAGATCTGCCAGCAGCGAACTCTTACCAGTCCCCGGGCCGCCTAAAACGCGCACAACAGGCTGGTTTACAAGCTTGTTCTCTACCACGAGCGCCTGATTATGGGAAGGGAAAAGCGCCTCTACCGCAGTACCCAACCACTGCCGACGACGAGGAGGTTCCTCCTGGACGAACCGAACCTTCGGCATTCCATCTACGTTCATGTGCACCATTGTGGCACAACCTCCGGACCGATACTCGAACACCCATTCGAAATAAGGAGAAAAATACCCCCGCCCCAAAAACTCCCGTAAATACTGCCCGGCGTTACTTAGACACAAACGCGCGAACTAGCGAAGCCGCGCGGAACAGACCGCGATACGCACCCGGCTGCGATTCTGGACTAACAGCGTGGACAAAAAGTCGATAACACATCGCACGAACGAGCAACTGACCGAAATCCGGCAGGTGATCGAAGCGCCGCAGTAGCTCCTCATCAGCCCCCATCATGGACAGACAATCCACTGCCGCCAAGGCAGCTGTCCAACCACGGACATGCCACGCTGGCACGATATCGGTGAGAACCGGGGCGGCCGTGCCGTCGTAAAGCAGCGTGCCGACGAGGTCTGCGTGACAGACCTGCAGAAGCTCCGTTGGCACAACCATCTCTGCCCGCAGCTGGAGAAGATCACCGGAGATCGTGAGAGCCTCGGCACAATCGGCGCGGGGGACGCTATCCGCGTCGAGAAGCTGCTCGAGGATGCCGATTGGGTCAGAGTCCCAAGCTGCGCGATTACACATGACGAAGTAATCGGGCTCCTTATCAAGGAGGAACTGTGGCCGTTCAATAGTGGCAAGCGACTCTTCCACGCGACCAGCGGCCACAATGGTTTCATCGGCACGTGGCGCGAATCCCCCCGGGATGAAATGACGAGCCTGCCACCCAGCAATAACCAAGCGGCCGTCACTGGTACGCACAGATTTCGCCACTCGGACGCCATCGACATCTAGCGCACTGCGAACCTTTGCAGACCACAGCGCCTGCGCCGAATTATGTACCGGCGAAAGGACAATGGAATCGTCGTAGACCCAGCCATTGTCCCAAGCTCGCCCGGCACGATGCGGCTCGCCCTCGGCACCAAAGGCCTCTAAAACACGGTCGGGAGGAGTGGCGATCATAATCTGCTACTACCTTGCTTTCTGAGTCGGTGCGGCCGTATCGTCGTCCGCCCCAAATGGGTACGGCCAGCCGTTGACAGAACACGTCTTACCATCGACCTGATAGACCTCGCTGCTGTCGATTTTGTGCAGTTCATCGTTCGACACGCTCAGGGTCTGCTGCATCATGATTGGCGCGATACCGCCGTCCCTCGGACAGGGCTCGTGAACCGCGTACCCAAGTCCGTGACCAACCTCGTGATTAATAAGGTATTGGCGATACAATCCCAGGTCCCCCTCAAAAGGCAGGGCACCTCGAACCCACCGGGCGATACTGACGACCACGCGCCCAGGCTCACCTTCCCGCTGCCCAGACAGGTAACAGGAGGTCTCCATTCCCAAGGTGTTGCCGCACAGCTGATGTGCGGTTCCAGTCGCGGAAAGCTGCACGACAATCGTCGGATCCTGGTCGCGAGGCACTGCCTCGAAAGAAAAATCTGGATTAGCTGTCCAGCCACGTGGATCGGCCAGAATCGAGTTCACCGTCTCTGCAAAGGCGCGCTCGCCACCAATCGAAGGAACATCAATGTTGTCTTCAATTTCCACGGAATACCTGACCGCATTGTCGCGCCCCTCCCCGACACGGGGATGCGCCACAGTGACATCTTTAAAATTTCCCGAGGGTTCCGTGGCAAAGGCCGGACCGGGTGGCAACTGCCCTCCCTCGTAACCATCACCGTATCCCTCACCAGGCACCGGACCAGGGCGACCATTGCCACTCTGCGAGGCGACAGTGCCAGTGCCGGAACCTGAAGAATCATCTTCAGCAGTGAAGATGTCGAAGAGAATGATGACTGTGAGCACCACAAGTACGGGGATGGCATAGGCTCGCCATCCCCAGCTCCTTGCAATGCGTACGAGAAAGGGTTCTTGCGTCATTAGGCGAAGAAGCCAACCTTACGGTCTGCGTTGTTACCGGTACGGACGTAGGCGACTTTGTCAGCATTAATCAGGTACTCCTGACCAGCGCCGTCGCTGAGCTCAATCACACCTTCGCCAGCAGCCAGCTTCTGGGAGATCGCAGCCTTGACCTCCTCGCCACCAGCGACGTTTTCAATGTTCAGCTCACGCGTATTGTCTGCAAATCCAATAGTGATGTCCATAGGTGACATCATAACCATTCCCAAAGCGGCTAGGATTAGAGAGACCGATTAAGCCGTCGTGTCACGTGAGGTTACAAACAGCAAAGGAGTCGCCGTGGCAGAGTCCCAGTCCCCGACATTCGTCGAATTGGGGGTCGCCGCGGAAATCTGCGACGCACTCGCCGACGAAGGAATCACCCGCACATTTGCCATCCAGGAACTGACGCTGCCCTTGGCGCTCGACGGCACGGACATCATCGGCCAAGCCCGTACTGGAATGGGAAAAACTCTTGGTTTTGGTGTCCCCCTTATTGACCGCGTCTTTGATGACGCCCGCATTCCAGAACCGGATGGCACTGCCCGCGCAATCATCATCGTCCCCACCCGTGAGCTATGTGTGCAGGTCGGCGAGGATTTGGCCCGCGCTGCACACTCAACCAATCTGCGTGTGTGCACTATTTACGGTGGCCGCCCCTATGAGGAACAGATTGAACAGCTAGACCGCGGCGTGGACATCATCGTCGGTACTCCCGGCCGTCTCATCGATCTTTACCAGCGCAATAATCTAGAGCTGTCAGGCGTAAAGATTTTGGTTCTCGACGAGGCCGACGAGATGCTCGACTTGGGCTTCCTGCCGGACATCGAGAAGATTCTGGCTGCGGTGCCAGATGAACGTCAGACCATGCTCTTCTCGGCAACAATGCCGGGCCCAATTCTGACTCTCGCACGTACCTTTATGAATCGCCCGGTGCACATCCGCGCCGAATCAGGCGAGGAAGAGGCCACAGTCCACGAGACCACTAAACAGATCGTTTTCCAATCGCACCAGATGGATAAGGTCTCGGTCATTGCCCGCATCCTGCAAGCCAACGGTCGTGGTCGCACCATCATTTTTGCTCGCACGAAGCGCGGCGCCGCCTCGGTTGCTGAGCAGCTCGGCGAGCGCGGCTTCCTGGTCACCGCCGTCCACGGCGATATGGGCCAGCCTGCACGTGAGCGCTCGCTGACGGCGTTCCGCAATGGCGACGTCGACGTCCTGGTCGCAACCGATGTCGCGGCTCGCGGTATCGATATCGACGATGTCACCCACGTCATCAACCACCAGGTGCCCGATGACGAAATGACCTATGTCCACCGCATCGGCCGCACCGGCCGCGCGGGACACAGCGGTGTCGCCGTTACGCTCGTCGGCTGGGATGAAACCACAAAGTGGAAGGCTATTTCAGATGCTCTCGACCTGGACATGGCCGAGATTCCGACGTGGTTTTCCACCTCCCCCGAGCTCGCTGAAGCTCTAGACATCCCCGAGGGGATCGATGAGAAGGTCGGGCCAGCCCGCCCGGTGTTGGGTTCCAGACCACCTCGCGGGCGCGGCGGAAGAGGCCCCCGCAACAACCGCTCACAGGCTCATCATCGCAATCGCGGCCAAGGACGAAGCTCAAAGCGGGCCGGCCACTCCAATTCTCATCGTCGCAGCTAGGCCGCTGCGCGTGCCAACTCCCCGCCTCACCTCTCGCCACGACCACTCGTCGACAGGACATTCCAACCGTGCTGCAGTCACCACAAGCCAACGCTGAGCCCACCACTGCAGAGACCCGACTGCGCCGCAATCGAATCGCATCAGTAGTTCTCATCATCGCCGTAGTGCTAGTCGTCGGTTGGATATGGGTCGCTTCTCCGGCTCGTAAGGTCGATCGCACTGAATCCACGGCACCGACGAGCAGCACAGCGCAAGCCCCGGCCGCGAACGATCCGGAGGCAATGCCACATACTCTCCGGCCGGTGTGGTCCACTGAATCGTCGGCAAGCACAAGCACGCACACCATCTCCCCGGCGCCACTGGTGATGGACAACTCCCTCATCGTTGCTGAGAACAAGGGCGTGCGTGCTATCTCGCTTAACGACGGCACGGAGCGCTGGCACTATCGACGAGATATTCCGCTTTGTGCGCTCTCGGGCAGTGATGGCCAAGTTTTCGCGACTTTTCGTGGGGCAGCTGGCTGCGGTGAGACCGTTGCACTCAAGCCCGACTCGGGGCAGTATGTCGCGACCCGTAAATCGATTGCGGCTGACAGCCCTGCCGCCGTGCGCTCGAACTCATACGCGGGTGTCTACGACTCTGGATTCCTGGAGCTGTGGCGCTCTGACCTGGTCCGAGTAGTCGAGTACGGCAAGATTCCAGCGTCTCCGGAACCGAAGATGCAGCCGCATCCGGAGTGTTCGATTATCAGTGCGCTCACGCGCGTGGAGCTGCTGGCCGTCGTAAACAACTGCGATGGTCACGGGCGCCTGGTCATGCAGGCGGCAAATCCGGAGGAGTCTCGGAAACCGGAGGTCAAGAGCGATATTGACCTTGGTCCGGTAACTGCAGATATGTCACTGGTATCGATTGGCCAGGACACGGCGGCGGTACTGTCAGACAATCGCATCCGAGTTTTTCGTATGGACGGCACGATGCTGACTGAATTGGCGCTGGATGAGACTACCCTGCGCCCAGCACCGGCGGAAGCTAACTCCAACGGCGATGCCCCGCGTGCGCCTTTTACAACGGATCTTCCCCATCACATGACGTGGTGGTCGCCGCGTGGTTTACTGGGCTTCCGCCCGAGCACCCTGGCGCCGGATTTCGAGTTTCCTGAGGCCACAGGAACCCCAGCTCCATGGGGTGAGCATGTTTTCATGCCAGTCGCTGACGGAGTCGCGGTATTGAATGCCAAGACTCTCGAGATTATCGGCACACTCCCGTTGCCTGCAGCTGCGAAGTCCACTCATGCAAATAATGCGGACAAGCCGGAAGTGCCCGTGCGCCTTGCGGTTGTCGGTGACACGCTACTAGTTCAGCGCGGTGAGTCAGTCGACGCGTTCGCCATCGAAGCTTAGAAAGAGCGGGCAGCCCAATCAATCGCCTTCGGACTAAACATACAGGCCAGCGCAGCAATTGAAGCTGCCGCCGTCGGTAGAGCAAGCAGAAAAGCGCTCGAGCGGAACATGTAATAGGCCACGCCCAGCAAGCAGAGGTTGAGCATAATAATCGGCCCGCGCCCCCATCGGGCGCCACGCAGCAACATAATCGCACCAGCGAGAACAGCGCCGAAAATGAGAAGGAACCACAGCGCGGTACCCCAACCGGAAATGACCGCGGCCTCGTCGCGGTACCCCATCAAATCACGAATGAGAAGGAAGATCCCGTAGCCCAGACCGAGGGCACATTCGGCGGCACCAATCCACGCACCGACCATAACAACCTGAGGTGCGGCGATCGGCCCGTCGGCTGCCGCAAGCTGGTCGGTAGTACGCGATTTGGGCGCATTGCTGCTGTTTTTCTGGTTACTCACGCCCTACATGTTAGCCCGGTGCGAACCGATGAATACACCCTGGAGGCATACCGGCTAATGCGCCCATCACAAGTCTGCTCATGCACTATTCTTGGTGCCTGTGCGTGCGTTGCTAATCTCCAATCCGAATTCGACCAGTAACACTGCTCGACGTATGCCCCGCGTTGTGCGGGCGCTTCGCTCGGTCGAGGGGATTCGCTTAACATCCATGTTTACCGCCTACCCTGGCCATGCTGCAGAAATGGTGGCGGGTAAAACGGTTCGCGATTACGACGTCATTATTTCTCTCGGCGGCGACGGAACCATTAACGAGATTGTCAATGGGCTCATGAACTCCAACCCATTCTCCGCACTGCCTGCCACTGACCTGCCTGCCATCGCGACAATTCCCACCGGCAGCGCCAACGTTTTGGCAGGTGCGTTGGGTATTCCCCGCGACCCCGTAGATGCCGCGTGGTACATCGCAAGTCTGCTGCGCTCCCGAACCCGCAGCACTATCAGCGTTGGACATGCAGCGGAGCGATGCTTCGTGGTCAATGCCGGTATCGGCATCGATGCGGAAGTCATTTCCACCATGGAACAGCTCCGACAAAACGGTACCCGCGCCAAAGCCGTGCGCTATTTGCCGGCAATTTTCACCGCATGGAATCAGTTGCGCAAAAGCCCGCCACAAATCACCGCAACTACCGACGGCACGGAGTTTGGCCGTGATCTCGCAATGGCCGTGGTGTCCAACTCCAATCCCTGGACATTCCTCGGCGACCTCCCCATCGTCACCAACCCCACTGTGTCCCTACGCAGGGGCCTGGGCTTTTATGGCTTCACTTCCCTGAGGGGAGTGACGGGACTTGTCGCCGCAGCCAATTTAGCCGGTTTCTTCACCCGACTGCGTTCCCCCTTCCACGTCGAAGCCCGCGAACGACGCGTCGACAACGTCCAGCACATCGAGCTCACCGCTACTGCCCCACTTCGTCTCCAGTTGGACGGCGAGTACATCAATCAGTGTGAGTCCCTCAACATCCGTGTTAAGCAAGGCGCTATCAATTTTGTGGCGCGTGCCGACGATTACACCGAGGACCAGTTCACCAAGAAAGTCGCTACCCGCCCCGTGGACGAGCGCTTGCTCGTTGTGGTGACCAAAAAGGTCATGGATCGCACACGCCGACTGTTCAGTACTAGCCAAAAGACCGAGACAAACCCGACTTAAGCTGCAACTGTTTACTGACAAGCCAACAAAAATGCGCCATACACCCTCACTACTGCAATTACCAAAACTAAAATCACCCCCACAAGGGGCTAGTTTTGACCTGGCGTTTTAACCAAAACTTCACTTTTCTGTGAGGTTTTGCACTTTTATTCATTTTGCTCTTTACGAACCGCCCCAGTCGTGAAAACATGTAAATCGTCAGCGAGACAGGCACGCAGTTCACTGGTTGTGTAACCATGCAAGTCTCGCCTTTTTAGGCGCAAACTCTTTGGTGAGTCCCCACTACCTTTCACGTCGTATATGCGATGGAACAGGTGGCCCCTCCCAAGATGCCTAATACCCCTGGGCAACCGGGAATGAACCCCAACCTTCGTTGAGATACGGCGATTTGTCGTGTCTGACGAAATCCATTTCCGGAGCTGCCTTCCCGCAAGGAAATTTAACCCTGCCCTCACCCGGGGCTCGTAATGTTTTAGGAGTTTGTCATGGATTGGCGTCACAAGGCCGTTTGTCGTGAAGAGGATCCGGAGCTGTTCTTCCCGGTCGGTAACTCCGGCCCGGCTCTCGCCCAGATTGCTAAGGCCAAGGTCGTTTGCAACCGTTGCCCCGTTACTGCTCAGTGCCTGGCCTGGGCACTTGAGACCGGCCAGGATGCAGGTGTCTGGGGCGGCATGAGCGAGGATGAGCGTCGCGCACTGAAGCGCCGTCGCAACCGCGGCCGCACCCGTCGCACTCGCACCAGCACCACGGTCTAATTAAAGGACTTACCCTCGTACCGTGTAATCTATACCGGTTGATACCTGTTTAACCCGATAGAAAGAGAGCCCAGCTATGAGCAAGCGTGGCCGTAAGCGCAAGGACCGCCGTAAGAACAAGGCTAACCACGGCAAGCGTCCGAACAGCTAAGTTGCCCTTAGTTGCAGCAGTCTTAGCCATCACCGGCTAAGACATCTCACTCCACTCCAGCACAACTCGGTATTGCACCGAGGGACGGGGTGGAGTTTTTTATGCCTCCAGCGGATACCTCAACGGGTAGCAGGTCTGAAAGTGACTAGGTTTATGACACATGAATTGAATTCACCCGCGATTTTTTGTCATAAACCTAGTCACTTTCAACACCTTTTCGATGCCTCGTCGATACCGCATCCTCGCTTTCCGGATTAACCATCCGCCAGAACCTTACCAGCGAGTTTGGAGCCCAAACCCCACCGGAGTAACGTCTGAAAACAGAGCTTTTACAGCAGCTCCAGCTAGGTTGCTCGAAAGCAATGGGGCTATAGCTCAGTTGGTAGAGCGTCGCGTTCGCAATGCGAAGGTCAGGGGTTCGATTCCCCTTAGCTCCACAAATAGCTCCACAAAAATATCCCAGGCCACATCACCGTGACCTGGGATTTTCCCATTACGCATTACCGCATTACCGTATTACGCAACATCGCATTAAGCATCAAAGGAATACGCGCCAAAAGATGACGCACCAAAACCTAGCCGCCAGCAGCTACCTGCGGTACTCCACCCGCGTATAGGACACGCGAATCCGAGTGGTAATGCGCTGACGGAGGTCCTCAGGGGCAGGTTGCTGGCAGCACCGGCGTAGCAGCCGTCGTATAGCTTGCTCGGAACCGAACTCTTCTAAGCACTGAGGGCATTTGTGAATGTGTTCCTCGAGAAAGCGGCGTTCCTCCGAATCACACTCTCCATCCAAAAATGCGTGTAGGCGCGAGTGGACATCCTGACAGAAAGCATCTTCACAGGCGTGCCCGCGCTCTGGCGTCTGCTCCATATCTTGGCTCGACTCTCGGCTCATCGCGGAGAATCTCCCTTCTCTTCTTTCAAGAATCCACGTTCCGCGGCCACGTTGTGCAACGCGTCTCGGAGCTGTTTTCTTCCACGGTGGAGCCGACTCATCACAGTTCCGATGGGCGTGCCCATGATTTCGGCGATTTCCTTGTAGGGCAATCCCTCGACATCGGCGTAGTAGACCACCATCCGGTAATCCTCTTTGAGACTCATCAAAGCGTCACGAATTTCCTCATCAGGAAGCTTTTCCAGCGCTTCAACCTCAGCAGAGCGCAGCCCTATCGAAGTGTGCGACGCGGTTTCCGCGATCTGTGAATCCGTGATGTCATCGGTGGCGTACTCGGCAGGACGACGCTGCGCCTTGCGGTAGTTGTTGATGTACGCATTCGTCAGAATGCGGTAGAGCCACGCTTTCAGATTCGTGCCCGGCTTGTAGGAGCGGAAGCCCTGAAAAGCCTTTATATAGGTCTCCTGCACCAGGTCTTCGGCATCGGCGGGGTTGCGTGTCATCCGCAGCGCCGCTCCATAGAGCTGATCCAAAAGCGGCATGGCATCACGCTCAAAGCGCTGCGCAAGCTCCTCATCCGACTCATCAGTCCGGATGGCCGATGTTCCTGTCTGATCACCTGACATGCTACCTATCCTAAAACATCCTCACCCACGAGTCGGCCAGACCCCGTCACCAGGCATTTCGTAGCGTAGCTGCACTGGTGTGCAACGATGGGAAATTATGTCGAAGAAGTCCGCCAAAAAATCCGCTGCCGCCACCCCGGCCATCGCCTTCTGTCAGAACGCCGGAATCGACTTCCACGTTCACCAATTCCCCCACGGCAGCGACAACTTCGGCGAAGAGGCCGCCTCTTGGCTGCTCGAACACCTCGGAGTCGAGCCGGGACGCATCTTCAAAACTCTCATTATCGAACTATCCGGCAAACGCACTGGACTGGCCATCGCGGTCGTCCCCGCCACCGGAATGCTCAACCTCAAGGCCGCCGCCGCGGCCCTCAGTGCTTCCAAGGCCACCATGGCCTACCCCCATGACGCGTCACTTGCCACCGGCTACATTCCCGGCGGCATCTCCCCGCTTGGCGGTCGCCGCAAGCTTCCCACCGTCATTGATGAGACAGCTACGCTCTCCGACACTGTGTTTGTCTCCGGTGGTCGCCGCGGGTGGGACATCGAACTGTCACCCGCTGATCTGGTTTCGCTTTGCGACGCCACGGTCGCCGACATCGCCCGCTAACCCTGCGGCTACTCCTGCAACCTCCCCGCTGATACGGCCTTAAAACAGCTCCTCGTTGTGGCCGGGTGCTGCTCCATCGGGCCCATTCAGCAGGTGCGGCCCTTCATTCGCAACATTGCCGACGGCACGGTTGACCGGTCGGATGGTCAGCTTGTCCACCACCTTTGCGCTGGTCATACCGACATCTCCGTCTGCTGCCCAGGCCGAAAAATCCAACCAATCACTGACTTCGTCGTCGGCAAGCACGCGCGGCATACGATGATGCAGATTCGTGAGCTTCCCCACGGCGTCGGTGGTGAGAATTGTGGCGGAAACGATATCGCCCCAGCGCGCCCACAGCCCCGCGACGGTGAAAAGCGGTGCCTCATCGCCGAAGCTGACGAAGTAGGGCTGGCAACCCTTCCACTCATACCAACCATTCATCGGGATTGTGCAGGGCAGACCGTCGCGGAAAGTCGGTTTGGACTGCCAGGTTTCCGCGCGGGCATTGAAGAAAGGTGTCGTTGGCACTTCGCGGGCCCACTGCGGAATTAAACCCCAGCGCACGGTGGCGGCAATGGTTCCTGTGCGGCCGGGGTGCTCGCGGGCAAGCGCAACTATTGGCATGGTCGGTCCGATGTTGTAGCGGGAGGTGGGCAACGGGCCGTCGGCACGCACGGGCGCCAAACCGGGAATCTCAGCCGTGGTGCTGAGCAGTTCTTCGGCGACTGTGAAATTGACGAAACGACCACACATACCAACTGATTGTGCCGTTGACTCCCCCTCTAGTCGAGGTATGGAGTGAAAGTGTTCCATAATTGGTTGTGTGTGTTCCCAAAATCAGAATTGGTCCGCCCCTACTGTAAGTGTCGACGGTGCCGAGGCCGGTCGACAGCCTTTTAGCGCCACGGTGCAGATTGCCGGCTCGAAGTCGATTACGAACCGTGCCCTTGTCATCGCGGCGATATCTTCGACACCATCGGTTATCCATGGTGCTCTGCGCTCTCGCGATACCGATCTTATGATTCGCGCACTGCAGGCCCTGGGAACTGACATCAGTGCCGACTCGACATATTCGGGTGCCCCGAACCACACGCTCCGCGTCACTCCACGCATGCTTCGCGGTGGTGTCGTGGAATGTGGTCTCGCAGGTACGGTTATGCGCTTCGTGCCACCTATCGCAGCTCTTGCGCAGGGGTCGGTGTTCTTCGAAGGCGACGTAGAAGCCAAGGCTCGCCCGATGTCGGCCGTGCTGGATGCCCTGCGCAGCCTCGGTGTGAACATCGCGGGCAATGGGCTTCCCTTCACGGTCAATCCGCAGGGTCCGAATCAGGGCAACCGCCTCGGTGACTCGGTCCAGGAGCAGGATCTGCCGGACATCGGCGGCGAAGTGGAAATTGACGCTTCGGCTTCGAGCCAGTTCGTCTCTGGCCTGTTGCTGTCAGCACCGCGCTACGGCCGTGGCCTGGTACTTCGCCCGACCGGTGAGATTCCTTCCCGCCCACACATTGACATGACCCTGGACATGCTTCGCGAGGCCGGTGTGCAGGTCGAGGAGACCACGGCCGACACACCTGAGGGACCACGCACAACGTTCACCATTCACCCGACCGAAATGATGGGTCGTACTTGGCAGGTCGAGCCTGATCTGTCCAACGCCGCCGCCTTCCTGGCCGCTGCGGCTGTCACTGGTGGCAGCGTCACCGTGCCCGACTGGCCAGAGCACACCACGCAGCCGGGCGACCGCATCCGCGAGATCCTCACCGCTATGGGCGCTACCGTGACGTTCAACCGTCACGAGAGTGGCCGCACCAGCCTCACCGTCGTGGGCCCAAAGCCGTCCGAGCTGCGCGGAATCACGCTGGACATGTCCGAGATTGGCGAGCTGACCCCCACCGTCGCGGCCATCGCCGCCTTGGCCACTACCCGCACCGAGCTGACGGGTATCGCACACCTGCGCGGTCACGAGACCAACCGTCTCGCCGCGCTCACCACGGAAATCAACCGTCTCGGCGGTCGCGCCACCGAGCTTGACGACGGCATTGCGATCGACCCCGTTCCGCTCCACGGTGGCCTCTGGCACAGCTACGCCGACCATCGAATGGCCACCGCTGGTGCCATTGTTGGCCTGCGCACGGAGGGCGTGGAAGTCGAAAATATCGGTACCACTGCTAAGACCATGCCTGGATTCGACCTGCGCTGGCTGGAGATGCTCGGACTGGCCTCCCCCAGCCCTAGTTCGTTGGAAAAGTCAGTCGAAGCTCGACTTGATGGTGTGGACAACGGAACCGAGGCAGGGAAATAACAGTGGCGGCACGCAGGCGTGGACGGCAATGGGACGAGTCCGATGTACGCATCCGCCCCGGTAAAGGGTCGCGACCACGGACGAAGGATCGCCCCCGCCACGCCGATGCCCACTGGGGCATGGTGGTGACCAAGGATCGTGGTCGTTGGGGTGTAGTCCTCGATAACAACCCTGATGTTGCAGTGACATGCATGCGTGCCCGCGAGCTCGGCCGCACCAATATCGTTGTCGGTGACCGTGTCGGTGTCGTAGGCGATGTCAGCGGCCGTGCGGGCACACTGGCCCGCATCGTCAAGCTGGCAGAGCGCAGCACGGTTTTGCGTCGCACCGCCGATGACAATGACCCGTATGAGCGCATCGTCGTGGCCAATGCCAGCCTGCTGCTCATTGTGTGCGCAGTCGCCGATCCTGAACCTCGCACCGGTTTTGTCGAACGCGCGCTGGTCGCGGCCTACGCCGGCGGTGTCCGCCCCGTGCTCTGTCTGACTAAATCCGATCTGGCCGACCCAGAGGAATTTGCCGGGGAGTTCTCGGCACTCGGAGTGGATGTCGTTGTCTGCGGTATTAATGATGACTTGGCTCCTCTGTCAGAACTCATCGATGCCCCAGGACGAGTGACAGCTTTGGTTGGGCATTCCGGCGTGGGGAAATCGACCCTCGTCAACCGGATTGTTCCCGAAGCCAACCGTGAGACCGGCGAAGTCAGTGGTGTGGGTAAGGGCCGCCATACCTCCACGCAGTCGGTGGCGCTGATGTTGCCGTCGGAAAGCGATGACGATGCGGCGTCGTGGATTATTGATACCCCGGGCATTCGTTCCTTTGGTCTGGCTCATGTGACACCGGAGACGCTGCTGGCGGCGTTTCCAGATATCCAGGCAGCGACAGATGAATGCCCACGTGGTTGCACCCATTTGGGGCCGCCCGCGGATCCAGAGTGCGCCCTCGACAAGCTGGAGGGAGTTCAGCACCGTCGAGCGATGGCCGTGCGTCGCCTGTTGAGCGCCATCAGCGACAACGAGGATTGGGAGCTGGACATTGAAAGAGACTAGCCACACCGATTCTGTGGAGACGCCCGCTGAAGCCTCGGCTGGAGCTGAGGCGGACAACGCGGGCTCCGGTCTCTACCCCGCTCCCGGCAGTTGGATTCGGCTGTGTATCTACACGCTTATCGTGGGTCTTGCGACGGGGCTCGGAGCTGCCGGGCTCGCGCTGATCATGCACGGCATCGAGTACGCGGTCTACGGGCAGCACGAGGGTGACGTAGCGGTCGTAACCGATGGCACCACTGGTTTACAGCGCTTTGTCGGAATTGTGTTGGCGGGGCTGATTGCAGGACCAATCTGGGCAGCTCTTCGCACAAAGGCGAAGCCTGTTGAAAGCGTTGAAGCGGGCATGCACGGCCGCCCCATGCCTGTGTGGTCAACTCTTGTCAATGTGTTTTTGCAGATGGCGACTGTCGCTGCAGGTGCATCCATGGGACGCGAGAATGCCCCGCGTGAGCTCGGTGCAATGGTGGCCTCGCAGATGTCGCATCGACTGCGCATCGATCCACTACACCGCCGTATTTTGGTCGCAGCAGCGGCCGGTGCCGGCCTGGGGGCGATTTATCACATCCCGTTGGCTGGAGCGGTTTTCTCGTTGGAGATTCTGCTGGGCTCGCTGAGTATTACCGCGGTGATGGTGGTGCTGGCGTGTTCAGCCATTGCCACGGTGACGTCGGGCATTGTGGTCGGCAGTAGCCCGCTCTACAGCCCAATTAATCTCTCGGACGGCTGGGGCAACCTCGGTGCGGCACTGCTCCTCGGCGTTATCTGCGGCGCCATTGGCTACGCATTTCGCATTCTCAGCTCGCGGATGTCGGACAAAGCACCGACTGGCTGGCATTCTGCCTGGGCCATCCCCCTCGCATTCACACTGGTTGGTGTGATTTCACTGTGGGTTCCAGAAGTGTTGGGCAATGGCCGTATCGCTGCGACCACAGTTCTCATGGATCGCCCGCTGCTGGGTTTTGCAGTCATCCTGCTGATTGCGAAAGCTGTCGCGGTTCTCGTTACTTTCCGTTCGGGGGCCGTCGGTGGGCTCTTGACTCCCGGCTTTGCCCTTGGCGCGCTCAGCGGTTTCATCGTCGGCTGCTTCGTACAGCCATTGATGCCCTCAGTTCCGCTGAGCGACTTTGCGATTCTCGGCGCGGCGGCCTTCCTGTCGGCGTCCATGGCAGCTCCACTTTTCGCACTGATCGTGACAGTGGAGTTTACCGGCCAGAATTCCTCGGCTTACTTAGCGCTCTTCCTCGCTGGTGCAACTGCGACGCTGACCGTGACCATGATTCGCGCCTGGCTGCGGCTGCCCCACAAGCAATCAATGCCATGGAACCGCGAACCGGCAGTCGCGGCTGCGGTCCGCAAGCGGATCGAGGACTAACCGCGCGCAGCAGTGTGCGTCGAGCGACCTGTGTAGGCCCGGACAATTTCCCGGACACCTGGGCGAAGACGGCGGAGCATTCGCAGGCCCGTCGCTAAGCCCTTGCGTTGCGGGGAACTGGACTGGAGCTCCGCTTCAACCTGCGGATATTTCTTGAACGCCGCCTCCGAACGTACCTCTGGGGCGTTGTCCGGGTCAGCGACTAAGAAGCGATCCGGCAGCGACAACTTCAGCAGCGTGCGCTGGACCTGGAAGAACTGCTTCGGGAACGACCCCGTGTTGTATGGCAGGTCGTATTCCCGGCAGATCTGCTGAACCTGCTTCGAAATCTGCGCGAGCCTGTTGGATGGCATGTCCGGGAACAGGTGGTGCTCAATCTGGTAATTCAGATTTCCCGAGAGCACCGACAGCGCCAGCCCACCGTGGAAGTTCGCCGAGCCCAGCATTTGGCGCAAATACCACTCGCTCTTGTCCTCGGTGTTGTACTGCTCCTTGGTGAAAGTCTCGGCATCATCCGGGAAGTGTCCGCAGAAGATGACGGCGTAGGCCCACAGATTACGGGCTAGGTTGGCCATCATGTTCGCAAACGCCACTTCGCGGTAACGCGAACCCGCCATCGCGGGGAAGAGAACGTAGTCTTTGAGCACCTGGCGCCCCGACTTGTTGAGCACCTCCATGAGCTGCGGTCGGGCCTCATCCCAGGATTTCTTACCTGCGAACACGCGCCCGAGCTCGACGTCGTAGAAGGCCACTGCCCATTGGAAAAGGCTGGCCAACACCACGTTTGTCACCGGCTGCAGCAGCGTCGATGGCTTCCAACGGCGGTCACGAGTCACCCGGAGAATGCCGTATCCCACATCGTTGTCCATACCGAGCACGTTGGTGTACTTGTGGTGGACAAAGTTGTGGGAGTGCTTCCACCCGCTGGATGGGCAGGAATTGTCCCACTCCCAGGTGGCCGAGTGAATCTCGGGGTCATTCATCCAGTCCCACTGACCGTGCATGGTGTTGTGTCCGATTTCGAGGTTTTCCAAAATCTTTGCCAGCCCCAGCGCTGAGGCACCCGCCCATTTGAAACCCCAGTGCGCGGTGTTCTTCCACGACTTCGGCAGCATCCCTAATTTGTTTAAGGCCATGCCTGCCGTCGGCACCATCAGCAGACCTCGACCAGTCACCTCAAGGGTGCGCTGAATGCGGATGAGCGTGCGGATGTAGCGAGCATCCTTCTGTCCCAGCGAATCGCGGTGTTGCTTTTCGATTTCCTCAAACCGACGCCCAATCTCTGCGACGTCTTCTTCGCTCAAGTGCGCATACGATGCGATATCGGAAATTGCCATGGGAAGGGTCCCAACTCCTTTAGGTAGTTTCTCCTGGTTAATGCAGGTTGAGATAGATGTGGGGCGAACTTACAGTTCGATACGCGCGTGCCCCGCCGGCGCACAGACGCACGTTCGGACCCGCTCCCCCGCCACAAACGTCGCACCGGTGCGGATGTCCCGTGCTGCGCCGTCGGAGAGCTGCTGCACACACGTCGCACAAATTCCCATCCGACAGCCGTACGGCAGGTCAACCCCGACGCTCTCTGCCGCCTCCAGGATGGTGGTTGCACCGTCTACGCCGATATCGCCTCGGCTGCCGAAACTCACCGTGCCGCCGATCTCCCCCGCCGCCGAGCGGTCAACGGTGAAACGTTCCGTCCGCAGCCCGGGAAACTCCGGCTCAAGGTTTTTCAGCAGTTCAACCGGACCACAGGCATAGGCGCTTGCCGACGATGCCAGCGCTCCAAAGTCAGCAATGATGTCGGTAACCGCCGCAGCGTCAATCCGCGGCTGCGTCTCCGTATTCCGGGCATGCAGGCGATACTTCAACGCGCTAGTAGCACTGCGCTGTTCCAGCTCGCGAAGCTCATTGACAAACACAGCTTCTGCCTCGCCGCGGTAGGAGTGAATGTGCTCGACTTCCACTGAGGCATTGCGAGCTGAAAGATCACGCAGCATGGAAATCACCGGAGTTACGCCGGAGCCTGCGGTAACAAACGCAATGCGGGCTGGGAGCGGCTCCGGAAGATGGAAATCCCCAGCCGGGGCAGCCAGGCGGACGACAGTACCCGGCTTGACATTGGCGACGAGGTGTTGGGACACGTAGCCGTCGTTGAGCGCACGGATGTTGATAGTCAGCAGCCCGTCATGAGGCCGCGGCGCATTTGTCAGCGAGTAGGAACGCCACAGGTATTTCCCCTTGACCTCTACGCCAAGTCCGATGAACTGGCCTGGCTTGAAGTCTGTTGGCATCCCCCAACCCGGACGGATTATCAACTCTGCTGAAGTAGGAGATGTGGGATTGATGGCCTCAATCTGACCGCGCAGCTCGCGACTTGACCACAGCGGATTTAGCAAATGCGTGTAATCATCGGGCAAAAGTGGCGTGGATAAATGCTTGAATACCCGGGAAACTTTGGTCTTAAGCCCCATTTTTGGCCCTCCTGACTGTCACGGGCGAACAAGTAATAACGCTGTTCATCAGTAGGCATGCCCCACCCGATTCATTATTACGTGTCCGTAGGTTACTTAGACGTAGACTACGGAGCGGTAAGTTATTGGTCAAGAGAAACAAATGATTTTGACACAAATAGCGAAATTGTCATTACCCCCACTCCCGTGCGAAACACCCCCTTTGACATGGAGCTTATCCACACAAAACAATCCCGTCTTTTATACCCCCACTGAAAACACTTGTGCCATACAAAAAAGGGGCTGGGTTCCTAAACCCAGTCCCCTTCTTTAACGCCGAGCACGCGCTACTACAGGAAGTCGACCACCATGCCGAGCTCAGCTACGTCGTACCACGCCAGCGGGATCTCCAGCGCATCGCCGACAGTGAGCTCCGCATCCTCGTCACCGAGATCTGCCTTATCGACGGCATCAATCGCAGCCTCAACCTTGCTTTCCGCCTCTTCCACATCAATGTGGAGAGCTGCAACGTCGGCAAGCGAAATTGGGCCGCCGACCTTAACCACAGCATCTCCCATATCCGACTGCGGCTCCGCCTCCACATCAACGGAAATGACCACTCGACGGTGCGGGAACTTCTCTTCTGCGGCATCGAGCAGACGGAGCGACGCACGCGCAGCCTCATCAAAGGCTACGTCTGCCAGTTCCTCATCATCGCCCTCAGTAAAGAAATCGCGCAGCGCTTCAGTGACAGCAAAGCCCCAACCACCGCGGGCGTGGAAGAGCTCATCCTCCTTAAGCGCCTCAAGCATGGAGAAAGTCGCTGGGATATAGACGCGCATTAGAACTCGCCCTCGAGACCCAGCAGACCGGCAATCTCGACCACTGCGCGGTCGAACTGCTGATAGAAGACTCCCACCATGCCGTTAGAGACGGCCGCATGGATGTTCTCAATCGAATCATCTACCAACACGCAGTCCCGTGCCGGCAGTTCAATAGCCGCAGCGGCTGCATTAAAAGCCTCTGCCGAAGGCTTCTCATGGCCAATTTCACCAGAGAGCACAACTGCGTCTACCAGGCCCTCATCTTCGAGCTTGCGAATCGGATCCGCCGATGGGCCACCTGGGTCATTCGACAGGACTGCCAGGCCAACACCATTTGCACGCGCCTCTACCAGCAAATTACGCCAACGTGCCTGGTCTTCATCCGTGCCGTCAAGGACACCACAGTAATCGATAATCATTCCGCGCATGGCCTGTAGTTTATCGCATGACCTGCACGTTTGCCTTTTTCCAGTTCAGCGTGTTAATTGGCTGTTCGTTACGCCCATTTGTAGACGACCAGAACGGCCTTGACGGAAACCGATAGGACCATTAACAGCGAAACACTCAGCCCATTTCGCGACTGCGCCTTCTCCACAATCCCCCCACGCCGGCCGTGAATTCCCCTTCACAAGCTGCACACTTAAAGCACTTGTAGGACAATGGTCTTCAGCAAGGGGGAACTTGCCAATGGAGAGTTTTTAGGGGGATTAATCCATGGCACCAACGTCTCACGTACCAAAATCTCAGACACCGATGCCTTACGCGCTGTCGCACGCCGCTGAGCACCGCTCCAGTGGCAGGGAATCCATTGAACCGGCAACGGGCTTTTCGCTTCTCCACACAATTCAACTCGGCCAGTCAGCTAATGCCGCCGCCTCTCAAACCGCAAAAGTGGCACCGACCTACAGCGGATGCTCGGCTGCCACCGGAGCCGCTGTCATGACGGCATTACCGCCCGTCGCGGCCGCTCCTGCTGCAAAAAAGACGCCGCAAACACCGCACGTCGTCCAGCACTGTGAACAGAATCTGAGACAGGAGCTTGGCACGATTACTCGCCGCGTCTTCGACATCATCGCGGGTCGCAGGCGAGTCAACGATCTACGTCGCATCAATATCGACCCGATTATTCACGCTGCGATACTCACGCTGTCGAAAAACACCAGCCTCAAGGGTGTCGCGTTGCAATCCTTTCACGCCAGCGCTTCCGCGGACGGCAAGAAGGTCGAGTTCCTGGGTAGTTGCCGTGTCGGTCCGCGCGTTCGCGCGTTCACGGGCACTTTCCGCCGCGGAACAGCAAAAACGCGGCCATGGACCATGACCGCGTTTCGGGTGCTTTAGTGCTTAGCGACGGCGCTTGCGAGCCGCCTTCCGACGCTGCGCTCGGTTGCCCTCAGACTCTTGATCCACGCGCTGCTGCTCTGCACTGCCGTCCTCGCTGGGACCGGAGTAGGTCATCTGCTGATTTTGCTCAGCAGCTTCCGTCGGCAGAGCTGGAGCCTGATTCTCCTGTCCCTCAGTGTTTTCCACTGCGGGCATAACCTGCTTACGGATTAGGAACAGCTGACGAACCGATTCTTCCTTGATGCCGTCCATCATCGCGGTGAACATGTCGTAGCCCTCACGCTGGTACTCCACCAGCGGGTCAGCCTGGGCCATGGCGCGCAAGCCAATGCCCTCCTTGAGGTAGTCCATCTCGTAGAGGTGCTCGCGCCACTTCTGGTCCATGACGTTCAGGATGGTGAAGCGCTCGATGTTGCGCATCTGGTCGTCGCCGCCAATTGCGGAGACCGCATCCTCAAGCTGGTCGTAGCTGGCCGAGATGTCCGCGTGCAGAGCCTTGGACAGCTCATCGGCCGAGAGGTCACCCGGGGTACCGAAGTCAGAGCCATCAATGAGCTCTTGCGCGGTAAACGTCGGGCTATAGAGCTGCTCAAGGGCATTCCACAGCTCGTCGAGGTCCCAATCCTCCACGTAACCGTCAGCGGTGGCACCGTTGACATACGCATCGACTACGTCGTCCTGCATGTCACGGACCTGAGTCTTCAAATCCTCACCTTCGAGGATGCGACGGCGCTCAGCGTAGATGACCTTACGCTGCTGGTTCATAACCTCGTCATACTTCAGAACATTCTTACGGATTTCGAAGTTCTGGCTTTCCACCTGAGCCTGGACGCTCTTAATGGAGTTGGAGACAACCTTGGAGTCGATAGGAACGTCATCCGGGACATTCAGAGTGTTCATCAGCGCTTCCATGCGCTGGCCGTTGAAGCGAACCATGAGATCATCGCGCATGGACAGGTAGAAGCGGGTAACGCCCGGGTCACCCTGACGACCGGTACGACCACGCAACTGGTTGTCAATGCGGCGTGACTCATGACGCTCAGTACCCAGGACGTAGAGGCCACCGGCCTCACGTACCTTGTCAGCTTCTTCCTTCGACTGCTGACGAACACGCTCAATCTCAGCGTCCCACGCCTCTTCGTAGTCTTCCGGAGTTTCCACCGGGTCCAGACCACGAGAGCGCAGATTCAGGTCAGCGATGATGTCCGGGTTACCGCCCAGCACAATGTCAGTACCACGACCGGCCATGTTAGTTGCCACGGTAACGCCTCCGAGGCGACCCGCCACTGCGACAATCTCAGCTTCCTTCTCGTGGTGCTTAGCGTTCAGCACAGAGTGAGGAATACCTTCGCGCTGCAGGAGCTTGGAAAGGTACTCGGACTTCTCAACTGACGTCGTACCAACGAGAACTGGCTGGCCCTTTTCGTGGCATTCGCGGATGTCCTCGACAACAGCGGCAAACTTTGCCTCCTGCGTCTTGTAAATCAGGTCGGGCAGATCCTCACGCTGCTTCGGGCGATTCGGCGGAATCGACATGACATTCAGCTTGTAAATCTGGTGCAGCTCAGCCGCTTCGGTCTCAGCCGTACCGGTCATACCGGACAGCTTGTCGTAGAGGCGGAAGTAGTTCTGGAGCGTAACGGTTGCCAGCGTCTGGTTCTCGTTTTTAATCTCCACCCCTTCCTTGGCCTCAATTGCCTGGTGCATGCCCTCGTTATAGCGACGGCCTGCCAGCACACGACCGGTGAACTCATCGACAATGAGGATCTCACCATTACGAATAATGTAATCCTTGTCGCGGGTGAACAGCTCCTTGGCCTTCAGGGCATTGTTCAGGTAACTGACCAGCGAAGAGTTTTCCGGAGCATACAGGTTGGCAATGCCCAGCTGATCCTCAACGAATTCAACACCCTCTTCACGAATACCGATGGTGCGCTTTCGCTCATCGACTTCGTAGTGAATATCGCGCTTCATACGCGGCACGATCTTGGAAAACGCCAGGTACCAGTGTGGATCGCCATCTGCCGGACCGGAAATAATTAACGGGGTACGGGCCTCGTCAATCAGAATCGAGTCAACCTCATCGACGATGGCAAAGTGGTGCCCACGCTGCACCAAATCGTCGAGCGAATGCGCCATGTTATCGCGCAGGTAGTCAAAGCCGAACTCGTTGTTCGTGCCGTAGGTGATGTCGGCAGCATAGGCCTTGCGGCGCTGGTCCGGGCTGAGCTCAGAGAGAATCACGGAAGTCTCAAGCCCCAGGAAGCGGTGGACTCGACCCATCCACTCCGCGTCACGCTTAGCCAGGTAGTCATTAACCGTAACGACATGAACACCCTTGCCTGCCAACGCATTGAGGTATGCGGGCAGCACACAGGTCAGGGTCTTACCTTCACCAGTACCCATCTCGGCAACGTTGCCGAAGTGCAGTGCCGCACCGCCCATAACCTGGACGCGGTAGTGCTTCTGCCCCAGCACGCGCCAGGATGCCTCGCGCGCCGTGGCGAAAGCATCCAGCAGCAAATCGTCTACATCGGCACCGTCAGCCAGCTGCTTCTTAAACTCCTCGGTCTTGGCACGGAGTTCATCGTCTGAAAGAGCTGCGTACTCGTCTTCCTTGGCGATGACCTGATCTGCAATATTGCCAAGCCTCTTGACAGCGCGGCCTTCACCAATGCGGAGCAACTTGCTGAGCGAAAACACTAAATTGGGACCTTTCCGGCCGATTCACGTCGAACTTTAATGTGCAACGGTTGATTATACGACGAACCCGCCTTCCCTTCTAAGAGAAGACGGGCTCATGTGAGCAATTACTTACCAATACACAGCTCTGCGCGGTATTGCGTGCTCTTTTCGGTGAAGACTTACTTCTCGTCTTCGTCTGCCAGCTCAATCAGACCGTAGTCGTATGCGTGACGACGGTAGACCACGGACGGACGAGAGGTTGCCTCGTTAACGAAGAGGTAGAAGTCGTGACCGACGAGCTCCATCTCAGACAGAGCATCTTCCACCGTCATCGGAGTTGCGGAGTGCTGCTTGGTACGCACAACCTGGCCCGGGGTCACGTCCTCAACCAGATCCTCGTACGGATCAGCCTTTTCCGGAGCCGCTGCCTCAGCCTCTGCAACCAGCGAAGCAGTTGCCTCGCCGACGGACATCGGTGCACGGTGGCCAGAACGGCTAATCTTGCGGCGAGCCTTCACCTTACGCAGGGAGCGCTCCATCTTGCCCAGAGCAGACTCCAGTGCCGCGTAGAAGCTATCTTCCTTCGCTTCCGCACGAGCCAGGTGCCCCTTGCCAGTAGCGGTGATCTGAATACGGTCAGAGCGGTCTGCACGGCGCGGATTCGGCTCGTGCTGGAGCTCCACGTGGAAGAAGGTCAAAGTCGGGTCAAGGCGCTCAATCTTCGCCAGCTTCGCCTTAACACGATCTGCGAAGTGCTCTGGAACCTCAACATTGCGCCCGGTGATGGTCACCTGAGCGTTCGGGCTGAGTACCTCGTTGTTGTCAGCAGGTGTGGACACTTGCTACCTACCTCCCGGTATGGCCACCGCCCTTCCGTAAGCGGGATTACTCACGGCGTCTACGGTGACGAGTCTTTCTGCACCCCCAGGATACAGTTCCGGGGGTAACCAATGCCACGTTCCCCTCGTTTATTTTTCGCTTGCCGACGACACCCCTGCGTCTACGCCCGGGCGAGCACCAACACCATATCGATGCGAATCCCCAATGACGCTGCCACCAACTCGGTTTCCGCTGCAGTGGCACCAGTGGTGGCCACATCATCAACCAGAATTACTGTCGCCTGCGCACAGCGTTGTCGCAGCTTGTCGCTAATTCCGTGCTTGAATTGCGCCAGCGGCACAATGTGGCCAGAAAGATTTCGTCTGCGTTGAGAAGCCCCCAGCTCCGCGGAATCCCGCGTGCGCCCACCAATGCGTACCAGGGGCAATACCGAGCTGGAGGGGAGCTGACTGCAAGCAAAGTCGCAGGCAATTGTTACCGGGTCCCCACCCCGTTGTCGACGGGATGACGATCTTGTCGGCGCGGGAATCAAAATGACGGGGGTAATTTCTGGGGGCATTATATGGCCGTCAGAAGCCAGCCTTCGTACCGCAGCGGCGAACACGGCCCCCATGATTCGTCTGGCTTCACCACTGCCCCGTTCTTTGGCCGACAAAATGAGATGTCTCCTCGCACCCGAGTACGGACCGCAGGTCCACGCTGCTGCGCGTAACGCAGCCCGCGGTGAAAACCGCACTGGAGGTTGCTGAAGATCGTCCTTGCAATCGCGACACAGCGTCCCGGAGCAGCCGCACACCGGACAGGTTTCCGGTATCACGAGGCCGATTGCGTCGCGAGTGACGTCGTAAAGCGCGCGCAGTAATTCCTGCGATGTCCTCCCCTGCGCCATTGATCCCCTCCCCGATTTGCGCTTATTCCACAGACACCGGAGCCATTCGACCACGCGCACCCGGAACCTGGCGCCAGAACTGCTGCTGCCCCTCGCTGGAGATCAGCTCCATAACACCGGTGGCATCTAATGCGTAACGCTTCGACGAGGTCGCGGTAACCACAGGAATTGGCGGTGTCAGGTTGAGCTTCGGCAGAACGGAGCTGGTCGCACCGTCCGGGAAGGCACTCCACATCGGGGTGTCTCCGCTGTAACCGCCCACCGTGACCGTTTGATTCGGCGACCATGTCAGCGACACCGGGGAAACGTTTTCGGGGAGCGGCAGAGCACGCGGGTGCGTCAACTTCCACGGTTTATCGTCATGCCTTTCGATGGTGGCGATATAGACCTCACCAGCGATAATCATCGCTACCTGCGTGCCTGAAGAATCGACGCGGAATTCAGAAATGCCGGCGCTCGGGCGCCCCGTTCCTTCGCCGCCGTCAAGAAGGTGGCTGAGCTCAGAGGTATCAACCTCCTCCTGTTGAATCCGGGATGACGTCGACTGCCGAACCAGACGTACGACGGTTGTACCGTCCTTCACCGTCCAGACCGCCTCGGCATCTGGAGACCATGTCGGACGGGTGAGGCTCTCGCCAGTCAGCACAGGAACCGGCTGATCTTGTATTCCGCCCAGCATCAATGTGGACTCCCCGAGGTCGTACGAACCGGCACGACCATCCACGGCCGAACGGAACACGGCGGCAATAAGCTCGCTGCCATTGGGGTTGGTGCCCACTGCCGCGGAAAACACCGCAGTGCTGCCGCTGGCGGTCCAGCCGCGTCCCACAGGTGTAGCGTGGCCGTCAGCAATCTCGTAGATACCGCTGCGGTCGACCGTCCGCAACGGTGCGTTATCAGCCGGTAGATGATTCGGGTCGTAGAGCTGGATTGCGTCAGTGTCCTTCGTCCACGGCTCGTCGTGGCTGGCAACCAGTGGTTCGCCGTCGGCCATGAGGATCCACGGACCACGGAAATCTGCCGAGTCGAGAGTCCAGATAATCTGCGCCGCGAGCATGACACGCAGTTCCTCGGAAACATCACCCAACCCGGTGATTTCGACCCTGCGACCGTCCGCGTTGGACACAGGTCCTGCTTCCACCGCAATCGAGGCATTGGGCTTGAGCACGGTGGTGACGCCCGGTCGCAGTGGTGCTGATGGGCCGTTCTTCAGCTTCGTCAACAGATTGGTCGCGCCATCGGTGACGCCACGATAGAGCCAACGGCGATCTGTGACCAAATGATTACCCGCCGGGTCGAGGAAATAGACATTGCGAGGCACATTGTTTTCCAGGAATGCCTGACGCTCCATGACAACACCGTCGGGCAGCGAGGAAATGCGCCACTGCCCATCCGAACCAAGCTTCATCTCCACGGTTTCCTCATAGTCACCGGACTGGGGCTCATACGCACCATCAGTACCGAATTGACCAACGCTGCGACCTCGGGCAACGAAGGACTGTCGCGATCCTCCTTCATCCCTCTGGGCGATGAGGTTGACACCGTCGAGAATGCGGGCACTATCCTGCGGTTTCCAACTGGCCGCAAGTTCCGGGGTCATGAAGGCACGCATAGCTTGAAAATCATCAACCGGATGCGCGGCCGCGGCGAAAAAGTCGCGCAGGACAATGTCTGCATTGACATTCGGTCGTGGCTGAGGAACTTCAATACGAACTTGGGGCGGCTCAAACGGACGCAGCACCTGGGGGCTGGTGTTTCTCGGAATGGTGGTACATCCTGCGGCCGTGCCCAAAATGATCACTGAGCTAAGCGCCACTGTCTTACGCAGGACGCGACGAGCCTTTGACTGTTGCTGCGCCGTCATTTAAATATCCTCCTCTCGTGCCTGTCGGGATTCGCTATCGCTAGTCGGCTGCCCCTTACCCTGATCCTGGCTCTTGACTTGCGGTGCAATCGAATCCGATTCCAACTCCCGTGCACCAATTTCCTGCTGATGCGGAATCTGATCGGGCAGCGGCGGAACTTCCAGGCCGAGCGGATGCTCACCGAAGCTCGCATCAGGCTCCAGTGGCACAGTCAGGCGGAAACAGCTACCGACCGTCGGCACGCCAAATGCCTCCAGTTCCCCACCATGCAATTGTGCGTCCTCACGCGCGATCGCCAAGCCAAGTCCGGTCCCGCCGGTGCGTCGGACACGCGAGGGGTCAGCGCGCCAGAACCGGTTAAACACCAGCTCTTGCTGTTCCGGCTTTAGCCCCACACCGTGGTCAACGACCGTAAACGAGACCGCGGAATTGCTCGCCCGCACTGTGACATCCACCGGATTGCCCTCACTGTGGTCAACAGCGTTGGCCATAAGGTTGCGTAGCACGCGCTCGATACGACGCGAGTCGACTGTTGCCATTACCGGTTCATCGGGCAGGTGGAAGCGGATGGGTGTACCGGTCTCCTTAGCCACGACCGTTACCTGCTGATAGGCAGCATCCACGCAGCGACGGACATCGACCTTTTCTGCGGACAGATCAGCAACGCCGGCATCGTGGCGTGAGATCTCAAGCAGGTCATTGAGAAGCATCTCAAAACGCTCAAGCTCCTCATTCATCAGCTCAGCTGCGCGGCGAGTCGCCGGATCGAGGTCCTCAGCGCCGTCAGCAATAAGGTCGGCGGCCATACGCACCGTGGTCAGAGGCGTCCTCAACTCATGCGAGACATCGGAGGTGAACTGTCGCTGCAGACTGCCGTATTCCTCCAGCTGTCTAATCTGCGTCGACAGCGATTCGGCCATCTTGTTAAAGCTCATGGCCAGTCGCGCCATGTCATCTTCACCCTGCACGACCATGCGTTCGCGCAAGTGGCCGTCGGCAAAGCGCTGGGCAATCTGGGCGGCGGAACGCACTGGTGTCGTCACCTGATTGGAGAAGAACCAAGTAATACCGCCGAGAAGCGCCATGATGACTACTGTCGCACCGGCGAGGAGACCACGAACCAACTTAATAGTCGATTCCTCTGCAGCCATAGAGGTGACCAGATAGAGCTCGAGCCCATCAACCGAGGTAGAAGTAGGGCTACCGATAATTAACGCCGAGTACGTATCGCCGCGGTTATCAGTGACTTGGCGTACCTGATACGCAATTTGCCCTTGTCGGACTACTTCATGCAATCGTTCTGGAACATCGGCCTTAATCGGCGATGAAGCCAACACCGTGCCTCGTGGCACCGGCGCCACGAGCAGCGGTTCATAACTTGTCAGTGGCGCAGCACCGGAACCGGCTGCACGGTTCACAAGGGCATCGCGCCCCACGTTGAGAAGAGCTTGCAGCTCGTTGGACGAAGAGTTCTCAATCGCCTGCTCCACCACCGCGCGAGCACGGTCAATTTCCTCGTCGGCAGCGGTAACCTTTGCGTCGATAAGCCGCTGGGTAACAATAGTCGCCAGCGCGAAACCGAGTACCGCAATCACCATCGCGCTCAGTACCACCACAGAGGTCAGAATGCGCGCTTGGATAGACGTGCGCCAGAGCGTAACCGCCCAGGTCACTCCCCTGTTGGTGAAGTCTCGAAGCTTCGTTATTAATCGACGCAAGAATCGGCTCCCACTAAAGCTGACTGACCTTGATTAGTCACCCGTCTTGTACCCGACACCGCGGACGGTCAGCACAATCTGGGGGTTTTCCGGATCCAATTCAATCTTCGAGCGCAGACGCTGAACGTGAACGTTGACGAGTCGAGTATCCGAGGTGTGCTGATATCCCCAGACCTTTTCCAACAACTCATCACGGGAAAAGACCTGCTTCGGACGGGATGCAAGAGTGTGCAATAGGTCAAACTCCAACGGGGTCAGAGAAATCTCCTTGCCATCGCGAAACACTGCGTGACCGGGCACGTCGATGGTCAAGTCGCCGACCTCGAGGGTCTCGCTCGGGCTGTCCTCCTGACGACGCAGCCGAGCGCGCACACGCGCCACGAGTTCCTTCGGCTTAAAGGGCTTCGTGACATAGTCATCCGCACCGGATTCCAGGCCGAGGACCACATCGACCGTGTCGGTCTTCGCAGTCAACATGATGATCGGCACCGCCGATGTCTCTCGCACAGTGCGACAGACATCGACACCACTCATGCCCGGCAACATGAGATCCAGCAGAATCAAATCTGGGTTCTCCCGCTCTGCTGCCTTGACAGCTTCGAGGCCATCGTCGACTACTACTGTGTCGAAGCCCTCGCGCTCCATCACCATCGTGAGCATTTCGGCGATGGCCGGATCATCATCAACAACCAGGATTTTTGAGCTCATGCGTCATATTCTAAACGTAAAGCTATCTAGTTCTGTAGTTTCCCGTTGAGGTGGCTAGCGCAGGCGTGCACTAATCCATTCCACAAGGCGGTCCGCCCCATCGTCCCCCGTAAGCATCAGCCATGGTGACTGCCACGAGCCTTCCGCGAACTTCTGGTACGCCGCTAGTGTGCGCTCCTGCAAACCCGAGTCCTTTTCGTAGGCATCCCTCGTTCGCTGCACATCAGAGGCTTCCCGCTTGCGTGCGCGGTCGGCTGCCACTCCCACCGACGTGGCCAGACAGACCTGAACGTCGGGAAGCGGAAGTTGGAAATCTCCGAATTCGGTCTTCTCAATCCACCCGACGATCGCCGGATCCTGTGTGCGCGCCAGGGAGTATGCCGCGTTGGACGCGACGTAGCGATCGATAATCAGAACATCGTTCTCGCGCGCTGCATCAACAATCGCTTCACGACGTTCTTTGCGGTCCAGAGCGAACAGGAGTGCCATTGCCCAAGCGGAGTCCGCGGTGTCGCCGAGCTGACCGTGCAAGGCTTGATCGGCGAAATCAGCGAAGATTGTCTGCCGGTACGCCGGAAAGGTCATCGAAGAAACGGAGTGTCCTTGACTTCGGAGTTGATTGGTAACAGCTGTGACAAGCGTGTTCTTGCCAGCACCGTCGATTCCTTCGACTGCGATAATCAAATTCTTCTCCTCGCACACATGGCTGCGGCCTAGCCTTGGCTAGAACTAGTAGCGGTAGTGCTCTGGCTTATACGGGCCCTCGACGTCAACGCCGATGTATTCGGCCTGTTCCTTGGACAGTCGGGTGAGCTCACCGCCGAGTGCCTCGACGTGAATGCGAGCGACCTTCTCATCCAGAATCTTCGGCAGACGGTGGACAGTGTTGTCGTACTTATCACCGTTGCAGTAGAGCTCAATCTGCGCGATTGTCTGGTCGGCGAAGGAGGTCGACATTACGAAGGACGGGTGTCCGGTGGCATTACCCAGGTTGAGCAGGCGCCCCTCGGAAAGCACAATCAGAGAGCGTTCCTCGCCGTCAGCATGCGGGAAGATGTACTCGGTGACCTGCGGCTTGATCTCCACACGACGGACATCATCGCGGTGGTGCAGGCTATGCATGTCGATCTCGTTGTCGAAGTGGCCGATGTTGCCCAGCAGCGCGTGGTTCTTCATCTGCTGCATGTGCTCGAAAGTGATGACGTCCTTGTTGCCTGTGGCGGTGATGACAATGTCGACATCTGCGATGACGCTCTCAGTAGCGACGACGTCGAAACCGTCCATCAATGCCTGCAATGCGTTAATCGGGTCGGCCTCGGTGACCTGAACGCGAGCGCCCTGCCCCGCCAGCGCCTCCGCGCAGCCCTTACCCACATCGCCGTAACCGCAAACCAGCACATTCTTGCCGCCAACCAGCATGTCGGTACCGCGGTTAATGCCGTCCAGAAGGCTGTGGCGGGTGCCGTACTTGTTATCGAACTTGGACTTGGTGACGGCATCGTTGACGTTCATGGCCGGGAATGGCAGCACGCCCTGCTCTGCGAAGTGGTAGAGGCGGTGGACACCAGTGGTGGTCTCCTCTGTGACACCCTTGACCGACTTTGCAATTCGGTGCCAACGGCCGGCATCCTTCTCCAAGCTGGCGCGAAGCATGTCCTTGAAGGCAATAAACTCGTCCGAATCCGACTCTTCTGCAGGCGGCACCAGGCCAGCATCCTCGAATTCCATACCCTTAATGACAGCCATGGTGGCGTCGCCGCCGTCGTCCAGAATCATGTTGGCATCTTCATCGCCCCAGTCAAAGATGCGGTCGAGGCACCACCAGTACTCCTCCAGCGTCTCGCCCTTCCAAGCGAAAACCGGAACACCCTGCGGATCCTCCGGAGTGCCGTTTCGCCCAACGACGACAGCCGCAGCGGCCTCATCCTGAGTGGAGAAGATGTTGCACGAGGCCCAGCGGACCTCTGCGCCCAGCGCCGTCAAGGTCTCGATGAGCACTGCGGTTTGAACCGTCATGTGAATGGAGCCGGAAATACGGGCACCGGCCAGTGGCTGCTGCTCTGCGTACTCTTCGCGCAGCGCCATTAGGCCTGGCATCTCGTGCTCAGCCAGACGAATCTGGTGACGACCGGCCTCAGCCAGGGAGAGGTCTGCAACCTTGAAATCAATGTTCTTCGAGGACATGTAACGCTTTCTCTAGATTCTTTGACGTGAGATTCTTCTTAAAGAATCAGTACTGGGGACGCGAGAATTACTCTACCGCTTCGACGCAGTTTTCCAGCGCCGCCTGGTCAGACTCACTGAGTTCCCCCAGAAGACTATCGAACACCTCGGAGGCGATAGCCAACGCATCCTCCTCGCTGCCGTGTGCCTCCGAGATTCCCTTCCGAATGAAGCTGTAGTCCTCCACAATGTCACCGCCGCTAAATGGCGCACCATTCCAAATTGCAATAATCACAGCCGCCGCGAGTGCGCATGCTTTCTCATCGCTACTTTCGGAATCCACCCCAATGCGGCCAGCATCAATCAATGCACCAACGCGATCCTGCGAGTCGAGATCCTGAACCTCATCGAACAGTTCAATGACCGAATCGCTACCAAAAACCTCAGTCTCCCAGATGGACATGATAGGTGGCCACGCTCCTTTCGCGCTTCGAACCAATTGCCAGTTTTCGTCTTCGACGAGCGCTTTCCAAAGAGCGCTTTTCGACGAGCCCACGGTAATCTGGCCGCCGACCAAATAGCTGTCGCCTGCACGTACCGCTAGCCGGAAAACCGCATGTGGCCTTACCGAAGTTCTACCCGACTTTTCGCCACTTTTACAGTGCGAGAGACTTATTTAATCCCCTCAACACAATTTTCACCCTAGAGAGAAGATAACGGGCATGTTAAGTTAGTTCCCAGACCTCGTAATGTAACTGTTATCTTTTTCGTTACAGGGCGATTTCACGCATGACACGAAAGGAGTACCTACCATGGTGAAGAAGGCCTTTGGAGCTCTTCTGCTCGCAGCCCTTCCCCTGAGCGTTTCGCTCGTTGGCTGCTCCGATAGCAGTGCTGCCGAGGGGGCGAATCCGGAAAACGCCGGCTCTCAGTCGAAAATGGAGACCTCTGCTCCACTACCTCCAGTTCCTAGTGATGCCGAGCTGCAGCAGAGCACTGAATCGAATTCAGATTCCTCGCTGACTGAGACGACTGGCAGTCTGGTACCTCGTCCGACCACGCCATCGAGCACCGAGATTGTAGAGGATCCGTACCTGCCACCGCAGGCGTACATCCCGCCGACTTCCACAAACTCAAGTACGACAACTCCGACGTCGACCACATCAACACCTCCGACGACCACGGAGACCACAGAGCCCACGTCTGACGACGTTTCTTCGCCGACGCCCAGCAAGCCGGTGCCACTGCTACCGGAAGATAACTCGGAAAAGCCGAACGACAGTCTTCCGGAAGGCGACGGTGACGCAGCAGCTGAGCCGAAGCCGCCTTCATCGCAGGCGCAGTCTCAGTCGGGTACGCAAACCACAACTCCGTCCGAGACTCCTCAGAAAACTCCTTCGAACGAGCCGACGTCCCCGAAGGGGCCGACACCTCCGAACAACCAGGCCCCTTCGAAGGAGAAGGACACCGCTGGCGGCAATGGGGCTAGCAATAGCAAGATTTCCCCAATCCCGGAAAAGCCAAAGGACTCCGGATTCCTGGGAAATCTCTTCGATAACGACGAGGACTAACCCACCCGCGGGACGGTCGCGACAAAGACGGTTGCCCCGTCTTGGCGCGCAGTCAGCTCAATATCGGCTGCGTCGACAGCCGGAACCCAGGCCGCATGGCCGCTGGGAACCTCAACCACGGAGTCGTCGTGACGCAACGTAACCGTGCCCGCTGTAGACAGCACAACCGTGGCGGAATCTTCGTCGAGCAGAACATGTTCGCCCGGCTCCAGGTCCCGCGAACGAAGGCGGAACTCGCGCACCGGCGCGTCATAGTCATTCCAGCCATCATCGGTCAGCCGCGACTGCAGCACCGGATCTGGCAGCGGGCGGAAAGAGAGCACGCGCAGTAGCTCTACGACATCGACATGCTTAGAGGTCAGGCCTCCGCGCAGCACGTTGTCGGAGTTGGCCATGATTTCCACGCCCATGCCATTGAGGTAAGCATGCAGCTGTCCCGCACCAAGGTAGATGGCTTCGCCCGGCTGTAAGCGAAGGCGATTAAGCAGCATCGAGCCCAGGACTCCCGGGTCCCCCGGATACTTTCGAGCCAGTTCGCAGGTGGTCTCGGCTACTCGCGAGAACTCCTCGTCCTCGCCACTGTAATCCGCGCACTTGGCAGCCACGGCTTCGACCAGCTCATCGAGGACATCCTGGGGCAACGTCAAGCACGTTGTAAACAATGCCCGCAGAGCGCTCTCGTCATCGGCGGCATCGAGCAGTCCCATGTAGTGGTCGAACTCCGGTACCGCCAGCGCCGCGAGCAACTCCTTCGTGCGCTCCACCGGGCGGAATCCGGCCAACGCGTCGAAGGTAGTCAGGGCGACAATGAGTTCTGGCTTGTGGTTATTGTCCCGGTAATTGCGGAAATGTGCAGTGGCCGGAATGCCCTCCGCATTTTCGCGTGCAAATCCCTCCTGAGCTTCTGCCAAGGTGGGGTGTGCCTGCAGCGACAGCGGCTCATCGGCTGCGAGCAGTTTCAACAGGAACGGCAGCCTGCCGTTGTCGGTGTCAATTGCGCATCCGAGCGCAGCCGCCGGATCCTGCGCAATGAGCTCATCCAGCGGCGTGCCGGCTACGGTGGCCGATGCCAGTGCATGCGCACCAAACCACAGTTCCGCCCAGGGCTTCGATGTGGGAGCGTCCGCACCGGTGATTCTCGCCAAATGTGTACGAGACCCCCAGGGGTACGACTGCAGCACGGGGTCCAACAGCTCCATGCCCGTATCACTCCTCTAATAGTCACTACTGGCGCAAGCACGCCAATCTCACCGAAGCCCCAAAAGCCTTCGGTGACACCCGGCGATTACGCAGAAAACGCCGCAATCGCACCAACTCTGGCTGCAGTAACACATACTTCAACCAGTGGATGATGAGTCTCCGCATCGAGCGCAGGGCACTCCACACGAGCCCATCCAGCTTCGCCGTAGTGGTCCCGGTAGTGGCTCACATTGTTCGGCGCAGCTAAAACAATCGCCCCCAACGGTAGCACTGTCGCCCCTTCATCCCCACCATCAATGAACGGGTCATAGAAAATATCCCGGCTTGCCTGGGGTTCTGCAGCGAGCAATGCGCCCACGCTAAGAGACAATTCGCTTATCGACGACGCTGCCGAGACCACGCCTGCCTCGAGCATCTGTAACGATGCCAGCTCCGCTACCGGCGCCAGCGCCGAGGTCGTCGACACTGCAAGCATTCTGCGGCCTGCCACCCACTGCGCTACCTGCCGCGCGGGGTTAACTGTTTCATCTCGCTGCGGAGCACAAGCGGCAATATCGGCGTCCACCGCATCGGCGACTTCCTCGACTATCCCAGCCGGAGCCAGAGCGGTGGCGCCACATTCGGTGAGCGCGCTGGCGATGGCACCGACATAGGCGGTAAAGGACGCCGACTCCGCCATCGCCGGGCGCGGAACCACAACCGTATCGGGGCTACCTGCGGCACGCAATGGCCCTTCACCGGGATCCACCACGACCGTGGCTGCTCCTCGCCTATGAGCTTCAGCCAGAGCTGCACCGAGTGGGCTGCCGGGGTTGTCGTCACAGACGATGACCAAATCGAGGGCGCCGACATAACTGGGCAACTGACGCGCAATTACGACCGGGCAGCGGATGTCGTCGGCAAGCGCGCGCACGGATTCGGCGGCGAGCTGCGCCCGACGATTTCCCACGAGGATGACCGCGCTGCGCGGCAGTGGAAGTTGAGCAAACGCTCCCCCGCGAGTCGCGGAGGCAGCAGCTCTGAGACCTGCGCCGGCAGTGGCCATACGGTAGAACAGGGCCTCTTGGCGCGGGTTATGGGAGGAGTCGAATGACGAGGTCATACTCCCAAGCATGCCTGAAAACGGGCGTGTGGGGTTGATTAACCGCGGATGATGCCGAGAACTTCGTCGACAAGCGCATCGACCTCAGCACGCGTCGGCGCCTCGACGTTCAGACGCAGCAGCGGCTCCGTATTGGAGGCCCGGACGTTGAACCACGCCTTGGAGTCCGCCAGCTCAATGGTCAGGCCATCCATCCAGTCCGAGGACTCGGTGCGATCGGCAAAGGCAGTCTCGATTTCCTTCTGCTTTGCCTGCTGCTCCTCTGCGCTGCCCAGGCGGGAATTAATCTCGCCGGAGGCCTCGTAGCGGTTGTACTCGGCCATGAATTCGCTCAGTGGCTTGTCCTGCTCTGCCAGTGCGGCCAGGACATGCATGGCGGCGAGCATGCCGGAGTCAGCGTTGAAGAATTCCTTGAAGTAGTAGTGCGCCGAATGCTCGCCACCAAAAACAGCACTGTGCTCGGCCATTTGCGCCTTAATAAAGGAGTGCCCAACACGGGTACGAACCGGGGTTCCGCCGTTTTCCACAATCATCTCCGGCACGACGTGTGAGGTAATCAGGTTATGGATGATAGCCGCGCCCGGGTTCTGCTCCAGGTAGCGGGTGGCCACCAACGCACAGATGGCCGATGGGCTGACCGGGTTGCCCTTCTCGTCGACGACGAAGCAGCGGTCAGCGTCGCCATCGAAGGCAATACCGATGTCTGCGCCCTGCTCCACCGTGAACTTCTGCAGGTCAACGAGGTTGGCGGGTTCCAATGGGTTGGCCTCGTGATTCGGGAAGTTGCCGTCGAGCTCAAAGTAGAGGTCAGCAACATCCATGTCTTCTCCGAGCACTGCCGGGACTGTCAGTCCTCCCATACCGTTACCGGCATCGACTGCGACCTTCAGACGACGGCCGGAGCGGATGTCGACCAGCCCATGGAGGAACGCCGCGTAATCCTGCAGAACATCCTCGTGATCAATTTCACCCGGAGTGCCGGTGTACTCCGGGATTCCGTCGACAAGCAGATCCTTAATCTGAGCAAGCCCTGTCTCCTGCCCAATCGGACGTGCCAGCGAACGGCACATCTTGATGCCGTTGTATTCAGCCGGGTTGTGGCTGGCAGTGAACATCGCGCCCGGGCATTCCTTTACTCCGGAGGCGAAATACAGCTCGTCCGTAGAGGTCAGGCCGAGCAAGGTAACATTGAGCCCCTGTGCAGCCGCGCCACCGGCGAAACTAGCCGCCAACTCCGGTGAGGACTCACGCATATCGTGGCCAACTACGGCACGTGTTGCGCCCTCTGAACGCATGATGTGTCCGAAGGCGGCGCCGATGGCTCCGACAAGGTCCGCGTCGATGCCCTCACCGACAACACCGCGCACGTCATAGGCCTTGATGACGGCATCCAAATCGGAACGATTGTAAGTGCCCACGAAAAACCTCTCTGGGTAAGTATCAGTTTTGTGAAAAATGATACTAGCCCCAGAGAGGCTCTCACAAAGAAATGCCGCGGCAAGATGGCATGAGCTGGGGCACGGCGCCCGACCCGTTAGTCGTCCGAATCCTCCGGATCGCGAACTACATGCAGGTGACCGCGCGCGGATTTCCGCGTCGACGGGTGACGGCTGGAATCAATCTTGTAGGTCTGAGGACGGTTGTCGACCTCATCCCGCAGCACCAGGCCAGTCGCGTTGCGGCCAGCTTCACGGACGGCTTCCGCCAATGCGGTCAAATCATCATCGTCCTGGGCGGGCGTCGGCACGTCGTAACGCACGAGCTCCCAACCCAGCGGTGCGGTGATGGAACGCGCGTGCTTCTCACAGAGATCCCAGCTATGCGGTTCGGACGCGGCGGCGAGCGGCCCCACCACAGCCGTCGACTCCGCGTAGGCATACGTCAACGTAGCTACGGCAGGTTTGCCACAGCCGGGCCGGCAACAACGTCTAAAAACACTCACGGCATCAAAGTCTAGACCCTAACTTTAAGTTTCGATAGTTTTTCTCCCACTCCGGGCGTTTTTCGCTTTCCGACGCTCCCCGGGGCACCCCAGCCTTACCCAGCAAACCCGCGACATGGCCGAAAGTTGACCTCACCCACGTTGACAGGCCGACCGATTATGCTCAACAAATATGAATTCATCGGCTTATACTCCGCGCTCTTTGCGACGCTCACTGCGACGCGGTCGCGGACCTCGGGGACCTCTGCTGCCGCCGGAAGTACCTCGTTGGAAGAGCCGTTCAGAAGCTTTTGACCAGGCGGTTATTGACGCCTATGCCCCATTGGATCAGCGCTGGTCCCGACAACTGTCGCACCTGGACATCGCCATCGACACGATTCCTCGCATGCAGTTGCGCCCGGACATGTACTTCCCGGAAGAGATTGTCGCTGATGGACCTGTTCCGCTGGGACGACTTATCCCTGCTGGCATTGACCGCGTAGGCAACCCCACCCGCCCCTGCGTAGTAGTGTTCCGCCGCCCCATTGAGCGCCGTGTCTCGGGCCGAGTGGAACTGGACCAGATGCTGCAATATGTACTGATCCGCCTGGTGGCGGTATATCTGGGCATTGATCCGGTTGAGGTGGACCCTAGTTTCGACGAGAACTTCCTGTAGAAAGCTTTCTTCTAAGGAGCTCCCTAGAGACCGGGTTAATAGACAAACAGTGTGTGATTCTCAAGATAGTAACTGGTCAGGCCCCATAAATTACCGGCTGCACGCGTGAATACGGGCTGCAAATGTGAAACTGTGCAAGTTTATGACACTTTCAGGCCATTTTTCGGGCGATTTTTGTCATAAACGCAGTCAGTAACTCGCATTAAGAACTAAGCGACAAAAGGGCCCACCCAGCGACATGCTGAGCGGACATATTTTCGTCTATTAACCCTAGAGAGCAGGAAAAACTCGTTCACCGAAAAATCCCCCAGGGTATTACCCAAGGGGAAACTGCGAGGTCGAGCGAAGGATAAAATACAGACCCGGCTGCCCTAGCCAATCTGCCGCTTCAAACGGCGGCGCTCACGCTCAGAGAGGCCACCCCAAATACCGAAGCGCTCATCATGCTCGAGAGCAAACTCCAGGCATTCATCTCGCACACCACAAGCACGACAAATACGCTTTGCTTCGCGAGTGGATCCACCCTTCTCAGGGAAGAAAGCTTCTGGATCGGTCTGGGCACACAGAGCTTGCTCCTGCCAGTCCTGATCGACGGCTTCAAACAACCCCGAAAGGTCATCTGCCCACTCTGTCAACGGCCGAGGCTGGTTTTCAGAGGAGCTATCATTCACAGCGATGTCACCCGCATTCGTCTCACTATCCACAGCAGAGCCGCCATCAAACATGCTGGACTTTTCCATGCCGAGGGCCTCCTGATGGTTGTTGCTGCGGGTCTTTAAATTGGGCTTAGTGTGCGAAACACACATTTGTGATTACACACGTGTAACCCACCATCGGTCAAGCCGAATAGAGAATTTGCCCCAATACTTTTCATTGCCCCTGAAGCCCCTCCCCCCGCGTTGGGGATTAAGTTCAGGTTGAAGGATGGCCCCCGAACTCTAAACCTGCCACCTGAACTCAATCACATTCGCCACATGCCTCTCACCAGCACCTTTGGCGACACTTCGGCAACTCTAATCAGATATTGCCGGCAAAAGTCTGACACGCCGAAGGCTGCAGACTAGACATCCGTCGAAAAACGTACTCCGTGATCGGGGATCTGGACACCCGGCCACACACGGATACCGTTGATCAATTCACAGCGCGCACCAACGACGGCACCCTCGCCGATAATGGCATCACTGATGACCGTTCGCGGGCCAATATCGGCACCATCGGCAATCACAGAGCGCTCGATCACAGCACCGGCACCGATGCGTGCGCCGTCGAAGATCACCGATTGATCAATCCGAGCTCCCGCACCAATCTCCGCCCCACGGCCGACAACAGAGCCACCGTAGAGAAGAGCGCCGCCACCGACCGACGCAGATTCGTCGACAAGCGCTTCGCCGTGCTTACCCTCTAGAAGTGGTGACGGCGCGATACCGCGGACCAAATCGGAGGAGCCGCGGACGAAGTCACCCGGAGTCCCCATGTCACGCCAGTAGGCGTAATCAACGTGACCGTAGACGTTCATACCGCGGTCAAGCAGCGCTGGGAAGATTTCACGCTCAACGCTAATGGGGCGACCAGCCGGAATCGACTCGATAATCTCGCGGCGGAACACGTAGATACCGGCATTAATCTGATCGGTCGGCGGATCCTGGGTCTTCTCCAGGAACTCCAGGACGCGCCCATCCTCATCGGTCGGAACACAGCCAAACGCGCGTGGATCCGGCACACGGACGAGGTGCATCGTAACGTCCGCATCCTTCTCCGCATGAGTACCCAATACCGCGCGCAAGTCGGTACCGCCGAGGACATCGCCGTTGAAAATCATCGCGGTGTCATAGCGCAGCTTGTCTAGGACGTTTCGGATACCGCCACCGGTTCCCAGCGGCTCAGCCTCAAAGACGTATTCAATTTCGAGACCCAAATCCGAACCGTCGCCGAAGTGTTCTTCAAATACTTCAGCTCGGTAGGAGGTGCCCAATACCACGTGCTTCATACCTGCTGCACGAATGCGGCCAAGCAGATGCTCCAGGAATGGATGCCCTGCCGTGGGCAGCATCGGCTTCGGCGTATTCACGGTAAGGGGACGCAAACGCGTACCTTGCCCGCCAACCAGAATGACAGCGTCAGTCTGTTCAGCCAACGTGGCTCCCGCCTGCTGTGCAGCATCCGCTCCCGGCTGGAAGGCGGAGCCATGCCCAGCACTCGGACGAACTTCGGTAGTCATGAAATCGGTAACTTTCTTCGATGGATCATTCCAACAGTTAATTAATTCCTACGCTTTTTGACCGCGATTATGACTTTGCCACGCAGGAACAGCCCCAAACGCAATGCCAGTCGCACAGGTGCCAGCGCCGGCCCCGGCAGGCGATCTGACATAAAACGGTATGCCGACTCGTGATGGGCCTTTACGGTAATTTCCGGGTGCTTACTGGCAGAATGTCCCTGCGCGTGACGTATCTCTGCACGGGGACAGAAAACATTGCTCCAACCGGCCTTGCCCAGTCGGTCACCCAAATCCACGTCCTCCATGTACATGAAGTAGCGGGTATCAAAGCCATCAATCTGGTCGAACGCATCCCACCGCAGCAGCAGGCATGCGCCCGACAACCATCCCGCCGATCGCTCACGATCCATATCCGTGTCATCCCGGTAGTGACGTGAGAAAGGGTTAGTAGGCCAGATATCGGCAAGCAGCGCGTGTCCGATACCGCTGACAAGTTTAGGAACCGCGCGTGCCGACGGGTACACGCTGCCATCCGCCTCGCGAATCAGCGGACCAATCGCTCCAGCTTTGGGATTGCGCTGCGCGCATTCCAACAGAACATCGATTGCGCCAGGGGCAAACACCACGTCAGGGTTGACCAGCATGACGTAATCAGGATTGATTTCACCAGCACGGCGAGCCCGCCCCAGCTCCGCAATGCCACGGTTGGCGGCCGCGCCATAGCCAATGTTGCCGCCGGTGCGCAGAAGCTGAACATCCGCTCCGGTCTCCTTGGCCCGAGCTTCTTCCTTCTCCACGGAACCATCCGTCGAGCCGTTGTCGGCCATAATCAGACGCGTGAAGGCACTGGCGGCGGGGCCCAGCGAATCCACCAGCTTGCTCAGGTGCTCACCGGGCGAAAAGGTCACGGTGACCACACCGAGCGGAAGCTGCGAGGGTTGCGGGGAATTCGAGGTTTCAATCACAAACCTAGACCCTAGGTCAGGACTGCTCGCAAAGTGTCCTGCCACTCCGGAAGTGCATGTAGACCTACCTCACTCCATGCCGAACCATCCAACACGGACCAGGCCGGACGTGGGGCCGGACGTGGGAACTCACTGCTGGTACAAGCCACCACACGCTGCGGATCGTGACCGGTGAGCCGAAACACTTCGCGAGCCACCTCGAACCATGTCGCCTCACCGCTGCCCGTGACATGGAAGGTGCCGGTCGGTGCGCTGCTCGGTTCAGACAACACACGTTCGGACAACTCCCAGATAGCCCCGGCGAGATCACCAACAAAGGTGGGGTTACCGTGCTGATCGTCAACGACCTTAATAATTGCCGGGTTGCCCTGGTCGTCAGTCGCCGTCTCTGCCAGACGAATCATCGTGGAAACGAAGTCCTTGGCCTCCGGCTGTGTGGGCCCCGACCAGACCCACGCCGTGCGCAAAATAGCGAAACGCGCACCCGAATCATGCACATTACTCTCCCCCACTAACTTGGTACGTCCGTACATAGTCCGAGGCGCGGTGAAATCATCAACTCGCAGCGCTCGACGCTGCCCCGTCATCTCATCGATTGCTACATCACCAAAGACATAGTCGGTGGAGATGTGAATGAGATACGCGTCTTCCTTTTTCGCCCGAGCCGCCAAGTACTTCGGTCCAAGTGCATTGATAAGGTGCGCCGAACCGGGATCGGATTCTGCGCCATCGACATCGGTCGCCGCTGCCGCGTTAATGATGATGTCGACGTCGTCAAGCAGAGGCGTTGCCTCCACAGCAGCCGAATCAGTGATATCCAACTGTGCCCGAGTGAGAGCGCGCACCTCAACATCGGCGGCAAAAGGATCACACTGAAGCGCAGTACCCAGCTGTCCCGCCGCACCAGTTATGGCGACAATGGGACGCCGCGAGTTGCTGTGGGTTGGTCCAGGAGTGGCGAAATGCGAGACTGAAATTTCGGACATATTCTTCTTTATCACTATCGTAGATACGATTGACACTGTGTTGAGGTGTAACCGCACACGGTTGGACGGTTAAGGTTTATGTAGTTTCCGCAGCTGCTTACTGCGCTCCACGATGTGTGGAATGCCCACGCAGACATGCAGCACAAATTATATTTTCGAAAAACGGTTTAAGAGGAGCCCCGGTTTGAGCAGCCACACGCCACGCGCGCGTCACGCACGCGATATTCAAGCGCCACCGTCCTCTGCAGAGAGTACAGCCCAAGCTTGGCCGCCGATGCTACGCAATGCGCTTGTGCTGCTCTCAGCCATTATCCTGGTTATTTCCGCAGTTGGCTGGTGGACACTTGGTAGGACCACCGACAACTTGGGTTCGGGTGGCGACTTCGGTCTGGGCAGTGAGAAGGACGGTGCAACCGATATTCTGCTCGTCGGCTCCGACTCTCGCACCGATGCCCAGGGCAACCCGCTGACTCCGGAAGAAGTTGAGCTTCTGCGTGCTGGCGACGAAGAAGCCACGAATACAGACACGATTATTGTGATTCGTGTTCCTGCCGATGGTTCTTCAGCGACGGCAATTTCCATTCCGCGCGATACCTATGTCCACACCAATCGCCTAGGCAACACAAAGATTAATGGTGTCTACGGCAACACAAAGCAAATGGTGGAAGAGGAACTCGCAGGAAGCGGGGCCTCGCCGGAAGACATTGAGCGTCGCTCGACCGAGGCCGGACGTAGAGCTCTGATTGAAACCACTAGCGACCTCAGCGGTATCACCGTTGACCACTACGCAGAAGTTGGCCTGCTCGGCTTCGTCCTGCTCACCGATGCCATCGGCGGTGTCGATGTATGTCTGAATGAGGCTGTCTACGACGAGTTCTCGGGTGCAGATTTCCCAGCGGGCTCACAGACATTGAAGGGCGCCGACGCGCTCTCATTCGTCCGCCAGCGCCATGGTCTGCCCCGCGGTGACCTCGACCGAATTACTCGCCAGCAGGTCTTCATGGCCTCGTTCACCAATAAGCTGCTCGGCGCTGGCACGCTGTCTAATCCCGCGAAGCTGTCTGAACTGGGCAACGCCGTCCAGCGTTCGGTGGTGCTCGACGACAACTGGGATGTCACCGGATTTGCCACCCAGATGCAGGGCCTCAGTGGTGGCAACGTGAAGTTTGAAACTATCCCGGTGACCTCGATTGACGGTGTCGGTGACTATGGCGAGTCGGTGGTCACAATCGATAAGGGCCAGGTTCACCAGTACTTCGAGACCCTGCTGGGCACCAAGGAAGAAAAAGCTCCGGCGAAGGAAGAAGACGAAAAGAAGGCTGACCCCAACGCGGCTGAAACTACAGTCAGCGTTTACGACGCCACAGGCATCGAAGGTTTGGCCAGCGGCGTCTCAGGCTTCTTAACGGAAAAGGGCTACACCCAGGGAGAGGTCGGCAACGCTGAGTTCGCCGGCGTTGCCTCCAGCCAGATCAATGCGGCTGACCCAGAGGATCCGGCAGCGCAGGCCATCTCTGAGGCACTCGGTGGCGTACCGATTGTCCACGATCCATACCTCGATCCGCACCACATCTCAGTGACAATTGCCGGTGACTACGAAGGCCCGGGATTGACATCAGAGGGAATGGCCGCTGATTCGGGCGACGGTGCCGAACCCGCGCCTGAAGTCGAAGATGGTTCCAATGGCGATGTCATCGGCCAGGAAGGCGGGGCAATTCCGCAGGAAGATCGCCCCGCTATCGACGCCGCCGGCGTGACCTGCGTGAACTAGGCCCGTCCCTTCGGGGAGACCTCAGCGACATGTTCGATGAGGTTATATTCCTCAATTGCGGCCAAGGCCTCCTTGGCCTCCTGTTCGTCCAGCACGTTCATGATGAACCCGTTCTGGACGAACACCCAATCACCTGCCACCAGCTCAGGCACGTACATTGCCGAGCATTGCCGCTTCTGCCCCGCCATATCCACCGTCGCCATCGGCAATGGACCATCGGCGATTGCCAAAACCCGGGCAGGAATTCCAAGACACATCGTGTTACTTCGTCCTCTCCACTACAGTCGGGGCGTCCGCCGAACCAGGGCTATCCGTTGTTATATTGTCCGCAGGTGCACCGGCATGTTCCTGCATCGTGAATGTCATCACTCCCGCAGGTGCCGAACTACACGGTAGGCACGGATCAGCGGCCCAAATCGACTTCTCGACCCCCGCAGTCTCCCCGCCACCGCACAGCTGCTCGGTAAGCATACGCGTCAGCCAGGGTTCATTCTGCGCAGTCGGTGTCATAATCTGACAATCCGTAATGATGCCGTCAGCTCCTGCCGTATAACGATGCACTAACAGCCCACGTGGCCCGTCAATCATCCCGACACCGCTGCGAGGTTCTTCAAAGTCAGCATTCTCAATCGCCGTCGCAGCATTCGGATTGCACACATGGTCGCCGAGCAGCTCCCCGTCGGCAAGCACCCGCTTCGCCCAGGCCACGGTGTCGGCGAGAAGCTGGCGTTGGGCGTCGCGTGGGCTGATTCCACGCTTATCGACGACAACCTGCCTGGAGACCGGCCCCACCCGGTAAAAATCTGCCCGCTGACCTTCACAACCATCCTTGCCCAGCTCCTTCGAGGCATCAAACACCGGCCTGGGAGCGGCATCGCCCGGACGGGATTCCCGAACACGTGTAGGCCAATCAGCAGCCGGGAAAATCTGCGCTGCGGTATCGGTGTCGTGCCGCGCGACTGCCAGGTAATTTCCCAGCGGAGCAAGTTCACCGTCAGCGTCGACGACTGCGACGTCGAGACCGTCAAAAGTATCCGTCCAAGCACCAGAAGCATCGGGGGCGGCAAGAAGCTCCACTTCCTTGATTACCGCCGTCTCAGCCAGCGCCTCCAGAGCACTTTCGGCCTCAGAAACAAGCGTCTTATCCACTGCCGCGCGCACACCGCCGGGGACGGCGACATCCGGGAAGTGCGACGGTGCCCCCGCTGCACGCATCAGAGCTTTTCCCGCACGCTTCATTGCCCGCGCCCCCTCGCGGTCGGCGGCCACAAACTTGGTCGCTAGATTATCCAAGGTCGACCCGGCCGCCAGCAGCTCTCGAATCAACTGTGCGGTGCGGGGAATATCGGAAATCCCGTAGAGGTCCTCCACCGCCCGTACACCTGCAAGATGATGCACAACCGGGCACAGGCCACACAGCCGCTTGGTGATATCTGGCACATCTAATGCCTGCTTGCCCACGAGCATCCCGTCGATACGCGGCAGCCCTGAAAGGTCGAAGGACACCTGTGTGATGGCGCCGTTGTCATCGCGATAGACATCCAGTCGTGCCTCGAATGGGTCAACAAGCTCATCGAGCTGGATGTGCTGGGTAACCGGAACGGATTTGGATGACATGGTCCGCCTGCGCCTCCTTCGCGCTGAGTGCTTCGCCATAATGGTATCTGTGCATGAGCTTGGATTGTTGACCAGCGTGGTGGAAAAGATTGCCGAGGTCTGCCCGGGACGTACCGTGACAAAGGTGTCAATGCGTGTGGGCGACCGCTCCGGGGTCGTCTACGATTCCCTCATCGCCGCATGGCCTGTGGCCAGTGCCGCGACGCAGTGTGAGGGCGCCGAGTTAGATGCCGAGCTCATTGTCTCGACGGTCTACTGCCCCACCTGCGAGGCTGAGCATGAAATTGATGAATTCTATGCTCTAACCTGCCCTGTCTGCGGCACCCCAACTGCGGATTTGCGGCACGGCCGCGAGTTTGAAATCTCCAGTATTGAGGTCAGCGCTGAGGGCGAGGGTTAGACGTCACTGTCGCGCTCGTCGGCAAGCCAGCTGTCGATGAGCTCGCGCGCAACCTCAGTCGCCTCCTCAATGCCGCCAAGTGCCGTGTTGCTGAGCCCCACCACCATGTCGGCAGACTCGTAGACCACTCCCACCACACCGACGCGCTCAGGCTCCTGCCCCAGCAGTCGCGCCGCGGTGAGCAAATCCAGCAAGCCGACCTGATGCGCGGACAGCTTTGCCGCCAATAGTCTAGGGATCTGGTCACCGACGAGCTTGACGACGGTACCGGGATCCCCCGGACCAGCGAGAGCGTCGAGCAACAATAGGTTCTTGGCCTCCTGCACGATGGGCAGCAACTCCATACCGCAGGTGCCACCATCGATGTAGGCAACCGCACCCGTCCATTCGTCCCCTCGCCCGGCGAGGTTCGCAGGATCATCGAGGTTGGAGGGCGACCAGACCAGATGCGCAGAATCCCCGGCCTGCGTTGTCTGCCCCATGCCTGCAGATTCCAGTTCTGGGGCAAGGCGCCTCAGCAGCTCGAGACCAATGCCGTCGTCGCCCATGACGGGGTTGCCGATGCCAAGAACCGTCACCAACGGAGTGCCAGCATCAGCACCGGTGACTGCGTCGGACACCTTATCGTTACCCAATGATCTCCTATCCAATGCGTGGAGAGTCAACCGGTTGCGTGCCGCGCGGTAGCCAGACAGAGCCACCAATCATCGAGGACAGACCACCGTGGTTGTGTACCGCATCAGAGCGGATAACCAGGTAGACGTGAATGATGGCGAAGAGCCAAATCAGGTACATGATGATTGTGTGAATCAGGCGGAAGTAGCCGATGCCAATCCAGTGCGTGGGCATAGCCAACAGCTGGAAGAACCAGTTGGACTGGTCCATCATCGCGTATAGCGACAAACCTGTGAGCATCTGGATGAAACACATCGCGTAAATGCCGGTGTACGCCAGCTGCTGCAGCGGATTGTGTGCGAAGTAGAACGGCCCTTCCTTGCGCAGGAAGAGGTAGTACTGCATCGTGTGCCAGAGGTCTTTAACATCCTGCTTGTTATAAATCGGCCATAGCGCACGCCATCGTGTTTGTCGGTCGTGGGTAACAAACAGCAGAATGACACGCCATAGCCCCACCGCGATCCATAGGAATCCGGCTAAGAAGTGCGCGAAACGGACATATCCCATCGCGAATCCCGCGGCCGAGCCGTCATAGGTGCGCTCAGTCAAATAGGGCTGCATGATGTACCAGCCAGTAAAGGTCATCACCAACATCAGCGCCAGGTTCAACCAATGTTGAACGCGCAGCGCCCATCCCCACAGGTGAACCTCGACCCACGAACCGGAGCCCTTCTTGTTCTCCGCAATGGCCTCGTCGAGTTTCCGCAGCCCCATTGCCACGAATCCTTCGAAGATGAACTCTCCGATGATATTTCCGTCTTTGTCAATGGGCGCAAGCGCGACGCCCATGCTGCGGTGCCCGCGACCATGATGCATGTTCGCGTTACGACGAAGTAGAACGCCTTCCTCACGGGACATCGTGGATGCCTCAACGACCGCATTCAATTCACCGCGCATGATGGCGACATCGACCGTTTGATCCGCAATGTTGAGGCCGTGCACCTTGGCAATGGAGTAACGGCGGTCAGGCGTCGCCGGGTCGTAGGAATCCGGGGTCAGTTTCATCAGTGGCGTGCCGTCGAGGTGGAAAAGATCGTCACGACGACGACGCAAGCTGACCTTTAGCGCAAGGTCGACAGGATCGCGGGAGTCGTCCGGGACAATTGCTGCGGCCTGAATGACCTCGGATGGCGACAACCAGTGGCTGGTGTGTGCGTCAATAACCGCAATAACCAGGGGGTTGCCCTTGGAATCTTTTAGTCGCAGTTCCGGATTTTCACTCACTGGGGGTGTCATGCCGTCGTCACCTTAAACATTTCCTGACCAGCCGGATCCAAAATGTGGACTGCGCAGGCCATACATGGATCGAAGGAATGAATCGTGCGAAGTGGTTCAAGCGGCTGCTCGGGATCAACCAGCGGATGTGTGCCATCGCCAGCCAGCGCGTGCTCGTATGGGCCAAGCTGCCCCTTCGAGTCACGGCCACCGGCCAGCCACGTGGTGGGAACCACGGCTTGGTAGTTGGTCACCTTGCCATTTTCAATTTTGACCCAGTGGCTGAGCATGCCACGAGCGACCTCGAGGAAGCCCACGCCCTGGCACTTTTCCGGCCACGTGGTCGGCTCCCAACGGCTGTTGTCGAAGACATCGATGTCGCCGTTCTTCAGGGCCTCAACGAACTCCGGGAAAATGTGATCTGCCAAGTAATTGGCGGTGGTCACAGACTCCACAGCACGTGCGTAGGTGCGTCCCGCAGTGGAGTTCATCTGCTCAATGCGCAGGTCGAGCTTATCCATGACCTCGTCGACCAGGCGCATTGTCTCCGGCTCCTTCTGCAGGTATGCCAACAGCACACGAGCAACCGGGCCAACTTGAACAGCGCGACCGTCGTAACGCGGCGCCTTCGACCAGGTGTACTTTTCATTGTCCGACAACCACTCGTACGGCGGCTTCGGGCCGGTGTAGTTCACAGTTGTTTCGCCGTCATACGGCTTGAGGCCGACATCATCGCCGGCTTCCTGCGTATACCAGGCGGAGTTGATGAATTCCTCGATCTTTTCCGGCTGGAATGGGTGGAGCTTGGTGTAGTCACCGTCGAGAATGACACCGGGCTTGATGTCTGGATGCACGGTCTGGACACGGGACTTAGCCGGGTCGCCGGAGTAAGTGGCGCCGGCCATGCCTACCGCCAGGAAGCTGTCGGAGGAGCGACCGATGTCGAAGTAGTCCTTGTAAACGCTCATGATGGCGACTGCATCTGGGTAGAAGCAGTCATTGACGAACTCCACAATCTCGTCGATCCAGGACTTGATCTGATCAATGCCGACTTGGTTGACCGTCTCAGAGCGTTCCGGGTCGATGGAGCACGCCATGCCTCCGACCAGGAAGTTCGGGTGTGGATTCTTACCGCCGAAGACGGTGTTAATGCGGATGATAGAGCGCTGGAAAGCCAAGGCGTCGAGGTAGTGCGACACTGCCATCAGGTTGGCCTCAGGCGGCAAGCGGTAGTCCTCATGTCCCCAGTAGCCGCCGGTGAAGATGGACAGCTGGCCGGAGTCCACAATGCCCTGCACGGTCTCCTTGACCCGGGCGAAGGTTTCTTCGTTGTTGCCCTTCCACGTCGAGCCGATCGACTGCGCGAACTCAACGGTCTTCTTCGGATCTGCCTCGAGAGCCTTCGTGACATCAATCCAGTCCAGACCGTGAAGATGGTAGAAGTGCACGACGTGGTCGTGAATCTCCTGCGAGCCAATCACCAGGTCGCGAATACGACGTGCCTGCGGGGGCGGTGTCGAGCCAATGGCATCTTCGACAGCGGCAATGGACGCCACCGAGTGAGTACCCGTGCACACACCACAGATACGACCAACGAATGCCCAGACATCGCGAGGATCGCGGTTTTTCACAATGGTTTCGATACCGCGGAACTGAGTAGTCTCACTCCACGCGGTTTTGATCTGGTCTCCCTCGCGTTCCAGCTCAATGCGAAGGTGTCCCTCGATTCGGGTAATCGGGTCGATTACAACTTTTTCCGTAGCCATGTCCTATGCCCCCTTAGTTGTCCTTCGAATCGGATGCTGTCTCGCTCTGCGTGCCTGGTGCGTTTGAAGGAAGGTCGACCATCGGTGGCTTCCGGCCTTCCACACCACCAAACGCAGCCAACACCTTTTCTTCGCCGTTGGAGCGCCTTATCTTCAGTTCCTTCACCAGTGTGAGTCCGCCATGGACCGCGGCACCTGCGGCAGTGGCAGCCAGCAGTCCAACGCCGACCGTGTTCACGCTGGACTCCACTCCAATACCCGGGATTCCCGGCAGCTTGTCGTAGAACGGAGTGAACTGGTCGAAGAAGTCCTTCTCAGTACAGCCAATACATGGGTGACCAGCACCAATTGGCCAACCGGACTTAAGGTTCCACTGCACGATTGGGCATGGGCTAAACGTGGATGGCCCCTTACAGCCGACCTCGTAAAGGCACCAGCCGTTTCGTGCGCCTTCGTCGTCGAAGGTTTTCACGAACTGACCGGCATCGTAATGCGCGCGACGCGGGCAGGAGTCGTGAATACGCTGGTCATAGGCAAACTTTGGCCGCCCCTCAGCGTCGACCTCCGGTGTCTTGCCATAAGTGAGTACGTACGTCAGGGTGGCCGTAATCACCTCACCAATCGGCGGACAACCAGAGACGTTAATCACCGGCTTGTCCTTGATAATCTCATCGACACCCTTGGCACCGGTCGGATTCGGCTTAGCAGCCTGGACAGAACCCCAGACTGCGCAGGCACCAACGGCCAGGATTGCCGTGGCCTTCTCAGCAGCCTCGAGCAGCACCTGTTCTGCCGACTTACCGCCAATGGTGCAGTACGCACCGTTCTCGCCGGTCGGAATCGAGCCATTGACCACCAGAATGTGATCCTCGGCATTCATGTCGTCCAAAGCCTTTTCAGCCGCATGCCCGGACGGTGCCATGAGCAGCTCGTTGTAGTCCATCGAAACCAGGTTCAGCACCACATCTTCAGCAGTGGTGCCTCCGGAACGCAATACGGATTCCATACATCCGGTACATTCCTGCAACTGCAGCCAAGCCACCTTCGGCTTCTTTACAGCCGAGAGCTTATCTGCGATTTCCTCCGCCGAGGGAGTCAGTGACTGCGCCGCAGCCTCACCGACATTCGGAGTTCCGGCGGCAAAAATTGCCGCCATAGTGCCACAAAACTTCATGAAACTGCGCCGTGAGACACCAGCTCTAGCGAGGTTTTCGCCGAGGGTCCCTTCCTGCCAATTCGCGCCACTAATCATTTTTTCGCTGCGCCTTCTGCTTAGTTATTAGGAATATTGGTTTCGAGGTTTTACAACTACCAAGGCCCATTGCCTATACATGGCCAAGTATAGCGACCTAAGAACAACCTGAATAATGGTGCTGCGCTGCGGTTATAACAAAATAATATGCAAGATAAATGTTGCGTAAATATAGCTCCAGGTACAGGTAGTGAACGTGAAAAACCGCCGCAGATTACAGCGGGATATCACCTATCCCCCACTAAGGTGGAGCGAAGCGAGGGGGGGGTAACGGGGCCGTCGTCAAGCATGCTGTGACGCCCCCATTGCTTCACGACGGCCCCCGGCGCGCGCTTAATCAACCAGCGCAGGGTTGACCCAACGGAGCCATTCGTCGATGCCCTCCCCGGTCTTAGCGGAGACCTCAATCACCTTCACGCCTGGATTGACCTTTTCCAGGTTGGCGCGGAAGAGCTCCATGTCGAAGTCAAGGTACGGGGCAAGGTCCATCTTGTTGATAACCACCACCTGTACAGAGCGGAACATCACCGGGTACTTGACCGGCTTATCCTCCCCCTCGGTGATGGAGTAGACCATTGCCTTGCGAGTCTCACCGACCTCAAACTCAGCCGGACAGACAAGGTTTCCCACATTTTCAATCATGACCAGGTCAAGCGTGGACAGATCCAGCCCCTCGAGCGCGCGGGAGACCATCGGGGCGTCCAAGTGGCATTCACCACCGAATCCGTTGCCCGTGTTCAGCAGCGAAATCTGTGCCCCATAACCCTCCAGGCGGTCGGCATCGAGAGCCGTCTCAATATCACCCTCGATAATGCCGACGCGCAGCTTTCCCTGCGCAGCCGCCAGTGTCTTCTCCAACAGCGCAGTCTTGCCTGAACCCGGGGAGCTCATCAGGTTGATGGCTTCCACGCCATGCTCAGCAAGCAGCTCGCGATTATGCTCCGCGCGATGGTCGTTTTCGCTGAAGATGTCCTCGAGGATGGTCACGCGTTCCACGCCGGTTTCATAACCCGAATGGTCGCCGTGGCTAGTGTCATCGGGATCGGCGAGATGAACGTGGTCATGGCCGTGATGGTGGTCATGGTCGTGGTCATGATGATGGTGGTGATGGTGGTGTGCGTCATCGCCGTCATGCCGGTGGAAACGTCCCATGATAAAACCGTCTTTCCTACTTGTGCGTGTCGACGTCGATGTCGACGATTGTGAACTCTTCCCCCGAGATTACGCGTCCGGGCTCTCCGCACGTGGGGCACAGCAGACCGTCGAGTGGCCCGACCTGTTCGCGATGGCCGTGCGCGCATTCGACAACGGCAGGCACCCAGTCGATCTCCAACTCCGCGTGCCCCAAACCGGTATCGCGACTGACGAAATCCCACGCGTATGAAAGGGTTTCTGGAACAACCTGACGCAGAGCGCCTATCCGCAGGTGCACAGTGCGTACAGTTCGACCTTCGGCTGCTCTCGTGACAACCTTCGCCAACTGCATGCTCAACGCTACTTCGTGCACAATCTCCAAAGTAGCAGTGCGAACGGACCCGAGTCGCTTACGTAAAGTTGAACGCATGGAAAAGGCAGGCACGACCGGGGCGGGGATGGGCACGGGCATTCAACGCATTCGCTGGCGTATCGAAGGAATCGTCCAGGGGGTCGGATTCCGCCCTTTTGTGGCCACCATCGCCCGGCGCGCGGGTCTCGTCGGCTTCTGCGGCAATGATGAGCAAGGCGTATTCATCGAGGTAGAAGGCGCGTCGGACGCCCTCGCTGCCTTCCGCAGCCAGCTTTTCACCGAACTGCCGGCGCTTGCCCGCATCATCAATCACTCCGCCGAGCACATCGCTGCGCTGGGCCATGAGCGCGAGTTCACCATCGTGTCCTCTCGCCACAGCTACCCCGGCCGCGCGCTGCTTCCGCCCGACACCGCACTGTGCCCGGACTGCCGCCGTGAGTTTTTCGACCCTACCAACCCGCGCTACCTCTACCCTTTCATTTCTTGCACCAACTGCGGGCCGCGTCTGTCCATCATCACTGAACTGCCCTACGACCGCCCGCGCACCACTATGGCGGCCTTTCCGATGTGCACCCCGTGTGAGCGCGAATACACCGACCCGACCGATCGCCGCTATCACGCCCAGCCAATCAGCTGTTTCGACTGCGGACCGCATCTGAGCTGGCACGATGCAGGCGGCACCATCACCGCTACCTCCCGCGAGGAGGTTCTCGCACTCTTTCGTCGCGCACACGCGCTGCTTGACGACGGCGCCCTGCTCGCCGTCAAAGGTATTGGTGGTTTTCACCTGGTCTGCGATGCCGCCAACGACGCTGCCTGCGAGAAACTACGGATGCGCAAGCGTCGACCCGACAAACCGCTGGCGGTAATGGCTCCCACTGTTGACACCGCTGCCCAACTGGTTGAGTTAACTGAGCAGGAGAAGCGTTTCCTCGACTCCTCTGAGGCACCGATTGTGATTGCACCGAAGCAGCGGTCGGGGCCGCTTTCCGATCTCATCGCCCCTGGCCTCGACAGCTTCGGCATTATGCTTCCATACTCAGGCATTCACCTGTTGCTTTGCGATCGCCCGCTCGTGGTCACCAGCGGCAACCTCAGTGGCGAGCCCGTGTGCACCGACAATGCCGACGCGCTGAAGAAGCTCGGTCACATCGCCGACGCTTTCATCCTCCACGACCGCGAAATCCACGTCCCCGTTGAAGATTCGGTTTTCATCGGCACCGCCCCATCGCGCCGGTCCCGTGGCTTCGCTCCCATCCCCGTTTCAATCACGGCCACCGATTCTCGTAGCCACACGGGCACTAGCACCGGCACCAGCGCCCGTAGTACGTCGCAACCCACCATTTTCGCGACTGGCGGGGAGCTGAAGAACACTTTCGCGATCGCGCATGGGGACCTCGTTCACGTCTCCGCACACATTGGTGACATGGGTTCGTGGGCCAGTCAGAAGGCCTACCAGAGAGCAGTTGATCAGCTCCTTTCCATGCGTGACGCGACCCCGGATTTTGTCGTCTGCGACCTTCACCCGGGCTACGCCACTACCGCCTTCGCCGAATGCTTCGCTGCCGAGCACGACATCGAGCTGCTCTCGGTTCAACACCACTTCGCCCACGCGCTCTCCCTACTCGCCGAACACCGCCTCCTTTCCCCCAGTGCCGGTCACGCAGTCGTCGCTACCCTCGACGGCACCGGCTATGGCACTGATGGTTCCATCTGGGGCGGCGAGATCCTCACGCTCAGTCGAGATTCCGCAGGCTGGGAACGCACCTGGCACTGCCCCTCTTTCCCATTGGTAGGCGGCGATCGTGCCGTCACGCATCCGTGGCGGCTAGCCCTCGGTCTCGCGCACGAGTGGGAGCTTGACGACGACCGTCTCCTACGCAACCTCTCCAACGAACACGAAGTAGCCCTGGTCAAAAGCCAGCTGGCGACGGGAATTGGCACCGTGCAAACTTCGTCTCTAGGCCGCATATTCGATGCCGCCGCAGCTCTGCTGCTGCCTCGCTGGCGCGGTGGCGCGGCCATCAGCTACGAGGCGCAAGCGGCCATGGAGTTGGAGGCAGTGGCGACTCGCTACGTGAGGTCACATGCGGAAGCGCTCGGAGCGATCAGTTCAGAGACGAAGCCGGTGCCCCTCCAGGACGTCATTCGAGAGGCGGCAGCATCGCCTGACGCTGAGCAGGCCGCATTCTTGTTTCACAGTGGGGTTGCGGGCGTCGTCGGCAAGCGATTGGTGCAGGCGGCGGAGGAAGCTGGAACCGATGTTGTCGGTGTCAGCGGGGGTTGCGCGAACAATGCGCTGTTGATGGAGTTGCTGCAGCGCGAAGTTACAGCTGAGGGCTTTACTCTGTTGCAGCATCAAATCGTGCCGCCGGGCGATGGCGGCTTGAGTCTTGGCCAGGCGGTGGCCGGTCGCCTGCTGGCGGCAACCGGCATGGATGTCTAGCAGATGCGCGGCAGCGGGTCGCCGACCAACATGTCCACCATGCGGGTGCCACCGAATCCGGTGACCAGCACCACGGAAGCGGCGGGCTCGTCCTCGATGGAGCCGATATCACGAGCCTCGGAAGCCCCGGCTGCGTGGAGCGCACTGAGCGCTGCCTCGGATTGCTCAGCCGGGACAACGGCGACGAAGGTGCCTTCATTGGCGACGTAGAGCGGATCGATGCCGAGCATGTCACAGGCGCCACGGGTCATTTCACGAACCGCAATGGATTCGTCGTCAAGCACGACACCAAAACCGGTGCCACGGGCGAGCTCGTTGGCGACCGTGCCGAGGCCGCCACGAGTGGCATCGCGCATCCAGCGAGTGCCGGGGGCAGCTTCAAGTAGTGCCTCGACCAGGCCGTTGACGGCACGGGTATCGGACTCGATAGGCGCGGCCAGAGCCAAGTCGCCGCGGGCGAGCATGACGGCCATGCCGTGATCGGCGATTGGACCGGAGACGAGGATGCGGTCTCCGGCCTCGATGTTTGCGTAGACAGATCCTTTCGTAGCGGCACCGGCGTAGTCGCCGCGGACCACGCCCACCCCGGCCGTGGTGATGTAGACCTGGTCACCTGCGCCCTTCGGCACAACCTTGGTGTCGCCGGCGACGATGCTCACCCCTGCGGCATCGGCAGCGGTGCGCATACTCGCCACGATGCGACGGAGAGTCGCGATCTCCAGCCCCTCTTCCAGGATGAACGATGCGGTCAGCGCCAGCGGCCTGGCTCCGGCTACCGCCAGATCGTTGATCGTGCCGTTGACGGCCAAATCGCCGATGTTGCCGCCCGGGAACTCGATGGGATTGACCACGTAGGAGTCAGTGGACATTGCCAAACGCGCCCCGCCATGTGCAGAAGCTGTCGCAGCCTTGACGACGGCATCGGCAGCGAAGAGCCCGGAGTCGCCACCCTGCCCTAAAATTTCATTGCCATAGGCATCGAAAAAGACCTGTTCAACCAGAGCTGCGGATGCCTTTCCGCCGGAGCCGTGTTGCAGGGTGACGTAGTCGTCGAGAAGCCTGAACGGACGTGCCCGAACGCGACCAATATTGGTGTTTACCTTGGCTTCGTTGGTGTTCAGACGATTCTTCGGCTGCATGCTCACTATCCCTAACTTCACAGCTGCTGGCGGACAAAACTGCTTGCGTCACTCGTCCTTCGAAAACGAGGCTCGCTGCTCCTGATGGTAGTCTCGATAAGTATTGCAAACGAGGAGAAGCGTATGTGTCTTGGTGTCCCCGCCGTCATCACGGAAGTCCACGATGCTGCCCGTGCAACAGTGGAAATTGGTGGCGTCGCACGCATGATTTCCACCGATTTACTTATTGACGAGAGCCTCACCGCCGGTGATTGGGTTCTCGTACATGTCGGTTTCGCCATGAGCAAGATCGACGAGGAAGAGGCCAGGCTCTCGCTCCAGCAAATCAAACAGCTAGGTGGCGACGCTTACGAGGATGAGCTGGAATCCTTCTCATCGTCACAGATCAACTAAGGGGGCTGGACGGCACCATGAAATACGTTGACGAATTCCGCGATCCCGCCGCTGCGAAGAAGCTGCTCGCACGCATCGAACGCGAGGCCACCAAGCTGGAAAAGCCCATCGCACTGATGGAAGTCTGTGGCGGGCACACGCACACCATTTACCGCTACGGCTTGGAAAACCTCCTACCGGAGAACATCGAGCTGATTCACGGACCCGGCTGCCCCGTCTGTGTCATCCCCATGGGGCGCGTCGACGATGCCATCTGGCTGGCACAGCAGGAAGACGTCATTTTCACGACCTTCGGCGACATGATGCGCGTGCCGGGGTCCGAAACGTCGCTGATGCAGGCACGTGCGCGCGGCGCCGATGTACGCTTTGTCTACTCGCCTCTCGACGCGCTGAAAATTGCCACCGACAACCCCGATAAGCAGGTCGTTTTCTTCGCCGTCGGGTTCGAGACCACCGCCCCGTCGACTGCCGTGACCGTTGAGGCCGCACGCCGGCAGGGCGTGGAAAACTTCTCCGTGTTTTCCAACCACGTACTTATCGAGCCGCCGCTGCGCGCCATCGTCAACGGCGGCGAAACCAAGGTTGATGGGTTTATCGGCCCAGGCCACGTGGCCACCACCACCGGCACGGACGCTTTCGAGTTCCTGCCGCGCGAGTTCAATCTGCCAGTGGCGGTCACCGGTTTTGAGCCATTGGATGTGCTCCAGGCCGTCGTCATGCTGCTAGATCAATTCGTCAGCGGCGACGTTGCTGCCGGTAAGTCGCGGGTGGACAACCAGTACGCGCGCGTCGTTCGCTCCTCCGGCAACACCACCGCGCAGAAACTTATGGACCGCGTCTTTTCCCTCCGCGACACCTTCGAGTGGCGTGGCCTCGGCTGGATTGAAAACTCCGGCCTCGGCATCTCTGAGGAATACGCGGTATTCGACGCCGAGCGCCGTTTCCAGGTGCCGGGGCGCCGTATCCCAGATCCCGTGACCTGCGAATGCGGCTCTGTGCTCACCGGCCACATCAAGCCCTGGCAGTGCGCGGTCTTCGGCACCGCCTGCACCCCGGCGACCCCCATCGGCACCTGCATGGTCTCCCCCGAAGGCGCGTGTGCGGCGTACTACAACTTCGGCCGCATCGATCGGAAGGTCACCGAGAACCTGGCGAAATCCCGCCGCTAGTTACTCCGTCATTCCCGCACGCGCGAGCGCTGCCACCGCCTGCTTTACGACGGGCGCGTCAATCATCTCGCCATCGAGCTGAAAGGCGCCAGTGTGCGTACCTGCGTGATCGATAATCTTCCGGGCGCGGGCGAGCGTTGCTTCCGACGGCTTATATGCCTTGCGCACCGGCGGCACCATCGCCGGGTGGATGCAGGCCGTAGCCAGGAAACCACAGCCCACGGCATCGAGAGCCTCTAGGTACTGGCCGCGCTCATCGCGAAAGTCAGTATGAACGGCATCAATGGCGGCAATACCCGCTGCAGCTGCATGCACCTGAACGAGTGCACGAGCCAATCGCTGCGGATCGCGGTAGTGGCGGCGAGGGTTTTCATCCACACTCTGACGCGAGGACGCCCCACCGAGTTCGGCGGTCAGGTCTTCGGCACCCCAGAACAGACCCACAACGTCCGGGTGCGTGGCAATCTGCTGGATATTAATCATGGCCTGCGGGGTTTCAATCATCGCGATGATCTTCAACCCTTCGAGCTCTGCGGGAATGGAGTCTCGAATCTTGGGCACCATGACGATGTCGTAGTCACATGTACGGGCAAAGGCGACATCCTCCGCGAAGGTCGGAGTCCCAGGACCGGTAATCCGAAGAATAGTCACCTCCGGGTCGAGCGGATTGTTGATGATGTTCGCACGTGCCTGCTCGTGATTGTCAACGGCAGCGCCATCCTCCAGGTCAATAATGACCATGTCCGATCGTTCAGCAGCTTTCTGGAAACGTTCCGGACGGTCAGCCGGGGCGAAGAGTAGCGCCGGGCCAGAGGGAAGCCAAGGGAAGGTCTGTTCACCATCGAGGGAGCTAAAGCCTGTCATAGCTCCTAACCTAATTGAAAACTCGAATCACCTTCGCGCAGGCTCCCCCAGGAGACAACAAAACCCGCGTTGTGGGGTCCATAGAGTGGAAACCACCACGCGGGTTTGCTGAGTTTTTAACCTATGCGATTAGTCGCGGTACAGCAGCAGCGCGTCGCCCTGGCCGCCGCCACCACACAGGGACACACCAGCGCGACCCGAACCGCGACGGTTCAGCTCCATTGCAGCGGTCAGAGTCAGGCGGGCACCGGAGCAGCCAATCGGGTGGCCGAGGGCAATCGCGCCACCGTGGATGTTGGTCTTTTCCAGCGGGTAGTCCAGCTCACGCAGGGACTTGACGGCCACCGCACCAAATGCCTCGTTGATCTCGATGAAGTCAAGCTCCTGCGCGTCCCACTCAGCGCGACGCAGAGCCTCCTTCAAAGAGTCCGCCGGCTGAGCGTGCAGGGAGTTATCCGGACCTGCGGTCTGGCCGGCCTTGCCCACAACTGCGAGGTAGTCTAGGCCGTGCTTCTCTGCGTAGGCACGCGATGCCAGCACAACTGCTGCGGCACCGTCGGAAATCGGCGAGGAGTTACCGGCAGTGATGGTGCCGTTTTCCTTCAGGAAGACCGGACGCAGCTTAGCCAGGGTCTCCACAGTGGTCTCCGGGCGAATGCCCTGGTCGGTGTCAACAACTACCGGGTCACCCTTGCGCTGCGGAATCTCGATTGGAGCGATTTCCTGCGCGAAAATGCCGTCTTCCTGCGCCTTGGCTGCACGCTGGTGAGAAGCGGCCGCAACTTCGTCCTGCTGCTCGCGGCTAATGCCGAGGTCGCTGTTCGGACCGTCGGTAAGCGTACCCATGGACACACCATCGAAGGAGTCGACCAGACCGTCGCGCTCCAAGGTGTCCTCCAGCTTCAGCGCACCGAAGGACTTGCCCTGACGAACACCGCGTGCAACGTGCGGAGCGTGCGTCATGGACTCCTGACCACCTGCAACAACGACGTCTGCGTCACCGAGACGAATCAGGCGAGCAGCGTGAATGACCGCGTTTAGGCCCGAGAGGCAGACTTTGTTAACGATCTCAGCGGTCGTATTCCATGGCAGACCTGCCTTAATGGCGACCTGTCGGGCCGGGTTCTGGCCAGCGCCTGCGAGAATCACCTGGCCCAGAACGACGTGCTGAACCTCTTCCGGGGCAACGCCGGAACGCTGGACAGCGTGCTTGACAGCATGTGCGCCGAGTTCGACGGAAGTAAGCGGTGCCAGCTGGCCGAGCAGCTTGCCCTGCGGGGTGCGGGCACCGGCGAGGATAACGACATCATTCGGGCTGGGAGCTGGAAGGTTACTCATGGATGGATTCTCCTAAGTCAAATCTGATGAGTGTGGACTGACCATGATTGCTGCGTATTTAATTCTCGAGGTCAACCACGTATGCGGCTTCGGTGTTGGCCTCGATATCGGCTAGCGTCACTCCAGGTGCCAGCCTGCGTAGCACCAGGTGATCATCAGCGACATCGAAGCTTCCCAGGTTGCTAATAATCCTTTTCACTACTTTTGCACCTGTGAGGGGCAGTTCGCAGGCTTTTACCAATTTTGGTTTGCCATCTTTGGAAACGTGATCGGTCAAAACCACCACTCGAGGGGTACCAGCGACTAAGTCCATCGCGCCGCCCATGCCCTTTACCATCTTTCCCGGAATCATCCAGTTGGCCAGGTCACCGCACTGGCTAACCTCCATTGCGCCCAACACGGCCATTTTCACAGCACCGCCGCGAATCATGCCGAAGCTGGTGGCGGAGTCGAAGATTGCCGCGCCCGGCACCAATGTCACGGTCTGCTTACCCGCATTGATAAGGTCGGCGTCCTCTTCACCTTCATATGGGAAGGCGCCCATTCCCAAAATTCCGTTTTCACTCTGCAGCAGAACACGCACACCTTCGGGAATATGGTTTGCCACCAGTGTCGGAATGCCGATACCCAGATTCACATAGTCGCCATCGCGCAGCTCTTCGGCGGCCTGCTGTGCCATCTCGTCACGGCTCCAGCCCTTGTCCATAATTGTCTTCGCAGGTGCCATTTAAATCTCCTCCCCTGCTGCCGCGTCACCGGCATCGTGGCTGGAATCGGTATTGCGTTGCCGAGTTGTGCGCTTTTCAATGAGCTTCTCGCGGCCGTCACCGCGGACGATGTGCTGGATATGCACACCCGGAGTCATCACCAGATCCGGGTCGATCTCACCGCGGCCAAGCAAGTGCTCCACCTCCGCAACGGTCACCCTGCCGGATGCTGCACACAGTGGGTTGAAGTTCTGCGCGGTCCGGCGATAGACAAGGTTGCCGTCGATATCGCCGTGGTAGGCGTGCACCAGGCCAATGTCGGCAACGATGCCACGCTCCTGCACGTAGGTCTGCCCGTCGAAGTCGGCGTGGGGCTTGCCCTCTGCAACGAGCGTGCCGACGCCGGTTGCGGTGTAGAACGCCGGAATACCTGCGCCCCCTGCGCGAAGCCGCTCAGCCAGAGTTCCCTGAGGGGTGAACTCCACCTCGATTTCTCCTTCGAGGTACTGGCGGGCAAACTCCTTGTTCTCGCCGACGTAGGAGGCCACTACCTTTGCCACCTGTTTGTTCTCCAACAGAATGCCGAGCCCAGTACCGTCAATGCCCATGTTGTTGGACACGATGGTGAGGTCTTTTGCCCCGGAGTCGCGCACGCCTTCGATGAGGGTATATGGCACACCACACAGGCCAAAGCCGCCAACTGCCAGGGTCATTCCATCAGTGACAAGGCCTGCGACAAGCTCACGGCCGGTCTGATCAGTTGTTTTTGACATTCTTCTACACCCAGCCCAGGATTCGCGGAGCCATCTCACGCATCTCGACCTTGCGGACCTTGCCCGACGCGGTCATCGGGAACTCCTCGACGACGTGGACGTAGCGCGGAATCTTGTGACGCGACAGCTTGCCGTGGGCAAAGGCCGCCACATCGTCAGCGGTGAAGTCTTCCACATCGTCGTGCAGAATTACCCATGCCATAATCTCTTCGCCGTACTTGTCATCCGGCACACCGATGACCTGCGCATCGACGACAGCCGGGTGGGTGAACAGGAACTCTTCAATTTCGCGCGGGTAGATGTTCTCACCGCCACGGATGAGCATGTCCTTAATACGTCCGGTGATGGACAGGTAGCCCTCGTCGTCAAGCACACCCAAGTCGCCGGTGTGCATCCAACCGTCGGCGTCGATGGCCTCGGCGGTCTTTTCCGGGTGCTCCCAGTACTCCTTCATAACGGAGTAACCGCGAACGACAACCTCGCCCTGTTCGCCTCGCGGCAGCGTCTCACCCGTTTCTTCACAAATGATGCGGGCTTCCAAGTGCGGCATAATCTGGCCGACGGTGTTGACGCGCTTTTCCAGAGGAGAATCTGCGCGGGTCTGGAAGGACACCGGCGAGGTCTCCGTCATGCCGTAACAGATGGCAATCTCGCGCATATTGAGTTTATCCATCACATCACGCATGGTCTTCGACGGGCACGAGGTACCTGCCATCACTCCTGTGCGCAGGAGCGACAGGTCGTAGGGGGATCCGTATTCCTCCTGATCATGAGCTTCTTCAAGCTCATTGATGAACATCGTCGGCACGCCGTAGAGGCTGGTGGCCTTGGCCGAGTGCACAGCCTTGAGTGTTTCACGCGCCTTAAACGACGGGGCCGGGATGACAATAGCGGCACCGTGGGTGAAGGCGGCGAAGGTGCCAATCACCATGCCGAAGGTGTGGAAGAACGGCACCGGCACACAGATGCGGTCGGTCTCGGTGTAGCCCAACAGCTCACCGATGAAGTATCCATTGTTCAGCAGGTTGCGGTGCGTTAGCGTAGCGCCCTTGGGAAAGCCTGTCGTGCCCGAGGTGAACTGGATGTTGATTGGATCATCCGGCTTCAGCTGGGAGGTGTACTCGCTCAGGTCGTCGATTTCGCTGTGCATGTGCTCGTACCATTCGGACGAACCGAAGTAAATGACCTTGTCCAAGCGCACACCGCGCTGCTTGGAGGCCTCAATCAGCATGGTTCGGTAATCGGAGTCCTTGTAGCGGCGAGCGGCAAACACCATACGCACACCTGCCTTTTCCAGCACGTAGTTCAGTTCGTGCTGGCGGTAAGCCGGGTTGATGTTGACCAGCACCAGGCCGATGTGGTGGCAGGCGTACTGCACCACGGTCCACTCCCAGCGGTTGGTGGACCAAATGCCGATGCGGTCTCCTGGACGGTAGCCCTCCCGGATGAAAGCGCTGGCCAGGCGCAGAACCCGGTTATAGAAACGCTCAAAGGTAAAGGAGACATCCGCGTAGACGTCAACGACGGCGTCGCGGGAAGGAAATTTCTCCACAATCGCACGCAGGTTCTCACCGAGGGTCTCATCGCGAAGTGGAGCGGCGCCTTGCTCGACACCGGCGCCGAACACGTGGCTCATCTTGTTGCCATCGGCATCGACAACATCCTTGCCGTATGGTGCCGGCACAGTGGTGAAGCCCTCCGGCAGCTTCGAAGGATCAGCAGTGCGCTGTTCTGCGTGGTTCTTCAATGTCGCGGTCATGGGGAGATCTCCTTGGTTTAAGTGACTCCGCAGAGTGCGGAGTGTGTGAGAGGAAAATGTGTTCTTTAGGGGGATAAATCAGTGGTCGTTACCGGCCGTGGGACTAACCGGTTACAGCAGCTCGCCGAGCAATGGCTTCTGCTTGACGGAAGAGCGGCGCATCCACCATCTGGCCGTCAAAGCTGAAGGCACCGGTGTTCTTTTCCGCTTCCGCCAAGAGCCGACGCGCCCAATCAATCTCCTCGTCGCTGGGGCGGTAAGCCTTGCGGATTGTCGGGACCTGACCGGGGTGGATACAGACGGTGGCGGCAAATCCCAACGCAGCGGCATCTGCGGCCTCCGCAGCTAGCCCATTTGCGTCGGAGATATTGACGTAGATGGAATCCAGACTGGCCTTACCGTGCGCCGCTGCAGCCAGGTGAACGTGGCTGCGGGTATGTACCGCCACACTGCGGTAGCTACCCGCATGGATACGGCCCGGCGCGAGTGCAGCCTCTGCTTCGCTAAAGCGTGATGACGTTCCCGCCAATCCCGCCACCAGGTCCTCTGCGCCCCAGAACAGTGCAACGACACCATCGGCCTGCGCCAGCTCTTCGGCGCGCATGACCCCAAGCGGAGTTTCAATAAGGGCAATGACCTGGGTCTTCTCCCCCAGTGCCGCTACCAACTCATCCACTTGCTGAGCCGAGGAAGCCTTGGGCAGCATCACCTGGCGGAAAGCGGTGCCACGCAGCATGTCAATATCCGCTGCGTAGTCCTCAACCTCCGGTGGATTGACACGCACAATCGTGCGGGCCGGGTCGAGGTCACAGGAGGCGATATCCTCGCGGGCAGCCTCACGGTTTTCTGCGCGACAGCCGTCCTCCAGGTCCAGAATCACCATGTCGGCACGGTCAGCAGCTTTAGCGAATCGTTCCGGCCTGTCTGCCGGCGCAAACAGAATTGCAGGGCCCAGCGGCTGCCAGGATTTATGCGTAGACATGAGCCACTCACTTCCCCGCTGAAGCTGCGTTCTCGGAGCCGTCGTCAAGCGAAGTCGGTGCGCATTGGACGAGCGTGGACCGGACGGCGCGGCAGACGATCGTGCCGTCCTGATTGCGACCGATGTGCTCGAGCTCGACAATGCCCTGGTTGGGGCGAGACTTGGACCGACGCTTGTTACGGCAGACGGTCTCTGCATACAGGGTGTCGCCGTGGAACATCGGTGCGGGAAACGCCACTTCGGTGAAGCCGAGGTTGGCGACGATGGTGCCGAGCGTCAGCTGCCCGACGGACAGCCCGACAACCGTCGACAGCGTCCACATGGAGTTGACCAGACGCTCGCCGCCGAATCCCGGCTGCTGGCTCGACCAGTGCGCATCCAGATGCAGTGGCTGGGTGTTCATGGTCAGCGTCGTGAAGAGGACGTCATCGGTTTCAGTGACGGTTCGCCCCGGACGGTGCAGGTAGCGCGCGCCGACCTCGTACTCTTCGAACCACAGTCCGCGCTGGACGACGTCGTGGGTGACTTCGGTTGCGTTGTTGTCAGCCATTTTTACAGCCCCAATCCGCGCGCGATCAGCATGAGCTGCACTTCTGTGGTGCCCTCGCCGATCTCCAGGATCTTGGAGTCGCGGTAGTGGCGTGCCACGCGGTACTCGTTCATGAACCCGTAGCCGCCGAAAATCTGCGTCGCGTCGCGCGCGTTGTCCATCGCAGCCTCCGAGGCAATCATCTTGGCGATGTACGCTTCACGACGGAACTCTGCGCCCGCGGCCATCTTTGCGGCTGCGTCGTACCACGCCATACGTGCGGCATGCGCACGCGCTTCCATTCGTGCGATCTTGAAGGAAACGGCCTGGTACTCACCAATCGCACGGCCCATGGAGTGGCGCTCCTTGGCGTGGCGGACCGACTCATCAACACAACCCTGCGCAGCACCGGTGGCAAGCGCTGCGATTGCGACACGCCCCTCGGCCAAGATGGACAGGAAGTTAGCGAAGCCGCGACCACGGGTGCCCAGCAGGTTCTCCTGCGGGACGCGAACATCGGTGAAGGTCAGTGGGTGGGTGTCGGAGGCATTCCAACCGACCTTGTCGTAAGCCGGTTCCGCGACAAAGCCCTCCGTGCCACTCGGCACGATGATGGTAGAAATCTCCTTCTTGCCATCTTCCTTCTGGCCGGTGACTGCGGTGACAGTAACCAGCGAAGTAATATCCGTGCCGGAGTTGGTGATGAACTGCTTGGCGCCGTTGATGACGAAATCATCGCCGTCTTCACGGGCTGTGGTGCGGGTGGCGCCGGCGTCGGAGCCTGCATCCGGCTCGGTGAGACCAAAGCCAGCGAGCTTCTTACCAGCAGTCAGCTCGGGCAGGTAGGTCTCCTTCTGCTTGTCATTGCCGAAATGGAAGATTGGCATGGCTCCCAAACCAACGCCAGCTTCCAGGGTGATAGCGACCGACTGATCGACTTTAGCTAGCTCCTCCAGGGCGATACCGAAGGACAGGTAGTCACCGCCCATGCCACCGACTTCCTCAGGGAATGGCAGACCGAACAGGCCCATTTCTCCCATCTGCGAGACAATCTCGTACGGGAAGGTGTGGTTGCGGTCATGCTCGGCGGAAACCGGATCGACAACTTCGTTGGCAAATTCGCGAACTACTTTCTGCAGTTCCACGTATTCGTCGTCGAGGATGGCGGTTGCAATCTTGGTGCTTTCGGACATGATGAGTGCTCCTTAAAGATTTTGTAAGTGTGGGACCTGATTGGTGTGGGACCTGATTGGTGCGTTTTGTGTGGGTTTTTATTCCTCGGCTTCGGCCACGGTGATGACGGCCAGCTGCTGGTCACCGGCGACCTGATCGCCCGGCGCGACGGTGAAGCTAACCTCACCTGCAATTTCGGCAGTGAGAGTGTGCTCCATCTTCATGGCCTCCATGACCAACAGAGCCTCACCAGCTTCCACGCGGGCTCCCTCCTCCACCGCCAGCGCGATAATCGCGCCGGGCATCGGAGCTTGGATAACCCCTGAACCACCGGCATCGGCTTCGGCGCCGGTGGTGACTACCTCGGTGCGGGGCAATACCCAGGTGCCGTGGGCACCGGCGACGACGTACTCTTCGTGGTTCGCCGACCCCGCATTGTCGATGGTCTCGACCAGGAAGTGCTGTGCGACTCCGTCGCGGACGATGCGCAGATGTTCCCCGTCGCGAAAGACCGAAACTTTGTAATTTCGCGGTTCTGGAACGTCGATATCTTCGTTCTCCGCTTCGGCCGACAGACCTGCGACTACGTCACCGACAACGACGTCAGCACTCGCCGGGGTGCCCACAATCGAGATCAGACGCGAGTCCTCCCCTGCCCCAAAGCGAATGCGCTGCGCGGCAGGCGCACTGGCACGCCAGCCATCCGGGGTCAGCCACGGTGAGTCGGTGGCTTGTTCAAAGCGGGAAGTCAGCCAGTCCATCGCAGCGGCGAGGTAGACATCGTCCGGTGTTTCGGAGGTGGCGAAGCCTTCCGCCACGCGGTCGAGCAGACCGGTATCAAGATCGCCGGCGCGAACCTCGGGGACGTTCAGCAGGTAGCGACAAAAGTCGATATTGACTCCGACACCTGCGACAACGGTGTCTCCGAGCGCTCGGTCCAACCGCTCGAGCGCCTGCTCACGGTTTTCCCCATGGGAGATGATCTTCATCAACATCGGGTCATAGAGAGATGAGACCTCGGAACCGTCGACAATGCCGGAATCCACCCGGATTCCCGCCCCGCTCGGCTCGACGACACGTGTGACCGTGCCACCGGTGGGCAGGAATCCCGCCGCCGGGTCTTCGGCATACACGCGAGCTTCAATCGAGTGACCGGTGAGAGTTACATCTTCCTGAGCAACCGGCAGTGGGCGTCCCGAGGCAATGTCAACCTGCAGCGCCACCAGATCCAGGCCGGTGACCTGCTCAGTCACGGGGTGCTCAACCTGCAGGCGCGTATTCATCTCCATGAAGAAGAACGACGACGGGTCCTTCGCCGGCACAATGAACTCCACCGTGCCCGCGCCGACGTAGCCGACCGAGCGGGCCGCGTCACAGGCCGCTTCACCAATTGCGCTGCGCGTTTCCTCATCCAGCAGAGGGCTCGGTGCTTCCTCGATGACCTTCTGATGGCGTCGCTGCAGCGAGCACTCACGCTCGCCCAAGTGGATTACATTGCCGTGTTTATCTGCGAGAATCTGCACCTCGATATGCCGCGGGGTGTCGACGAAGTGCTCGATGAACAGGGAGTCATCGCCGAAGGCACCCGCCGCTTCACGACGGGCCGTCGCGAGCGCAGCCGGCAGGTCAGCAGCGTTTTCCACGCGGTGCATCCCCTTGCCGCCACCGCCTGCCGACGGCTTAATCAGTACCGGAAAGCCAATCGATGGGGCTGCCTCAATGAGGTCCTCGTCGCTAAGCCCGGGGCGAGACAGACCCGGCACGGTGGGAACATCGCGGGCTTCGACGGCAGCGCGGGCGGAGATTTTGTCACCCATGGTGTTGATGGCACTGGCCGGTGGGCCAATGAATTCAATACCTGCTTCCTCACAGGCGGTCGCGAAGTCTGCGTTTTCAGACAGAAAGCCGTAACCGGGGTGGATTCCGTCTGCGTCGCAGCGGCGAGCGGCATCGATAATCTTGTCGATAACCAGGTAGGACTCACGTGCCGGAGATGGGCCAATGTGGATGGCCATATCCGCCATGCGGACGTGAGGGGCGTCGGCATCGGCATCCGAGTAGACCGCGACGGAGCGAATTCCGTTGTCACGAAGGGTTCGAATAATGCGGCAGGCAATCTCCCCGCGGTTTGCGACCAATACGGTACTCAGGCTGCCGCCAGCTGCGTGGGGCTGCGTGTTGTGCGCTGTCATGTGCCCTGTGTTTCCTTTCCAGAAAATGCGGTGTCGAGAGTTTTTAGCTGGTTACTACATGCGGAAGACGCCGAAGCCCTGTTCATCCAGGGGCGCGCCACTTGCCACATCGAGGGCCATGCCAAGAATTCGGCGGGTATCTGCGGGATCGATGACACCGTCATCCCACAGGCGAGCCGATGAGTAATAGCAGTGCGACTGGCGCTCAAACTGCTCGCGGATCGGAGCTTCAAACTCCTCCTGCTCTTCCTGCGACCAGCTCTCACCTGAGCGTTCAATCTGGTTGCGACGAACCGTCGACAGCGTCATCGCCGCCTGTGGACCGCCCATGACGGAAATGCGAGCATTCGGCCACATCCAGAGGAAGCGCGGCGAATATGCGCGACCGCACATGGAGTAGTTGCCGGCGCCGAAGGCACCACCGATGACTACGGTGAACTTGGGCACGCGGGTGGTAGCCACGGCGTTGACCATCTTGGCGCCGTGCTTTGCGATACCGCCGGCCTCGTATTCGCGACCAACCATGAAGCCCGTGGTGTTCTGCAGGAATACCAGTGGGATGCCGCGCTGATCACACAGCTCGATGAAGTGCGCGCCCTTCTGCGCAGATTCCGCGAAGAGAATGCCGTTGTTGGCGATAATGCCGACGCGGTGGCCGTGGATGCGGGCGAAAGCAGTGACCAGGGTCGTACCAAATTCGGCCTTAAACTCCTGGTATTGACCTCCATCCACAATAATTTCAATAACCTCGTGAACGTCGTAAGGCACTTTGGCATCGACGGGGACGACATCGTAAAGATCGGTCTGGTTGCGAGTCGGCGAGACGGTGGATTCTGTGTCCCACGGAACTTCCGGGTCCTTGGGGAGCGTTGCGACGATATCGCGGACACGACGCAGTGCGTCGGCATCGTTAACCGCGAGGTGGTCAGTAACGCCGGAGGTCTTGGAGTGCAGTTCGCCGCCACCGAGTTCCTCTGGTGTGACATCTTCACCAGTTGCAGCCTTAACCAGTGGCGGGCCTGCCAGGAAGATGGTGCCCTGGTTTTTCACAATGACCGCTTCATCGCTCATCGCCGGCACATAGGCGCCACCGGCGGTACAGGATCCCATCACGGCGGCAATCTGCGGAATCCCGCGAGCGGAAAGGTTGGCCTGGTTGTAGAAAATGCGACCGAAATGATCGCGATCAGGGAAAACTTCATCCTGGTTGAGAAGCATGGCCCCGCCGGAGTCGACCAGGTAAATGCACGGCAAGTGGTTAAGGCTGGCAATCTCCTGTGCGCGCAGGTGCTTCTTGACAGTCAACGGGTAGTACGTTCCGCCGGAAACGGTTGCGTCATTGGCTACAACCAGGCAGCGACGACCTTCGATGATGCCAATGCCGGCGATGACGCCAGCAGCCGGAACCTTGCCGCCATACATTTCGTGGGCCGCTAGCGGTGCGACCTCAAGGAAAGGGCTGCCGGGGTCAAGCAGTTGGTTGATGCGCTGACGTGGCAGCAGCTTACCGCGGGAAATATGGCGAGCACGGGCACGTTCGGAACCACCGCGTGCTGTTGTGCTAAGCAGCTCTTTGAGCTCTGCGACGAGCTCTTCGTGGCGCTGTCGGTTGGTCAATGCTGGAGCGTGAGTCATGGGCGAAATACTTTCCGTTAATGACTATTAACTTTCTTGACAAAAAGATTAATGTGACCCCAGTCACCTCACAACAAATTTTGTTTCTTAGACCACACTTTCACCCCCGGAAGTCTTTTATGCAGCTTGAAATACACACCTCTCCCCGAGGTCACAACATGTTTCCAATAGAGATTTATGCTTCCCCTAGAAATCTGTTTCGGGGGTGAATTCAACTGAATGTGAGCGCCCTGCACCGCACAACAAAGCCGCCTGACCTCACACTGCTGAGCACAGTGAGGCCAGACGGCAGAAGAATGAATACGGATTATTGGTTGTTAATGCCCAGCGCAGCGAGGGCCATCTCAAAGGCATTTTCCCTTGTCGCCTCGGGGCCCGCCCATTTGAGCACATGCCTGGAAGAGTTAATCAACCCAGCGGTGAGCTGGACTTTAAGCTGCGCCTCGTCGGAGGTGAGTTCGGGCTGTAGTTCACGCAGAGCGTCCACCCATAAGACCATGTAAAGACGCTGCAAGGAACGCACTTTTGCGCTCTGCTCTGGCGCCAGATTTCCCCCTTCGCGCTCTTGGACACGAATGCGATCGGGCTCCGTGACTGCAAAATGCACGTGATGCGCAAGGAGGCCCCGAAGAGTCTCCTCTGGCTCCCAATCATTGCTCTTTGCTCGATCGAGAACTGCTCGCGCACCATCGACAAGTCGGATAGAAATATCGATGAGGATCTGCGCCAACAGCTCTTCCTTGCCGCTGAAGTAACGGTAAAGAGCTGGGCCAGAAATGCCGACAGCGGAGCCAACATCCTCCAACCGAGTCTGATGAAACCCTCGGTCGGCCAGGATCGCAGCAGCAGCGGAGAGAATCTCTGCTTCTCGACGCCGTCGCGCTTCGGTTCTACGTGACATAAGCCCTTATGTTAAACGCATTGGAGCCATTTCGTCTGCATAATTATCACCAGCGCCTGCCCTCAGCGTGTGTTCACATAGACCACGGCTCGACAACAGACACACATCCTCGCCCACAGGTCCCCACACGTCCGGGTAGAGAAAAACCGCCGAGGTGACAGTTAGCACCGCGGCGGTTAGCCCCTAATCCAGTAAGGAATTAGTGGAAGAAGTGACGAGTACCTGTCATGTACATGGTGACGCCAGCTTCCTTGGCAGCAGCTATGACCTCTTCGTCACGGATGGAACCACCTGGCTGGACAACTGCCTTCACACCGGCATCAATCAGGACCTGCAGACCGTCAGCGAACGGGAAGAAGGCATCGGACGCAGCGTAGGCCCCCTGAGTACGGTTTTCTCCGTCGGCAAGCGTATTTGCGCGCTCAACGGCGAGCTTTGCGGAGTCCACGCGGTTGACCTGGCCCATGCCGACGCCGACGGTGGCGTTGTTCTTGGACAGCAGGATGGCGTTGGACTTCACAGCGCGGACGGAGCGCCATGCAAACTCGAGCTCAGCCAGCTCTTCAGCATTCAATGCCTCGCCGGTGGCCAGCTCCCAGTTCTCCGGCTTATCACCCTCTGCCTGGTAAGTATCCGGATCCTGGGTGAGCAGACCACCCGAGATAAACTTGTTCTCGGTGGTCGGTGCTTCGTACTCGGCGACGAGAATACGCAGATTCTTCTTGGCCTTCAGCACCTCAACGGCACCGTCTTCGTAGGACGGAGCGACGATGACCTCGGTGAAGATGTCCTTGACCTGTTCGGCCATCTCAACGGAGACCTCGCGGTTGACGGCAATGACACCGCCGAATGCGGACATCGGGTCACATGCGTGAGCTGCGCGGTGAGCTGCGGCGATGGACTCATCCGAGACTGCGATGCCGCACGGGTTAGCGTGCTTGATGATTGCCACACACGGGCGCTCGTGATCCCAGGCGGCACGCCATGCGGCGTCGGCATCCTGGTAGTTGTTGTACGACATCTCCTTGCCGTTCAGCTGCTTGGCGTTTGCCAGCCCCTTGGTACCAATGCGGGTCAGAGTTGCCGACTGGTGAGAGTTCTCGCCGTAGCGCAGCGGAGTCGGAGTGGATCCCTCAGCGCCACCGAGCTGCTCAACAAACCAGTTGGACACAGCTGCGTCGTAATCAGCGGTGTGCAGGAATGCGTCGCGAGCGAACTCACGGCGCTGCTCGAGGGTGAAGCCGCCTTCCTTCACGGCGGTAGCGACATCGCCGTAACGAGCCGGGTCGACGACGATGGCAACCGACGGGTGGTTCTTCGCCGCAGCGCGAACCATCGACGGGCCTCCAATGTCGATCTGCTCCACGCATTCGTCGTAGGAAGCGCCCGAGGCAACGGTCTCCCGGAACGGGTACAGGTTAACGACAACGAGCTGGAAAGCCTCCACACCGAGCTCCTTCAGCTGAGCCAGGTGGTCTTCCTTGCGGGTATCAGCCAGAATGCCGGCGTGAACACGCGGGTGCAGCGTCTTCACGCGGCCCTCGAGGCACTCCGGGAAACCAGTGAGATCCTCAACCGGGGTCACAGGCACGCCAGCTGCAGCAATCTTGCCAGCCGTGGAACCGGTGGAAACGATTTCCACGCCAGCCTCGTGCAGGTCGCGAGCCAGCTCCTCGAGCCCAGTCTTGTCGTAGACGCTAATCAGAGCGCGCTTGATCGGTTTACGCTGCGTGTTGTCGTTGGTCATTTCAGATAAGCCTTTCGTCCGTCACGCTCAATTCCGTGATCGGCAATCGAGTGCAATACATCAACCAGGAGTCGGCGTTCGACAACCTTGATTCGTTCGTGCAGGGTCTCCACCGTGTCGTCGTCCTCGACGGCCACTGGCTGTTGCGCCAGAATCGGCCCGGTGTCCACTCCATTATCAACGATATGCACGGTCGTGCCGGTGACCTTCACCCCGTAGTCAAGTGCATCCGGTACCGCACGCGCCCCTGGGAAGGACGGCAGCAGCGCTGGGTGCGTATTAATGATGCGATTGCTGTAGGCCTCCACAAATGATGGCCCCAGAATGCGCATGAAACCCGCCGAGACAACGATATCCGGCGAAAAACTGTTCACGGCCTCTAAAACACGAATATCCCAACCTTCTCGGTCCTTCTTTGCCTCAGCATCGAAAGGCACCCGAAAAGTTGGGATATTGAGGTTTTGAGCCCTCTCCAGCGCCGGACAATCCTTGTCCGAACCAACCGCGACAATCTGAACCTTTTCAGCGTCCAGCAGTTCCAGCATCGACTGCAAAAGGGAGCCCAGGCCAGAGGCCAGGACTACGATGCGGAGCTGCTTGCTGGAGGAATTATTGTGCGAAATTTCTGCGACGGGCTGTGCTTCAGTCACGGCGTTTAGCTTACCCAGCCCGGCAGAGACCCCAAATTCCGCTCCCCCTAAGTTGGCTTAGCTCTTTTGGCTTGACGACGGTTCCCCGTCGCCGCCTTCCTCCGAGTCTTCGGTGTCCTCATCGGATTCGTCCTCGTCGGTCGCATCTACTTCGCCCGATGCTTCTCCGCCTGCGGCGCTTTCTGAATCCTCTTCAGAGTCGTCCGATTCCTCAGCGTCTTCTGAAGTGTCTTCAGACTCAGCACCGGACTCTGATTCCTCCTCTGTGTCGGACTCGGCTTCGTCTTCGGAGGTCGCTACGACTTCCCCGTCGACAATCTCCTCCGACTCCTCCGAACCGCTCCCGTCATTGTCGGACTTATCGGCGTCGCCGGCATCCTCAGCCTCAGCATGACCGTTTCCATCTCCCGCAGGCTTCGGCGGGAACTTCTCGGCGGCCACTTCCGAGACTCCCTTGTCCCTACCAAGTGACGGCACACCGGTCATCGCAACAACCACGATGGCCCCCGGAACAACCAGCCACATCGAGCCGAGCAGTCCAGTCAGCCACCAGGAGGCACCGGCCCACCCAAAGATGCCAACCTCACCGCCGAGCAGCCAAGCCAGCCCCATGAGGAAGATGATCGACCACACGGCAGCGAGAACGACGACCAGGTAGGGCTGCTTCGGTGCAGATTTCTTCAGGAATGCCACGACGCGCCAAGCCGCAACGGCTGGCGGTAGCACAATCAGCACTCCGAAAGCCCAGTGCACCAGCGACTGAGGCATGGCAGCCAAAATCGGCAGCGGTGGCAGCTGAGCCGGGTGCACTGCGAACAGCCCAGCCTCCGCTGGCCCAAACGTCGATTTTCCGCCCACCAGCACACCGACAGCACCGAAGGCCACATTTGGCAGGTACAGCAGCGAGAGGCCGCTGACCGCAACACTTTCACCGACGGTATCCGTGATTGCAAATGTCTCTGCCAGCAACTCTCGATGCCAAATCAGCGAAACGAGTGTCACCACAACACCGGCCAGCCACAGCCATGCCACGTAGCTGCCCGCCAGACGGGCCGACCCGAGCAACCACTCCGGCAGCTTCCGGCGCAGCAGTAGTGCACGCAGCAACCGCTGCCCCATTCCCAGCACCAAGGCCACGAGATTTACAAGCAGCGCGGCTGCAATCGCAAGGCCGAAACTAGGGGTCTGAACGCGGGGAAACACCTTCGACGCGTCGTAAAGCATGAGCCACGCGATGATGGTGAGAACAATGGGCGTGCCCAGATACGCGCCGACCAACGCGCGGACATCCTTGATGCTGATGCGGTCAGCGACTTCGCGGCGTACACGCCAGGCGATGAACAACACCATCAGCACCGCGGGCAGTGCTGGTGTGAGCCCCAGCGTCGTGCCGTTAAAACGGAACGGCGCGAGGTTAAAGATCATCCACATCGACGCGATACTCGCTGGAAGCGGAGACATTCCAGCGCCACTGACGATGACGCCAATCAGAGCTACCGAGATGATGAACAGCAATACGACGCCGTAAGAACCGGCAACAGACAGCCCAAACCGGCGTGTACGAGGCGAGTTAATGAAACGACGGAACCCCGAGGGACGCCCCTTGCGTGACGACGTTCCGGAGCCCCCCGCTTTCATCTTCGTCGTGGCGGCTCGATTGCTGTCGGCACCGACGCTGCGCGCACCGCCAGTCTGACCGGCCTGCGTATTCTGCCATGCGCGGGCAGTGCGCTCGCTGCGGACGCTACGGGAACCCCCGCCGCTGCCACCGGCACCGGTGCGGCTTCGCCGATTTCGATCGCTACCGGAGGAACCTCTCCGCGAATCCGCGCCTTTCACAGTGACATCGTCCTTCCCGCGTCTAATCATTGACAGCTGATTGCCCACCTATATAGATAGGGTGCCACGCAAGGGTGCGTCACAGCCATGGCCATATAGTGCCATACATACAACGCCTCTTTGTTTAGGCATTGCAGAGTCTAATTTGAAGGTACGGATCCCAGGACGGACGGTATCCGTTGAGTCCGATCTCCTTTTGCCCCCTCCCCCCCCAAAGTGGCTTCACCTTTGGTTTCCATTTGTCAACGCCGATGGGTTACTTTTTGCCACCCCCGCGACCACACCCTTAGTTCACCCGGAAACTACTTGCCGATCCCCCTACCCAGCCCCTCGATTAAGGGGCATCCGCCATAAATCCCCTGGCAACACACCGGTTGCGCTTCACCGGATCCGTGATACAAGACAACAGCCCCACGGCCACAGCACGGCCCTATTGAACTGAAACTGACGAATCAGCGAACAAGTTCTCTAAAAACAAGTTGCTTGCCCTATATCGAACCGTTATTATCGCAGAAGTTAGATAACAGTTGGGTTACAAAGAGTTTCGTTGGCAGGGAGATTGAAGTGACGTTTTTCAATGCTCGTCGCGGAGGCGGAAAGCACCGCAAGGTAGAGGTTTCCGCAACTTCTCGCGCAGCACTGGTCGCACTGTCCGCATCGACGATCGCTTCCTCCAACGCGGTCGCCCACGCAGCTGAGACCGAGAATAAGGCTCCGGAGAACTCAGCTTCGACTCAGACCCGCGCTGCTCAGCCGAAGAACAACGCTCCGATGGTGCTGGCCTCCAGCTCCTTCAATCCGAGCACTAACCTCAGCGACCACCTCGCTACGGCGTTGCAGTACAACCAGGAGCGCGTTGCTCGCGACCAGGCTGCCCGCGCTCCGAAACTCTCCATCCCGACCGTGGGGCTGCTGACCTCACCGTTCGGCTCACGCTGGGGAACCTTCCACTACGGTGTCGACCTGGCTAACGTCACCAACACCCCAATCATGTCCGTCATGGACGGCACTGTTATCGATGCAGGCCCGGCTCAGGGCTACGGCCAGTGGATTCGCGTTCGCCATGACGACGGCTCTGTTTCCGTCTACGGCCACATCGAGTCCATCTACGTTGCTGTCGGAGAAGCTGTCCGAGCTGGTCAGGTCATCGCCGGTATGGGCAACCGCGGCTTCTCCACCGGTACGCACCTCCACTTCGAGATCCACCCGGATGGCACCACTCCGGTCGACCCGGTGACCTGGTTCATCCAGCGTGGTCTGAACCTGAACTAATCAGGTATCGGCACAGGTACGAGCAAGCCTGGCCGCTCTGCGAAGGCCCTACCTGTGCACCGGCCCCTGTTTGACCGCGGCTGCAAGCCTCCCCTGATTAAATTTTTCAGAAACCGGCATCGCCGCCGGTACTGGGGCTTTACTCTTGGCACATGGCAGAGACTCAAACATTCCGCATGTGGAAGAAGTTGGCTGCGACTCCAGTCGTCGGCAAGCGTCTATTTTCCTTAACCGCCGCATTGACGGCGCCATATTTCCGCACAATCTGTCCCAAGCTAGAGACGATGCAGCCTGGACTGGCGGTAGCGCGCATGCCCGCTTGGTGGGGCGTGCGTAATCACATTAAGTCCGTGCATGCGATTGCTGCGTGTAACCTCGCTGAATTCGCGATGGGCATGCTCTGTGAGGCCAGCGTACCGACAACGCATCGCTGGGTTCCAAAGGGCATGACGACGAACTACAAGCGCATCTCCGTTGGTGGCCTGACGGCTGTGGCCAAGGCTGAGTTGCCGGACTTCTCCACCATCACACCGGAGACTGGTGGGGTAGATTTTCCCGTCCACATCGTGCTGACCGATGCCAACGGCACCGAAGTACAAGATGCCACCATCAACTGCTGGGTGACAGCGAAGAAGCCTAAGTAGCCTCCACGCGATAGTGGCACGTGCACGGCCGCGGGTAGGGACGGCCAGTCGGGCGGTGGTTGTTCTTTTACAACTTCTCCATGGGCACGCCGCCGATAAGCATCATGCGGACCTTACCTGCGGATCCAAAGTCAATCATCGCAGTTGCCCGGGGCGCGGCCCCTTGGACCTCAAGCACAGTGCCTAAGCCGTACTTGTCGTGAACAACCTTGTCACCGGGCTCTAGGTGCAAGACCTGATTCTTCTTTCGGGATGACGCACCAGAGTTAGAGGATCCACCAGAGCCGAAGCCCGAGCTGGAACCGAAGCCCGACGAGGCACCATGGCCACGACCAAACGCGCTGCCCGCGCCGTAGCCACCAGAACCAAAACCACCAGAACCGGCGCCCCAGCTGCGAGCCGGAGCCTCGCGCAGCCAATCGATCAGGTCGCTTGGGACTTCCCCCAGGAAACGTGAAGGCGGATTATTCTGCGGCGAACCCCACGAGGACCGAGTCACAGCGCGCGTGAGATACAGCTGCTTGCGAGCTCGGGTAATACCCACATAGGCCAGACGTCGCTCTTCAGCCAGCTCCTTCGGATCGCCCAGGGCGCGCAGGTGCGGGAACAGTCCGTCTTCCCAGCCAATGAGAAATACCACCGGAAACTCCAGGCCCTTAGCCGTATGTAGCGTCATCAACGTCACTACACCGGTGTCATCATCCGGAATCTGATCCGCATCGGCCACCAGAGAAACTCGCTCGAGGAATGCCTGCAGACTTCCCGGTTCCGCTTCCCCATCGTTGTCGAAGTCGGCCGCGAAATCACGCGCGAGGTCATTCGCGATTCCAGATTCCACCTCGGACTCGCCACTAGTATCAGCACCGCTTTCAGCATCAGCTGCAGCGCCAGAGCCTTCATTTACATCAGCGCTAATATCCACCGACGACATCATCCGCGCCTCTGCAGAGAACTCCCGCGCAACGCTGACGAGCTCATTGAGGTTGTCCAGGCGCGTGGCATCTTGCGGATCATTGGAGCGCTCGAGCTCCGACTTGTACCCACTGCGATCAATAATCGCGTTGACCAAATCACCGATATCGGCCAGTTCACCGGATGCCATATCCGCCGCCAAGCCATCAATCATCTCGACGAACGCCGCCATCGCGTTTCGACTCCGCGCCGCCACCGCCGGAACCTTACCCTCCGCTACGGCACGTAGCGCCGTGCCGAACGAGCACCTCTCGTCCTCGGCATAGAGCGACACATGAGCCACCGCACGGTCACCGATTCCGCGGCGCGGCGTATTGATAATGCGACGCAGCGAAACATCATCGTCGAAGTTCTCAATAACGCGCAGGTAGGCGACAATATCGCGTACTTCCTTACGCTCATAGAACCTGGTGCCACCAACCACCGTGTACGGAACGCCCATACGAATGAAGACATCCTCTAGCGCACGGGAGGAATTATTGGTGCGGTAGAAAATCGCCACATCTGAATACGAGTACGGCCCGTAGTCGACCAATTGCTCAATCTCGTTAGCGATAAACCGAGCCTCATCGTGCTCATTGTCCGCCACGTAGCCCTTGATCTTGCCGCCCTCACCGAGATCGGTCCACAGCTTCTTCTCCCGGCGGTTCTCATTGCGCGCAATCAACGCATTGGCCGCCGACAGAATCGTCTGCGTCGAGCGATAGTTTTGCTCCAGCAGAATCGACGTGGCCTCCGGATAGTCCTTCTCAAACTCCTCAATATTGCGAATAGTCGCACCACGGAAGGCATAAATGGACTGGTCCGAATCGCCCACCACACACAGCTCACTCGGAGGCACATCTCCACCGGGCTTGCCGACGAGCGTCGAGACCAAAACATACTGCGCATGGTTGGTGTCCTGGTATTCGTCCACCAACACATGCCGGAAACGGCGACGGTAATACTCTGCAACCTGCGGGTGATTGGTGAAAATCCGAACGACCTCACCGATTAGATCGTCAAAGTCCACGGCATTAGCCGCCCGTAGCCTGGTCTGGTACTCCAGGTAAACCCGTGCAACGACGTCATCAAAAGGATTGCGCGTCGTCGACGCGTCCGCGAGGGCCTTCTCCGGGTCAATCAACTCATTCTTGAGATTGGAGATACGCGACGAGAGCACGCGGCCGGTGAACTTCTTGGCATCCAGGTCCATGTCCTTAGCGATAATGGACAGCAAACGCCGGGAGTCGTCCGAATCATAAATAGAGAAATTGGAATTAAGCCCCGGTACTAGCGCATGCTGCATGCGCAGTATGCGCACACACATGGAGTGGAACGTGGACACCCACATACGCCGCGCCTGGTCACCGACCAGTCCCGCCACACGCTCGCGCATCTCGGCTGCGGCCTTATTGGTAAAGGTAATAGCCAAAATTTGGCTTGGCAGGACCCCACGCGCACCGATCAGGTATGCAATCCTGCGCGTCAGCACAGATGTCTTTCCTGAACCCGCTCCAGCCACAATCAACAGTGGTGAACCAATGTGCTCCACTGCTTGGCGCTGCTGCGGATTAAGCCCCTCTAGCAGCGACTCTGAATCAAAACTGGGCTCGAAGCCACCGCCAAAACCGCCGCCAAAGCTGGCAGCGTCACTCGGTGCGCTATTGCTACCAGCGCTGGCGAAGTGGCCGAACCCACCACGGCCAGGCGTAGCACCGCCCGCCTCACCGTGGTTCGAACCAGCATGGCTATCGCCACTACGTCCATCGTCAGCATTGAAGGACCCGAACAGCATTCCAGTTTCATTTCCCATGATGGCTACTACAGTAGCCGAGCCCCCGGATTGGACTGTTCGAATCCTTTGGCACAATAAGAACTATGAGCGAAAACCCTGCGGACACTCGCGCCGCACACACCGACAACACCGACGGCGCCGAGCACAGCCAGCAGGCGGCGGCAGTATCCCCTTTTGAAGTCCGCACCCCCACCGGTACCGATGACCCGTTGAGCTCCGCGGAGATCGAACAGTACCGCAAGGAAATCAACCGCCTTGACGGGCTGATTATCGATGCCATTCAACGCCGCACCGCAATCAGTAAGGCCGTCGGCAAAACCCGCCTGGGATCTGGCGGCACGCGTCTCGTGCACGGCCGAGAGGTGCAGATCATCAACGAGTTCCGCGACGCACTTGGCCCAGAGGGCCCGGCAATCGCGTCGGCGCTGCTGCGCATGGGACGCGGTCGCCTGGGCTAACCCTCGCCAGCTACCTGTCCTGCTAGCCTTCCAGGGAAATCAGCTTTTCCTCTAGGAACTCATTGATACCGGTGAAGCCGCCCTCACGGCCAAGACCGGACTGCTTGACACCACCGAACGGCGCCGACGGGTCCGACAGCGAGCCCTTATTGACCGCAACCATGCCGGACTCCAATGCCTCTGCCGCACCAAGTGCCTTGGTCAGGTTCTCACTGAACACATACGCCGCCAGACCAAAGATCGTGTCATTTGCCTGCTCAATCGCGTGCTCATCGTCCGTGAAGGTTGTCACTGCAACCACCGGACCGAAAATCTCTTCGCGGACAATATCCGCATCCTCGGGCACATCGGTCAGAACTGTGGGCTCGAAGAAGTAGCCGTCGGAAAGCGCGCCGCCGAGATCTGGGATCTTGCCGCCGCACTCTACTTTCGCACCGCGCTTGACCGCATCGTCAACCAGATCACGAACCTTTTCCTGTTGATCACGCAGCGCGAGTGGCCCAAGGTCCGTCGCCGGATCGGTACCCTCGCCCAACTTCAGCTCCGCAAAACGCTTGACGACGCCTTCGACGAACGCATCCTTCTTGGATTCATGAACAATAAAGCGATTCGGGGCGATACACACCTGGCCGCCATTGCGGAGCTTGGCGTCACTGACTGCCTGCACAGCCTTATCAACATCACCATCAGAGAGAATGACAAACGGAGCATTCCCGCCGAGCTCAAGGGAAACTTTCATCGAAGTTTCCGCGGCCTTCGCAGCGAGCATCTGGCCAACTTCGGTGGAACCGGTGAAGGTGAACTTGCGCAGGCGGTCATCGGAAAGCAGGGCCGAAACGTTGGCTGAGTGTCCTGTTGGCAGCACGGAGATTACGCCTGCGGGGACACCGGCTTCGATAAGCAGTTTGCCCAGGTAGAGCATGGTCAGCGGAGTTTTGGACGCCGGCTTAATAATGACCGGGCAGCCGGCGGCGAGTGCCGGGGCGATCTTGCGGGTACCCATAGCCAGCGGGAAATTCCACGGCGTAATAGCCAAAGCCGGGCCGACCGGCTGCTTAATCACCGCGACGCGCGAGGTTCCGCTCGGAGAAATTCGGTAATCGCCGGAGATACGCACGGCCTCCTCAGCGAACCAACGAAAAAACTCGCCACCGTAGCCGACCTCAGCCTTGGAATCCGGCAACGCACGGCCCATCTCCAGGGACTGCAGCTGGGCCAACTTGTCTGCATCCCGACGGATGAGTTCAAAAGCGCGGTAAAGAATCTCGCTGCGCTTGCGGGGCGGGGTTACCTTCCACTCCTTCTGGGCTGCGACGGCGTCGTCAAGCGCCTGCCTGGCGTCCTCCTCTGTGGCGGAGGCGACCTGGACCAGCGGCTTATCTGTCGCGGGGTTAACGACATCGAAGGTCTCACCATTCGACGCGGGACGGAACTCGCCGCCGAGGAGAAGGCCTGTGGGGACATCTTTGAGGATGTTGTCGTAATCAGGGGTGAAATCAGTCATATTTTCCAGGGTAGGTGCCTTTGCTGAAGCGGGCTAGGGACTCGTAGGTGGCGGATAGTCGACGGATGGTCGGCGCATAGGCGGAGCATAGGCACCGCGGAATCGAGCTGCCAGCAGATTGTGGTCACGCCTGATCGAATACTGTCGCCCGGCGAGAGCGCCAAAACGCAACTAGTCTGGGGAGGTATAAAGTGCATTTCGTCAAAACTCACCTGGGAGCAGGAATGACTGTAGATATCACCGCAACCGAACAGTGGGCTCAGCTGGCTAAGCGCGTGGACAATGTTCGCGCCACCTCGCTGCGTGAGCTTTTCGCCAATGAAGATGGCCGCACTGAGAAGCTGACTTTCGATGCGGGCACTCTCCACGTTGACCTTTCCAAGAACTTGATGTGCCTCGACGGTTTTGCCGAGCTGGTTGAGCTCGCTCGCGCCGCTGGCATCGAAGAAGCACGCGAGAAGATGTTCCGCGGTGACAAGATCAACACCACTGAAAACCGCTCCGTGCTGCACACAGCGCTGCGCCTGCCAGCAGAGGAAAATCTGACCGTCGGCGACCAGGATGTTGCTGCCGACGTGCATGAGGTGCTCGGCCGCATGCGCGACTTTGCTCGCAGCCTCCGCAGTGGAGACTGGCTGGGATACACGGGTCACACTATTAAGACTGTGGTCAACATCGGCATCGGTGGCTCCGACTTGGGCCCGGCAATGGTGACCAAGGCGCTGCGCACCTACGCCACTGCCGGCATTGATGCCCGCTTTGTCTCTAATGTTGACCCATCTGACCTGCAGGCGGTTCTGGATGAGGTCGATCCGGAGTCCACGCTGTTTATTGTCGCTTCCAAGACCTTCACCACGCAGGAGACGCTCTCCAACGCTCACGCAGCTCGCCGCTGGCTTATCCAGCAACTGGGTAGCGAAGAAGCCGTCGCCAAGCACTTCGTTGCCGTTTCCACGAATGCCGAAAAGGTCGCTGAATTCGGCATCGACACTGAGAACATGTTTGGCTTCTGGGACTGGGTCGGCGGCCGCTACTCCGTCGACTCCGCCATCGGCCTGTCCATCATGGCCGTCGTCGGCCCGATGGACTTCATGCGCTTCCTGCAGGGCTTCCGAGCAATGGATGAGCACTTCCTCAACGCTCCGCTGGAGCAGAACATGCCGGTACTGATGGGCATGCTGAATGTCTGGTACTCAAACTTCCTCGACGCCCAGTCGCATGCCGTACTGCCCTACTCCGAGGATCTCTCTCGCTTCCCGGCGTACCTTCAGCAGCTCACCATGGAATCGAACGGTAAGTCCGTGCGTACCGACGGCAAGAGGGTGGACTACAACACCGGAGAAATCTTCTGGGGTGAGCCGGGAACGAACGGCCAGCACGCTTTCTTCCAGCTTCTTCACCAGGGAACTCGCCTGGTTCCGGCTGACTTCATCGGCTTTGCCCGCCCACGCCAGGATCTGCCGACGGCATCTGGCGAAGGTTCCATGCACGACCTGCTGATGAGTAACTTCTTCGCACAGACCAAGGTGCTGGCCTTCGGTAAGACCGCAGAAGAAATTCGCGCAGAGGGCATTGCTGAGGAGCTCGTGGAGCACAAAGTCATGCCGGGTAACCGTCCGACTACGACCATCATGGCTGAGGAACTGACCCCGGACGCTGTCGGTGCGCTGATTGCACTTTACGAGCACATTACTTTTGTCGAGGGCATTGTCTGGGGCCTGAACTCCTTCGACCAGTGGGGCGTCGAGCTGGGCAAGCAGCAGGCTGGTGACCTGTTGCCTGCAGTTACCGGTGAAGTGGCGCCTAATTCTGGCGACGCTTCTACCGATGCGCTGCTGACGTGGTACCGCGACAAGCGCTAACGTCTTCTGGCCAATTGGCCTAGATAGCTAAGAGTCCGCCTTCGGCTTGAACTGATTCTCGCTGCGGGCGGGCTGTTGTTATTTGTATGGCCACTCGGTTGCGGTGAGGATGGGGCGCGGCATCCCGTCGTAAAGCGGGGTCGGGAAAAAGCGAATAGTATCTAAGTCATGTCTGCCTACATTGAAGATGATGTTCTTGCCTATCGACTTGCCGTGGGCGCCAGTGAAATTCTCAAGGGTGTCCGCAACGTAGGCCTGCTGCGTGGCCGCATTCTGGGAGATGCCGGCGACGCACTGGCACAGGAGTGGATTGCCCGCGTACTAGAGCAGCACCGTCCGGACGACGGACTACTGTCGGAGGAAGCCGCGGATAACCGTGAGCGCCTGGACTCAAAGCGGGTGTGGATTATTGACCCACTCGATGGCACGCGTGAGTTCGCTTCGGGGCGCCAGGACTGGGCAGTTCATGTCGCTCTAGTAGAGGACGGTCAGCCGACCCACGCTGCTGTTGGTCTGCCGGATCACGGCCAGGTTTTCCACACGGGTGAGGCCAAGGCTGTGCAGGGGCCGCGTGCGGGCAAGATTGTCGTATCGCGTACTCGCCCACCGGCTGTGGCGAAGTACGTCGCTGACAAGCTAGGCATGGAGCTGGTGGAGATGGGCTCCGCTGGTGCGAAGGCAATGCACGTGCTGCTCGGTGACTACGACGCCTACATCCACGACGGTGGTCAGTACGAGTGGGACTCGGCAGCGCCGGTTGGTGTCGCTAAATCCGCAGGACTTTTTGTCAGCCGCCTAGACGGCTCCGCGCCGACCTACAATAATGTCGATACTTTCCTGCCGGATATGCTGTTCTGCCGACCGGACCTGTCGGAGGAGATTCTGGCACTGGTAAAGGAATTCAAGGATCAAGAGCAGAAGTAGGTAAGCTAGGGCGGCTATGACCGACTCCACTGACATCACGACACAGGCTCATCAGGGCATTAAGACTCCGTACGAGGATTTGCTGCGCGAAATTCTCGCTGACGGAGCAGCTAAATCAGACCGCACTGGCACGGGCACTCGCTCAGTGTTCGGCCGCCAGCTGCGCTTTGATCTGAGCGAGGGCTTCCCACTGATCACCACTAAGAAGGTGCACCTGAAGTCCATCGTGTACGAGCTGCTGTGGTTCCTCCGCGGCGATTCAAACGTCCGGTGGCTCCAGGATCATGGGGTGACTATTTGGGATGAGTGGGCAGACGACAACGGCGACCTCGGCCCAGTCTATGGCGTACAGTGGCGCTCCTGGCCCACTCCAGATGGGCACCACATCGACCAGATTGCACAGGCGCTGGAGACTTTGAAGTCCAACCCGGATAGCCGCCGCAACATCGTCAGCGCCTGGAATGTCTCCGAGATTTCCAATATGGCGCTGCCGCCGTGCCATCTGCTGTTCCAGTTCTACGTCGCGGATGGCAAGCTCAGCTGCCAGCTCTACCAGCGCAGCGCGGACATGTTCCTGGGCGTGCCGTTTAACATTGCTTCCTATGCACTGTTGACGCACATGATGGCGCAGCAGGCGGGCTTGGATGTTGGTGAGTTCATCTGGACCGGTGGTGATTGCCACATCTACGACAACCACATTGAACAGTGCGAACTGCAGGTCTCCCGTGAGCCGCGCCCCTACCCCACGCTGAAGCTTCGGAAGGCCGACAGCATTTTCGACTACGCTTACGAGGACATTGAGGTCATCGGCTACGACCCGCATCCTCTGATTCGCGGTCAGGTGGCTGTCTAAGTCAGCGAAAGGTGAGTGTCGACATGAACGAGTCCACCGCTTCCACCAGCGCAAGACCCCCGTTTGTAGGGATGATCTGGGCGCAGTCTCGAGCCGGCATTATCGGCGACGGTGCGACTATGCCCTGGCATCTGCCTGAAGATCTTCAGCATTTCAAAACAACGACGATGGGCGCACCGGTCATCATGGGGCGTCGCACGTGGGACTCGCTGAATCCCAAGTTCCGACCACTCCCCGGTCGTCGAAACATCGTCCTTTCACGCTCCGTGTCCGATTTCCCCGGCGCCGAGTCCGCAACCAGCCTCGAAGCCGCGCTCGCAGCCGTCGCCGACGAACCTGCAGCGTGGGTAATCGGAGGCGGGCGCGTCTATCGTGACGCACTTTCGCTTGCCGACGAATGCGTGGTCACCGACATTGATACTGATGTCAGCGTCCCGGTACCGGTCATGGCTCCCGACCTCTACGACTGGGTTCGCGTCGAGGATGGTCCGTGGCAGACGTCAACGACCGGCCTACGCTACCGCTTCTGCACGTGGCGGCGGCTAGAGGATTAGCTTGGAAGCCTGTCCAGCAAAGCTCTGAGGCGGGACTACTGCCCGGCGAAAGTATTGCTCAATGGAATATCGGCCTTGGTCCGCGCGTTGACCTAAGTATGACTGATGTGAAGACTCCACAGACCACCGAACACGTGACCATTTACGCTGCGTCCTGGTGCCCTTTCTGCCAGAACCTTATTGCTGGCCTGAAGGAAAACGGCACTGCGTTTGAGGCTTGGGATGTCGAAAAGCACGACGACATTTCGAAGTGGGTTGAGTCCGTCAATGATGGCAACCGCGTTGTTCCGACTGTGCTGTACTCCGATGGCGTGCACGCCACGAATCCGTCGGTTGAGGAAGTCACCGCTAAGTACGCTGAGCTTTCCGGCAAGTAATTAACAAGCTAAGTATTTAAAAAGCCGAGCCCCACTTTCGGGGCTCGGCTTTTTAAGTATGAATACGACCGGTCATGCTGCCAGTCGCGATACCAGTATTAGTCCAGATCGTCGTGTGCCATCAGCTGACGAGCAGCCTCAGTAATCGAGCCAGACAGCGACGGGTAGACAGAGAAGGAACTTGCCAGGTCATCGACGGTGAGCTGGTTGGAAACACACACCGCAATTGGCAGAATCAGCTCCGAGGCGGTCGGAGCGACCACCACACCACCGATAATCATGCCGGAGTTCTTACGGCAGAACAGCTTGACGAAACCGTGGCGCAGCGAGCGCATCTTCGCACGCGGGTTACCTGCCAGTGGGAAAACCTCAACGCGAGCGGAGACCTCACCGGACTCAATCTGAGCCTGGGAGACACCGACAGTCGCAATCTCTGGGCGGGTGAACACTGCCGACGAAACGGTGCGCAGGCGAATCGGAGATACGCCTTCACCGAGGGCGTGGTACATCGCAATACGGCCCTGCATAGCTGCAACGGAAGCCAGCGGGAACAAGTCGGTGCAGTCACCGGCAGCGTAGATACCCGGCACGTTGGTACGGGAAACACGGTCGACGTGAATATGGCCAGAAGGAGTCAGTTTTACGCCACTTGCTTCCAGGCCCATATCCGCGGTGTTCGGAATCGAACCGACGGTCATCAACGCGTGGGAACCGAAGACCTCACGGCCGTCGGAAGTGACGACGCGAACGCCGCCGTCCTCCGTGCGTTCGACAAGATCACAGCGGGCGTTCTTAACAACGTCCACACCGCGCTCCAGTAGGACTTCCTCTAGGGCATCTGCAGCGTCGGCATCCTCGTGCGGCAGGATGCGATCACGCGAGGCGACCATGGTGACCTTCACACCCAGCTCGGTGAACGAGGATACGAACTCAGCACCAGTCACACCGGAACCGACCACAATGAGGTGCTCCGGCAGCTCCTCCAGTTCGTAGACCTGACGCCAGGTCAGAATACGGTCACCATCAGGAATCGCACCCGGCAGAATGCGCGGGGACGCACCGGTGCTGACCAGCACCAGGTCGGCTTCAAGAGTGACCTCGCCGCCCTCGAGCAAGTCGACGGTGACGTAGTGAGTTACACGGCCCGGGTCGTGGTCATCGAGGCGACCGCGGCCCTGCAGCATCTTGATGCCCTCACGCTCCATCTGCGCGCGAACATCGTCGGACTGCTGCTGAGCCAGGCGCTTAACGCGCTCGTTGACCGCAGTGAAGTCGATTTTGCGCTGGGAAAAGTCCGGACGCAGACCCATCTCGTCCGCACGACGCATATCGGTACGAACGCCCGTCGCCGCGATGAAGGCCTTAGAGGGAACGCAATCCCACAGGACGGAAGAACCGCCCATCCCGGCATCCTCAACCACAGTGACTTCAGCACCGTACTTGGCGCCAACCAGCGCTGCTTCGTAGCCGGCTGGGCCGCCGCCAATGATTACGATCCTCTGTGCCACAAATCCTCCAAAGTTGCCGTGGATATCACAATGTAACTACCGCGGGAGGCATTTTCCCCGCTTTGCCCCCATAGTCTAACGGACAGTCATGGTTGACTGCGCGCCGTCCTCATAGCGAGCAACAATGCCAGCGAAGAGTTTCACACCAACGCCCAGGCAACGCTCGTCCACGATTAGGTCATCTCGGTGCAAATCGTGCTTGTCGCCGCGGCCGGACCAGCAGCCCAAGCGGGCCATCGCGCCCGGGACGTGCTCGAGATACCAACCGAAGTCCTCGCCACCGGACGACTGTGGGGCCTGAATGACAGCATTCTCGTCCACTCGTCGCACTGCTTCCGCAATCAGGGCGGTGCAGTATTCGTCGTTAAGCACAGGCGGCACGCCACGCTCGTAATTGATGGTGCACTCTGCGCCGGTCGGGGCGAGGACTTGTTCAATGAGTTCGCGAACCAGTGGATCGATGTCGCGCCAGGTCTTGATGTCCGCGGTGCGCAGGGTGCCGCTGACGCTGCCTTCCGACGGAATCGCGTTGTGTGCATACCCGGAGTGAACGGAGCCGAACGTGAGCACGGTGCCAGTGCGTGGGTCGACGCGTCGTGACAGCAAGCCGGGCAAATCGACAATCAATTTGCCCAGCGCATAGACAACATCGGCTGTCATCTGCGGACGGGAAGTATGCCCGCCCGGGCCATGCACCTGAATCTCCAACGTGTCGGCCGCAGAGGTGATGGCACCTGTTCGAACGCCGACGTGACCGACGCGCAGCTTCGGCTCACAGTGGACGGCAAAAATACGCTCAACGCCATTGAGCGCACCGGCAGCGATAACCTCGGGTGCACCGCCAACCATGACCTCCTCGGCGGGTTGGAAAATGAAACGCAGCGGCGTCGGCAACGTGTGCTTCTCGTGGTACTCAGCCATAGCCAGAGCCGTCGCGAGCGTAATCGTGGTGTGAAAATCATGCCCGCAGGCGTGCATGACGCCATCGTTGGTGCTGGCAAACTCCAGCCCCGTGGTCTCTGTAATTGGAAGCGCGTCTATATCGCCGCGGAAAGCGAGACGCCCCGGCAATTCACCTCCGGCTTCGCTACCGGCGAGTTCATCTTCACCAATGTCGACCATCAAGCCGGTGTTGGGAAACAGCACTGGTTTCAGCCCTGCAGCACGCAGCTTCTCCTCCACAAAAGCCGTGGTGGCGTGCTCCATGTGAGATAGCTCTGGGTGCGCATGAAGATGCCGCCGCCACTCGAGAATCTCGTTCGCGTGCTCGGCCCACCAGTGCTTAATAAACTCCTCAATCACAATTCTCCAGTGTAAGCGCTCCACCGACAGGCCGTAACAAGAGGCCTACCGACGACTGCGCCAGCGACAGCAGTGGCCGGCAAGCGTTTGAATATCAGCGCCAGACGTACACATGACCAGGGGCCACTTCTTTCACTTTGACCCCTTCAATTATCAGATGTTTCACATTTTGAGGAAGTCTGCGATGATATTAGGCATGTCCGGCAATGGCACACCTAAGTCTCTCAGCATCCCCATCATCATCGTGGCCACCGCACTCGTGGTCGTCATCGGCATCGCCATCGGCCTGTCGCTGAACAATAGTGATGAGCCCCAGCGTCCGGAGGTCCCCTCCTCCTCGCAGCCGACGTCGCCCAGTTCGACACCGCCGTCCTCGACGAGTTCGACTTCTACGAGCAAGACGACCACCACGACGACAACTACGTCGAAGTCCTCCGAGACGTCGTCAAGCACGCCGAGCACTTCGACATCGTCCTCGTCGTCAAGCACGCCGAGCACCACGTCTTCGCCATCCACGACGACGAGCTCTGAGCCGACAACAGCTCCGGAGGGACAGGACTTCGGCACTGGCCGCTCCGACTTGGACGGCCTGGGCTTCGTGGGCAGCTCCGCACGCTGCGACAACGGTGACCGCGCCTTTGCTGTTATCGCCGCTGAACAGGGAATTAAGGCTGCTGCTTGTGAGACGCGCTCCGGCGAGAAGTACTACCGCTCGGATACACCACAGGGTTCCGGATCGATGGACATCATCGTCGATGAGGGCGACCGCGTTGTTGCACAAAACGGCTCGTACAAGTACCAGATGTCCCCCGACGGAGTTCTTGTGACCAAGGACAACGAGGTCGTCAAGAAGTACGCGGCAGAAGCCTGGGGAACTGCCTAAGAGATTAATTTAAAGATCAATGTTGCGGGGACCGTAGAGACGGTCGCCCGCATCTCCCAACCCCGGCACAATGTAGGCATCCTCGTTAAGATCCGGGTCCACCACAGTGGTGACAAGACGCACCGGGAAACCGGATTCCTTCAAGGCGTCGACACCCTGCTGTGCAGAAATGATGCACACGGCCGTGATGTTGTCCGCTCCGCGATCCGCCAACAGCTTCAGGGCATGCAGCAGTGAACCGCCGGTTGCCAGCATCGGGTCGACCAGGAAGACAGTGCGCCCGGACAGATCCTCCGGCAGCGCCTCGAGGTACGGCACCGGCTCATGAGTTTCCTCATTACGAGCCAAGCCAATAAAGCCCACCTGCGCATCCGGAATCATCGACAGCGACGGATCGATCATGCCAAGCCCCGCACGAATGACGGGAACAATAATCGGCGGATCCTGCAGACGGTAACCCGGCGCGGTAGTGATTGGGGTCTGAACATCGAAGTTATCGACGGGCAGCTCCCGGCTTGCCTCGTAAATCAGCATTGCGCCCAGATCGGCGAGTGCCGCACGGAAGCCCGCGTTATCAGTGCGCGCGTCGCGCAGAATGGTCAAACGTGACTGTGCCAAGGGATGGTTGACAACGGTAATCTCCATGCCTTCCAAAATACATTGCTTTGCTTTTGCCGCTCTGGTGCCGGCATCGCAAGTTTCTGAAAACGCGTTCCCAAAAAAGATGGAACCGAATCGGCCTTTTTCGCGCCTAACAATACGAGGGCTTTTTACTGCGCCCCATTTGCGTAAGCCCGCTTACTACCAAACCACTTGCCGCTCAGCCGCCGTCCGAACCCCGCTAGCCGTTCAGCCACAGCACTGAGTGTTGAACCACACGCGAATTTCCTAGAGAGGCCGTCAACATTGTCCCGTCCATCACCACACAGTTCCCACAGCCAATCGTTTCTCTCTCCGACCACTAGCGGGAATGACTCAGTCTTTACGCTGGCGCCAGAGCTTATTTCTGCCGATGCCACGCGCCTTGACGCGTTGTCGCAGCAGGTCAGCGGCGCTGACTTGGGCATCAGCGCACTGCTCTCGCTTGGCGACGTCCCGTTTGCTGGGCCCTTCTGTCACGCTGCAGCCACTGCTCTACAGCGCCAGCATGAGCATGTAGCTGAGCTGAATGAGTACGGCACCAGCGCTGCTCGTGCACTGAACGCTCTTGTCTCTGCGGTGTCCACTGCTGAAGATGCCGGCGCATATGCGCTGCAGTCCATCTCACCGAAAATGGGAGCCGTTGCAACTCGCGGAATGGGCGGTGCGTGATGCTTCCCACCAATCTACTTACGGAGGTCCCCACCGCGATTGCACAACAGCTAAGTCCTGCCATCGCACCCGCACTGGCAGGACTTGCCGGGGCCGCAATACCCGCCGCGAGTACCGCCTGGCGCTCAGTGGCAGATTCCGTTGACCGCAACTGGGGCGATGGTGCTGGTTCCGGAGCAGGGGCCGCGGGAACAAGTCTCAAACGGGCTGCAAATGCGGCAGCCGACTTGGAAACTCGCGCCGGAACCATTGACAGTGACATTGCCAAGGGGCTGGCCTCAGTAATGTCAGCGGCCACTGATTTGGCCCGGATCGCCATGGATTTTGTCACTTCCGCCATGGGCTCGTTGACTGCGACGGCTGCGGGGCCCGCTGGTCTCGCCGCGACCGGCGCCAGCCTAGCCTCAGCGGCCAGTTCCGCGATCTCCCAGGCCATTGCGCGGCTCATGAAACTAGAGCAAGAACTGCGACCTCTGGTGCAGTCGCTGATACAGCAAGCGAGTACCGCGGTGGACACCCCTACCCCACCTCACTCGGCACAGTTGGAGGCCCCAGGTACCACTCAAGCCGCCCTCGCTTCTACGTCTACGAACACCCCAGGATCGGCTAGCGCTACCGACGCTGCAGATGGTTCGGAGGCGTCGTCCGATTCGGGCAGCGCGCCGGTACCTGCGGATGCTGGAGCTGGCGCGCCCACACCAGAGGCCCAAGCTGCGGTGAAGGCTGCACTGAGTGCCGTCGGAACGCCCTATGGTTGGGGCGGAAATACGCCGGGGCAGGCGCTCGATTGTTCAGGCTTAACGCACTGGGCCTACGGGCAAGCTGGTGTTGATATTCCCCGCACGGCAGAAGCACAGGCCGTCGGCAGACAGGTGAGCCAGGATGAACTGCTACCTGGCGATCTTGCAGTGTGGGACGGCCATGTCGCCATGGTCATCGGTGACGGAAAGATGGTCGAAGCGGGCGATCCGGTGCAGGTAAACCCCGTGCGTACGACCAACATCGGCATGCCGTTTAAGGGGTTCTACCGTCCGACCGGATAGTGCGGTGGGTATCTGCGTCGTAAAACTTCTAAGATAGGAATACGCAAACTTGCCACCCGTGGGGGCGCTGCAGGTATGACAATTTTTGAGTTTTAATAATCACCGACAAGCAGAAGGGCTGCGACGAAAACTATGGCCAGGAAAGGCATCGTTCCTATCGAACTCGAGCTGACCTCGGGCACCTTTTACACGTTGTGGGCTCCAAGCTGGCGTGAGGGTGGCTCCGAGTGGCAGGCTCTGCTCGGCCGCGGTGATGACATCTATTTGTTCTCATCGGCGGCAAAGCTCCTGGCTTTCCTACAGTCGGATGCTCCTCACGACTTCACGCAGCACCCCAGCTGGCGCAACTTCAACCAGCAGCTACCGGGAGCTGCCATCGCGGCGCCACGCCACCGCTATGACCTGATTGGGCTGCCAGAGATTCTGGCCGGCCGGGCCGACTACGACCATGTTTCGCGCGCAGATCGCATTCTTGCCATCACTCGCGCGATTGGTGCAATCGCGGATCTCACTCCGATCAACCAGATGTTCGCCTCTCACTCTGTCCTGGCTGCCACACAAAATGGTGCTGATCATTTCCAGGGCAGTGGCGCCGCTCAGTGGTCGGCTATCGGCAATGTCATCTTGACCAACTGGGACAATTGCATTGACGCTATCGACGCCATCGGCGCAAATACTCCGAGCATCGATGAAGAGTCTGAAACCGCTGCTGCAGCCGCATTAAAGGAAGCGGAGGCCGCGGAGCGTGAGCGTCGTGAAGCAGCGGAGAAGAAGCGCGAAGAGGAAAAGAAGTCCGCAGAGGAGACCGCCGGCGATCCGTACGACCAGACGGTGTGGGCCAACGCTGGCATCGACCCGATCAAGATCTCCATCGCTGGCCGCACGCTCTACACCTTGCGTTGTTACATGGGGCGTCGCCCGCTATTCCTGGGCAGCGCCGGTGAGATTCACACGTTCTCACAGCCCCGCACGATGGTGCGTTGGCTGCTGGAGCACAAGCATCACGACATGTCGGCGCTGACGACGTGGGATGAAATCATCACCGCGGCCAACGCAGGTGAACTGGAGGCCGTAGTGCACGAGGACAATGAGTATTCGTTTACCGGTCTGGCCGAGGACATTGAAAAGGGCCCGAACGCCGTGGACACCGCCCAGCTCGCCCGCGCGTACGAGCTACTCGCAGACGCCGCTGACTGGGCTGGAGATGATGCCGTGAACGAGGTACTGGCGGGCAACCAGCAGCTGCAGTGGCTGCTGAACTTCCTGCTGGACACCGGAGAAATGTCCGAGCCAGTTCCGCCTTACGACGATGAGGCCGAGGGCTGGAGGCAGCTGGAGAAGGACTTGGCCGCTCGGTTCACGACCAAGATCTAGCTCCTCCCAGCAAAGCTGGCCGGCGCTGGCTAGTCCAGCGTCAGGTTCAGCTCATCTTCGGCACCGAAACCCGCACCGTTGACATCAGTTTCGATGTCCTCGTCGCTGTTGTCGATAAGCTGCAGGTAAGCGGGGTAAATAATGGTGTCCATGATGTGCTCGCGGGTCGGCAGATCCACGAATGCATTGTTTAGCGCATTCGAGGTCAGTTCGAACAGCTCGCTGTAGCCGTAACCGAAGTTCTCCACCAACTCCATGCACTCCCGGGTCATGGAAGTCGCACCAATCAGACGGTTATCCGTGTTGACCGTGCAGGCGAAACTCATATCGTCGAGAAGCGAGAACGGGTGATCCGCAACGCTGTCACAGACACCAGTCTGAACGTTGGAGGTCGGGCAGATTTCCAGCGGAATCTGGCGGTCACGAATAGCGGAGGCAACCTCCTGGCATTCGATGCCCTCGAGGGAAGCACCGAAGTCCTCGTAGATGCGCACGCCGTGACCCAGGCGGCGAGCACCTTGCACGACAGCGTCCTGCAACGAATCCACACCGGCGTCTTCACCTGCGTGAATGGTGACCGGAATGAGGTTTTCCCGCAGCATGGTGAATGCTTCGGCATGGTTAGCCGGTGGGAAGCCGTTTTCCGGTCCAGCGATGTCAAAACCGACAACGTACCCGTCGGAGTTCTTCCCGTAGTTGTCGATGACCAGCTGTGCGACTTCCTTGGAATTGTCATTCTGGCGCATCGCACAGACCAGCAGACGTGCGGTGATGTGCTTTCCCTCAGCGGCGGCATGGGCTTCACCCTGCGCCAGGCCTTCGACCAGTGCGTCGATGACAGCCTGCATATCCAGGCCCTTTTCCAAATGGTTTTCCGGAGCCAGGCGCAGCTCAGCGTAGACGACGTTGTCGGCGGCCAGATCCTCGACGGCCTCACGCGCAACGCGCGTCAGCGACTCAGCGGTCTGCATGACGGCGCAGGTGTGCGCGAAGGCGGTCAGGTAGCTCGGCAACGAGCCAGAGTTGCCGGTGTCAATGAACCACTTCTCCAGTTCATCCACGTCGGTGGTGGGCAACTGATCGGTGTAACCGCAGTCCGCGGCCAGGTCGATAACGGTCTGCGGGCGCAGGCCGCCATCGAGGTGATCGTGAAGCAGTACCTTGGGCAGGCTGGCGACAACCTTGCGCATCTCATCGAGATTCGATGCCGAAGACTGTGTGTCCAGAGACTGAGCATCACTGTGCAAAGAATTAGTCATAATGGCCAGACTATCGGTACTGTGCCCTCCGCTTCTACTTCACTGCCGGTGAATCGTAATTCTGCTTTGTACAAAGGCTTCCGCTCCCCCGTTTTCCCCCCATCCACACACGACGAATACGTCATTTCGGGTGACGTTTTACTACCCTTATTTCATCATGTTTCCCTCTCGCCGCTTCTCATCTGCCGTTACGCTGCTAGCTACCAGCGCTCTGCTTCTGCCGAGCACCGCCCCCGCAGCCATGGCGCAGAGCACCTCGCTTACCGACGACGCCCCGATTGTCGGTCCCGCACCTGATATCCGTGACACGGAGGGCTGCCCCTACAAGACCCTTCCACCAGCACCAGTGGATTCCTCTGAGGTTCCGGCTCCCGGCGAAACATCTCCCGCTCCACTTCCGGTTCCTCAAAAGCCGGCTGGAGGTAGCAAGATGTCCGCCTGCGGCATTGTCAGCGGTGAGGGGTTTGACGTTCCGAAGGACCTCTCCGCCTCTGCATGGACGGTGTTCGATTTGAAATCCGGCGATGTCCTTGCGGCGAAGGACCCGCACGGCCGCTACCGTCCGGCATCGATTATTAAGGTGCTGCTGGCGATGGAGGCAATCGAGAATTTGAAGCTCGACACTCCAGTCAAGGCGACCTTCGAGGACGCGAACATGGAGGGCTCTCGTGTCGGCATCGTCGAGGACGTGAACTACTCGGTAGAAACGCTCCTGACTGGTCTGCTGCTTAACTCCGGCAACGACACCGGCCACGCCTTGGCTCGCGAACTTGGTGGCATGGATAAGACCACAGAGAAGGTCAATGCCCTGGCAAAGAAGTTGGGGGCGACGGATACGCGAGTGGTCAACCCGACTGGTCTCGATGCTCCGGGACAGATGACGTCGGCATACGACATGTCACTGTTCTTCCAGCACGCATTCAACAATGAGATTTATCGCAAGCTCTCGGCCACCCGCCTGGCCACCATCCCCGGAGACAAGGCTCTCGAGGTCGATGACTTCGAAATCGCCAACGACAATCAGCTGATTGCCCAGGACTACCCCGGCGCCCTTGGAGGCAAGACCGGTTTTACCGACGATGCCCGTCATACCTTCGCTGGGGTGGCTGAGCGCGATGGCCGTCGTCTCGGCGTCATCGTTCTCGACGTCACTGTGGAGGATTCACCGCGCCCCTGGGAGCAGGCGGCATCGCTTCTCGACGCCGGCTTCGCGGCACCGCAGGACAGCTCTGTCGGTGTCCTCGAAGCGGAAGCGACTGAGGATAAGTTGGTAGAAAAATTGCCCGATATCCTGGACAACGAGTCAACAGGAACCGGGCTAAAAATTACTGTCAGCGCTGCCATCGTAGGTGTCATCGCATTGATTGCGATGGTCACCTACCGCTTCGGCAGACGCGATCGAGGCTAATTATTTCGAACCGAGCAGGCGGTTCAATCCGGACGGGTTGGCCGCTTCCGCACGGACGTTAATGACAGCAGGAGCAGGTGCATCCAGCTCCTCGTCGGCAAGCGCTTCTTCGGTCGTCGCGGTCCAGGCGGTGGCGTACATAGTGATGCGCCAGATGAGGTAGAAAACGACCATCAAACCGATGACCGGACCGAAAACTGCACCGGCCGGGTTCGACAGGGCGTTGGAGAAGAAAACGCTACCGAGCTGCTTGACAACCTCAAGGCCAATCGCACCGATAATCGCACCCTTTGCCGCAGAGCGGAACGGGGCGCCCCCGCGTGGCAGAAAAGCGAGCATCCAGAAGAACAGCAGCCAGTTGGCGACGAGACCAATGGCGATGGCAATCAATCCCGCAATGATAGTGATTCCCGGAACATGGGCCAGACCAATCTTGTCCAGCAGGGACTGGGTCAGTCCGGAAGAGCCGGCTGCAGTGACAGCGAAGGTCAGCAGGATCATAACCAGCATGCCCAGCAGACGCAGCAGGTCGCGAACCTTTCCGATCACGAAGTTGCTAGCGCCTAGCGGGCGCTTCCACAGCTGTGTCACTGCGTTGGAGAGGTTGCCCATCCAACCAAGCCCCGACCACAGGGTGGCAATGAAACCGACGGTGAAGACGCCACCTGCCTGATCGATCGCGCCTTCGATAATTGCGTTGATGGTGTCGCCCATCGACCCATCGATGGAGTCGGTGATAGCGGACTGGATTTGCTCAAGCAGCTGCTCATTGCCACGCAACACAAGCGCGAGGATGGCAAATGCCGTCATGATTAGGGGGAAAATCGACAGCACGGAGAAGTACGTGACAGCGGCGGCAAAAAAGTTACCGCCCTGCTCGGAGTAGCGCTCCTGCATCCGCATAACGTGATCGAACCACGCCCACTTTTCGCGGAGGCGGTCGATTGCGCTCGGTTCATCGGCGTGTACACGCTCGATGCCATAGCGGTCCGTTCTCTTCGGATCTTTTTGAGTAGAGGTTGCCATGTCCCCTACCTTAACGTGCCAGCTTTCGGTACGGAGACTGAAGCGCAGAGTCTACAGCTGAATTACCGGTTGGCGGCCTTCAGGAACCCGACGCGCTCGTACACATCTGCAAGTGTCTTGGCGGCAACTTCACGGGCGCGGTCTGCGCCTTCGGCTAGGATCCGTTCCAGCTCACCGCGATCAGCCATGAGCTCCTCATAGCGTGCACGCAGTGGCGTGGTGAATGCCTCCAGCGCATCTGCGGTATCGGCCTTCAGCTGGCCGTAGCCAGCGCCTTCGTAGCCGGCAACGAGCTCGTCGACAGGCTTGTCGGTCAACGCCGACTGAATGACCAGCAGGTTGGAAACGCCCGGCTTGTTCTCACGGTCGAAGCGGATCTCTCCGTCATTGTCGGTAACGGCCGAGCGAATGCGCTTGGCGGAGACCTTCGGGTCGTCCAAGAGGTTAATAATGCCCTTCGGATTTGCACCCGACTTGCTCATCTTCGAGGTCGGATCCTGCAAGTCGTAAATCTTCGCGGAGCCTTCCATGATGTGTGGATCCGGCACCACGAAGGTCTTCTTGTAGCGGGAGTTGAAACGCTGCGCCAGGTTACGCGTCAGTTCGAGGTGCTGGCGCTGATCCTCCCCCACCGGCACCAGCTGTGGGCGGTAAAGCAAGATGTCGGCAGCCATCAGCATCGGGTACGCGAACAAACCAGCGGAGGTATGTTCCGCGCCCTGACGAGAGGACTTGTCCTTGAACTGCGTCATACGGCTGGCTTCACCAAAGCCAGTCAAGCAAGTCAACACCCATCCGAGCTCCGCGTGCTCGGGCACATGCGACTGCACGAAGAGAACCGACTTCTCCGGATCAATACCGAGTGCAATCAGCTGTGCGGCACCTGCGATAGTGCGCTGACGCAGCTCCTTCGGATTCTGCTCGACAGTGATGGCGTGCAGGTCTGGAATGAAGTAGTAAGCATCGAAGTCATCCTGCAGATTAATCCAGTTCTTCAATGCACCCAGGTAGTTGCCCAGGTGGTAGGAATCTGCGGTCGGCTGAATGCCGGACAGAACGCGCTGCTTACGAGCACTCGGTGCAGGATTAGTTGCTTCAGGACCCTTGCTTTCACTCATAGCCAATAAGTCTAGCGCGAGGCCCGCAGTGGAGAGTCGACGGCGTACCCGTTTCGACAACACGACGGGCTTTTGCGGGAAACCGACTACCAAACGCTAGCCCCGACGACCCTCGTCCCCTTGCTCCACAAGCATTCGATCGGATAGCAATTTGACGGTGCGCGCCGCAGCGGCTGGCGATTCCTCGGGGTACAGTGCGCGCACCAACGAGACAGCTGGGCGGATGCCGTGTTCGGAGAGAACACGGCGAACACGCTCACGCTCCCCCTGGGTCAACTCGAGCGGAGCTACGGGTGGCCTGCGGGTGTAGGACACGACCATCACGACTCCCAGCAGAACAATGAGTCCGAGGGAAATCCACAGTGGCCACGCGTAGGCAAAAGACAGCACGATAAACGCAACAATGACACCGGAAGTCACGACCACTGGGACATTGACAGCAGTGCCAGGGTCGTTCTGCAGACTCCGTGCGATGGCTTCCAAATCGGCCATCTGGTGCCGCTTGTTATCGCTCTCGCCGTTTTTCACTGGGGATGTCCTCTCCTTTCCTGGTCCGCACCGAGCTCGCTTCAAGTCCCGCGCAGATTCGCGCTTGGGTTTTACAGCGGCTGAAGTCCCATCAGTCCTTCTTCAAATCTTAGGCGCTCGCGTCCCAAGTGCCGAACTAACCCACAGGTATTATTGGACTAATTCAATTCTCTTATCCGTCAGGAGTCCCATGCTCGCTGCCATTGCGGTTGCCGTCTTCATCCTGCTGGTCCCAGGCGCAGTTCTCGGTTGGGCCAGTGGGCTACGTCCCACGCTCGCGTTGGCATCTGCCGGCCCATTAATGCTGGGTGTGACCGGTTTTTCCGCATGGTTGTCTCACGTGCTCGGGCTGGATTACACCTGGCTCTTCGTGGCCGGCATGTGGGCATGGTTCTGTGCTATTGGCTATCTGGTGCGCAGATTCGTCCCCCGAGCAACGCCCGAAGACGGCTTCGATTCCGGCGTTGTCACCGCGATGATTGTCGTCGGAGTTACGGTAGTCGGCTCGATGCGCGCCATGCTCGTGCTTAACGACGTCCCTGGCGGCCCCGGCGCTATCCGCGAAGCCTGGGACATGCTCTGGCATACCAACTTCCTCCGGTTCATTGACGAGCATGCAATAGCCTCGCCCACCGCGGCCGGTGACCTGATGAATCAGGAGACCGGGGCCGAAATGTTCTACCCCACCGGCTGGCATGCCATGGCGGGGCTGCTGCCCGGCTCGGTCTTCCTCGATTCCAACGTGTTTGCGTTCTTGGCCCCGGCGCTGCTTGTTCCCGCAGCAACTGCGGTGCTAGCCCGCACCGCAGTTGGTCCTAAGTGGGCGGCCTATGCCGGTCCCGCAGCTGCCGTCGCGACGCTGATGCTTCCGGAGATTTGGGTGGCCCTTTGGCGCACCTCCTCCATGCCGTATCTGCTCGCGGTGGCCGCTTTGCCGATTGCTGCGGCTTTGACCATGCGGGGCTATATTGTCCCCGCTGCGCTTGCCCTGGTCGGCACGTTTATCACCCACCCGGCCGGCGCAATTGCTGCCGTGCTCTTTGTTGGCTTGTGGTTGATTACCCAACCGAGCGTCAGTGGCCTAGTTCGCACGCTAATTATCGGCGCGCTCGCCCTGGTGATGACTCTCCCGGCAGCTTTGTCCGCGAGGGGGCAAGGCGAATCCGTTGCGGGCTTTACCGGCCAAATTGAGATTTCCCGCTCCGAATCACTGTGGCGAACTCTGATTGGGTTTTCCCGCTATGCTGACGAGCCCATCTTTTCCCGGACTGTTCTGGTTCTTGTGCTCATCGGCCTGGTGGTGGCGCTTGTCTCTCGCCTGCCAGACAGCCCATGGGCTCCGTGGCCGGCACTGGTTTTCGGGCTGCTCTTTGTGGTGTCCGATAGTGCGCAGTCCCGTTGGTCTGAGCCGTTCGGCACCTATCTGAAGTTTATTGGCACTTTCTTCTACGACATGCCGTACCGCATGCAGGCGGTTATGGGAATTCTGCGCGCAGTGCTGGTCGGCTACGCAGTCGCGGCTGCCGTTGTCGGGATTGTGGCTGCGGCGCAGTGGATCGTCGCAAAGCGAGATCAGCCGACCAAGTCGTGGAATCCTGCGCTGGCGATGGGGCTCGTAGCGGCACTGGCGATTGTGCCTGCGACCTGGGCGAGTGGGCCTGCTCAGCGCGAGGCAATTCGCCAGAGTTTCGGAAGCACGTTTGTGACCGCTGCGGACATGGAAGCTATTGATTGGCTGTCCGCACAGCCGCATGCGTTTGAGGGGCATATTCTCAATGACCGTCGTGACGGTTCTGCGTGGATGTATGCCATCGCCGGACTGCCGACCCTGTTCCGCCATTTCTCCTTCTCCGACAAAACTGCCGAGGCGAGCAACAAGCTGCCGATAAACGTTGACCTGCTGGGCTCACATCCAGAGTTCGATGCCATGGCGAAGAAATTGGGAGTGCACTACATCATTAGTTCCCCGCCGGGTGTGAACACGGATGGCACGGAGGCGCTGTCGATGCGTTCCTGGGCATGGCACGCGCCGGGGCTCACGCCTGTGTATCACGACAGTTCGGTGATGATTTTCGCGGTCAACAAGATGTTTTCACCTGAAGAGTTGCACGCTGTTGTCAACAGTTCCCCACACCGCCCGGCGCGCCCCAATCCGCTGTGGATGCCTCCGCGCCAGCCGATCGTCCCCTCCCCTGACGAGGCTGTCGATCCGCTCGCCGGCGCGCACATCACCGTCGACTCTCGCCGCGAGGCCATCGAGGCTATCAACGCCGACCTGCCTCGCGCGCTGCGTTTGAGTGGGGATACTTCCGCTCACATCGACAGCATCGTGCAACGCGCCAGCGACAAGCTCCGTCAGCGCGGCGCAATCGTTGGCGCACATTCGCTTGCCGACGACACGGCGAGCGCAGCCACCGTAATCGTCGGTCGCTCATCAGAGGGCCAGACTCTTTCTGGGGATAACATCGGCGATCGTGGCTTTTCGGTATCCGCTGTGGTGAAGTCTCTCGAACCTGAGGACGATGCTCCTGCCGATTGGCAGTTGGCGGCGGGTGTGCGCGACGGAATGGTTTACCGAGGTTTCAATCCGCACAGCAGTTACAGCACAAACGGGGTGCCAACCGAGTTTCGCACCGGCCTGGCGCCGGCAGTGGCGGTGAACCAGAGTTCGCGGCCGCATGCGCCGACAATTGCGCTATCGCTGGGAGCGGTGGGCGCTGAAAAACTCACCCGCGATTTGGCCGACCCCGCTATGCAGGACAAATGGGCCGACGCCATCGTTGACGGCATCGCCTCCATGTTGCGGCAGAACCGGCATCTCGTAACCGCTCCCGAGCCGGAGTTGATCCCAGAGTTCGCTGACCTCAGAGCACACTAGTCCGCTCGGGGTTAGGCGTATGCCGGGTTTAGGCGTACTCCACGATCACCGGCGCGTGGTCCGTCCAGCGAAGGTCGTAGGCGGCAGGCTTATCCACTACCGAGCTGACAGCACGCTTGAGCATTGGTTCGGTTACCGCCTGGTAGTCGATCCGCCAGCCGGCATCGGTATCGAACGCCTTACCGCGGTAGGTCCACCAGGACCAAGGACCGTCGGCCTCTGGGTGCAGACGGCGAGTGACATCAAACCACACCGGATCTGCATTGAGCTTCGGGGCCTCCCACACAGAACCATCGGAGAAGGCACCGGATTCCAGCTCCTTTTCGCTGGCCTGAACCTGCGAATCCTGGGGAACCTCATCGGGCCAGCAGCCGAAGACCGAGTCCATCCAGGCACGCTCCTGCGGTAGGAAACCGCTCTTGCGGCGGTTGGTCTTCCAGTTCTTCAAATCCTGTTCGCGGTGGCAGATGTTCCAGTCGCCGCCGATGACTGCGTGGTGACCGTCGCGCCCCTTGGCACCCAGTTCCGCCAGGTAGTCGGAGAAGGCATCGAGGAAGCGGTACTTCTCATCCTGCTTCTCGCTCAGGGCAGCACCAGAGGGCAGGTAGAGGCTGGCAATCTGGACATCCACATCCAGGCCGGTGTCCGCTGCCGGGGCAATACCACTGATAAACCGACCGGATTCTTCGAACTCCTCGGAGCCGATGCCCACCTGGACGTCGTTAAGCGGAAAGCGCGAGAGAATGCCCACGCCGGCGCGCCCCTTTGCACCCAGGTTTTCAGCGCCGACCCAATGCCATCCGGCATCGAAAGCGGGCGCGAGGGCCTTGCGTGCCTGGTCGTCGGTGGCGCGGACTTCCTGCAACAAAACGACATCGGAACTGGTGTGCTTCAACCACTCCAGCAATCCCAGGTTGGTTTCGCTGCGCTCCTTGACGGCGGCGCGGATGCCGTTGACATTGATTGTCGCGATTGTAAGGCTCATGCCCTCATACGTTACCTATGCGTGCACTACGCCTTGAAGACCCCTAGCGCAGTTCGATGCGCTCAGCCTTCTTCGCCTGTGAGCGGCGGTAAAGAACAATGGTCGGCAGAGCGATGAAGATAGCCAACATCGCCAACGTCGCGCCGCCCAAAGCCGGTGCGCGGTAGCCATAACCGGACGCAATGACCCAACCACCGAGCGCCGCTCCAAAGGCGTTGGCCATGTTCAATGCGGCCTGGTTGAGAGCTGCCGCCAGCGTCTGTGCGCGACCGGCGACATCCATCAGACGGGTCTGCAGATTTGGCACCAATACCGATCCCAGCAGACCGATAAGGAGGAAGTTGATCGTGCCCAGCACAGCATTCTGTGAGGTGAAGTAGAAGACGCTGAGCATGATTACCATCAGCACCAGCGCAACCATGATGCCCCACTCCCCGATGCGGTCGGAGAGCCAGCCACCGATGTAAGTACCGACAACCATGCCGATGCCGTAGGCCATCAGCACAATCCAGATGTGGTTTTCGCTCATGCCCGCTTCGCGAGTCATAGTCCAGGTGATGTAGGTGTAAACCGCGAACATGCCGCCGAAACCAACGGTGCCGATTGCGACGGTCAGCAGCACCTGCGGTGTCACCAGAGCCGAGAGCTCATCCATCGGACGTGTCTTCGGCATGCGGTTCATATGCGGCACGGCGAACCACAGCGAAACAAATGCAATCAGCCCGATGACCGCGACAAACGCGAAGGCGCTGCGCCAACCGTAAATCTGTCCCAGCACCTGCGCGGCCGGCACACCAATCACAGTCGCCACCGACAACCCCACGCCCGACAGAGCCACCATCTTGCCGCGCTGTCCCGGCTTAGCCAGGGAGGCAGCCACCAGCGCCGCCACCGAGAAATACGCGCCGTGCGGCAGACCGGCGATGAAGCGCGAGACCATGACCGCTTCGAAAGAGCCCAGTGTGCCTGCCCAAACCGTGGCACCATTGCCGATGGTAAATGCCGCCATCAGCAGCAGGAGCATGCGCCTGCGCGGAATCGAGCCGGTCAGCACGGTAATTAGGGGTGCGCCCACGACAACACCGAGTGCGTACATCGAAATCATGCGCCCTGCGGCATCCTCATCACGTCCGAAGGCACCAGCGATGTAAGGCAGCAGGCCCATGGCCACAAACTCGGTAACGCCGATGCCGAATGCACCGACCGACAGAGCCACAATCACCAAGATTCGGCGTAGATCAGAGATGTCGTCCTGCACCGGAACAGGACGGCGATGCGAGCTAAACGCTCCCGCACGACGCGCACGCGGTTTGTGGTCGTCGTTGTGGGTTGTTACTTCGCTTGACGACGTCATTGCGACCGTCTCCTTTTCTCTTCTTACGCCAGTTGGTGGACTCTCAGTTCCCCTCGACTTTCGACCCAAGACGGGCTCGCAAAACCGTGAGGGGAGCCGCAAGGGAAAAATGAGACTCTACTCCGCAACACAAAAATTTCGCTATTTAATCCGCCTGTTCCCCGGGTATTTGTGCGCGGAATAACATCTGCGGCCATTAGTGGAAGTCGCTCACTCAAGTTCTTCCCAATGCATTTTGTAATCGGCATTGTTTGCCGAGGACTACGAATTCCCTTCGAGCGCCACGGACTTCCTACCATCGAGCGCTCCGGGTCTTCGATGCTGCCGTAATAGCTACCAGGTAAATTGTTTTAAAAGATATTTCGAACTGCAATACCGATAGGATCTTGATCCACTATGGGCGACCGCTATAACCTCTACGAGTCTCTGACGCTGGATAGCGCAGCCAGCACCGAAGAGCTCCATGCAAATCTTTCTAATCAACTCTCCGAACTGCGAGATGCTGGCGTCTCGGAGTACTCCGGCGAGTTCCAGGAGAAGCTCACTGCGCTGCAAGTGCTTGGCGATGAGGGACGTCGTCGCGAATACGACGCTTTGCTGGCCGATGAGAACGCCACCATCACCATTGCGACGCTGCGCGGGCTGGCAAATCGCCCGGTACCCACTGCGCAGGAATCCTCGTTCCAGACGCAAACCCAGCAAGCACAGTGGTCCGCCCCCACTCAAACCAGTCCTGCGACAGTAACCACCACGGTGACCACGGATGTACCACCGCTGCCTGCAAACGCCACACTGCAGAACATGTGGCAGCGCATGCCACTCATCCCCCGAATCACTACCGGCTTGGTCGGTTTTTCAACTCTGATTGGCATCATCGCAGTTCTGTACGCAATCACGCTCGGCATCCAGGGCGCCAACGATCTCGGCAGCCTAGAGTCATCGTTGGGTGATTCTTGGGATGACATCGGCTACATTATGGGCGCTGCAGCCGCCCTCGTTCTTGTTCCAGTCCTCTTACTGATGGGAATGATGCTTGTCACCTTGACCGCATACTGGATTCACTCCATCCTCCGCGGTGAAGACTCGACGGCACCAATCTTTTTCTGCGTCACCGTGGCACCACTGGCGTTGGCTATGACCATCATCCCCCTCCTGTTCTTGAGCTCCTGGGTGGATGTAGTCCTCTTCCTCGCAGGTGCCATGCTGATCGCGGCTTGCGTTCTTATGTTCCTCAAGGACATGCGCGCATGGTTCCGCGGCCAGAAACTGGTCAGGACTACCCAGTCGGCCCCGGGGCAGGGCTATGCTCCGCAGTACCCACAGTCTCAGAACACTCAGGGCTACCAGTTCGGCCAGAACAATCCTCCGAACAATACACAGAATAAATAGGCTGCCCTGAACAACCGCGCCGGCGTGCACGACACCCCAGCGCGGTTTTTCGTATTTGAAGGGTTTGAGCGCGGGGGCCGTCGTAAAGCGAAAAATGGAATGAAAAGCGGCGAATAAGCGACAAATAATTGCGCATTTCGTGACTTACCTCACATAATTGCGTTATTCATATCACTATCACTGTTTTTGCGCTATGCCCCGACACAACCCAAGATTCAAAACTGGGTTATCGTGGAACAAAACAGATAGGAGACATGAATTATGGCGACAATTATTTGGACCCGTACTGACGAAGCCCCTCTGCTGGCGAGCTACTCGCTGAAGCCAATCGTGGAGGCATTTGCAAGCCAGGCTGGTGTCAATGTTGAAACCCGCGACATCTCCCTCGCAGGCCGCATTCTGGCTCAGTTCCCGGAGCGTCTTTCGGACGAACAGAAGGTAGAGGATGCGCTGGCAGCCCTGGGCAAGCTGGTCAAGGAGCCGGACGCCAACATCATCAAGCTGCCGAATATCTCTGCATCCGTCCCGCAGATTAAGCGCGCTGTCGCAGAGCTGCAGGAAAAGGGCTATGACATTCCGAAGTACAAGTCGCAGCCGGAAGGCGACGAGGAGACCGCCGACCGCGCCAAGTTCGACAAGGTCAAGGGCTCTGCCGTTAACCCGGTACTGCGTGAGGGCAACTCCGACCGCCGCGCTCCGGAGCCGGTGAAGAACTACGCCCGCAAGCACCCGCACCGCATGGGCGCTTGGTCCGCAGACTCCAAGACCAACGTCGCCACCATGGCCTCCAACGACTTCCGCCACAACGAGAAGTCCGTTGTCATGCCGGCCGACGACAAGCTGACCTACCAGCTCGAGGCTAACGACGGCCAGATCATCACCCTGAAGAAGGACATGCCGGTCCTCAAGGGCGAGATTATTGACGGCACGGGCATGAACGTCCACATCCTGGACAACTTCCTGCGCGCTCAGATCCGTCGCGCACAGCGCGAGAACATCCTGTTCTCCGTCCACTTGAAGGCCACCATGATGAAGGTCTCCGACCCGCTGATCTTCGGCGAGGTTGTCAAGGCCTTCCTGCCATCTGTTTTCCCGAAGTTCGAGTCCAAGCTGGCTGCCGCCAACCTGACTCCGGACAACGGCCTGGGCGCCATGCTCGATGGTCTACACAAGCTTGACGACGCTACTGCGGCGGCCGTCAAGTCCGCTATCGAGAAGGACCTGAAGGAAGGTCCGGCCCTTTACATGGTCAACTCCGATAAGGGCATCACCAACCTCCACGTTCCGTCTGACGTCATCGTTGACGCTTCCATGCCGGCCCTGATCCGCAACGGCGGCAAGGGCTGGGGTCCGGATGGTGAGGAGCGCGACACCCTCGCAGTCATCCCGGACTCCTCCTACGCAGGCGTCTACCAGGCTGTTATCGAGGACTGCCGCGCCAATGGCGCTTTCGACCCGGCCACCATGGGCTCTGTCCCGAACGTCGGCCTGATGGCTCAGAAGGCTGAGGAGTACGGCTCCCACGACAAGACTTTCCAGATTCCGGTTGACGGTGTCCTGCAGGTCATCAACTCCGCTGGCGAGGTTCTGATTGAGCACCACGTCGCCGAGGGTGACATCTGGCGCTCCTGCCAGACCAAGGACGCCCCAATCCGCGACTGGGTGAAGCTGGCCGTTAACCGCGCTCGTATCACTGGCGACCCTGCAGTGTTCTGGCTGGACCCGCAGCGTGCGCACGACAACAACCTGATCAGCAAGGTCAACGAGTACCTGGCAGACCACGACACCGAGGGTCTGGATATCCGCATCATGGATCCGGTGTCCGCTACCAAGTTCTCCCTCGAGCGCATCCGCCGCGGCGAGAACACCATTTCCGTAACCGGTAACGTTCTGCGTGACTACCTCACCGACCTGTTCCCGATCATGGAGCTGGGCACCTCCGCCAAGATGCTGTCGGTCGTGCCGCTGATGGCCGGGGGCGGCCTGTTCGAGACCGGCGCAGGCGGTTCCGCACCGAAGCACGTCCAGCAGGTTCAGGAAGAAAACCACCTGCGCTGGGACTCCCTGGGTGAGTTCCTGGCACTGGCCGAGTCCCTGCGCTACGCCGCTGAGCATGACGACGACCCACGTCCACGCGTCCTGGCTGAGGCCCTGGATAAGGCAACCGCTACCCTACTCGACGAGGGCAAGTCGCCGTCCCGCAAGGCTGGCGAAATCGACAACCGCGGCTCCCACTTCTACCTGGCTCTCTACTGGGCACAGGAGCTGGCCAAGCAGGACGAGAACTCCGAGCTGAAGGAAGTTTTCGCACCGGTCGCTAAGGCTCTCACGGAGAAGGAAGAGTCCATCGCCAAGACCCTGATTGATGCTCAGGGTTCCCCAGCTGATCTGGGTGGCTACTTCCTGCCGGACGATGAGAAGACCTCCGCAGTTATGCGTCCGTCCGCTGAGTTCAACGAGATCATCGACGGTCTGAAGAAGTAGGACTAGCTGCTTGCTCCTGGCTGGCCTGGTTGGCCTGGTTGGCCCAGGCTGGCCTAGGCCGACCTAGGCTGACCGCCGGTTTCGGGCGATAGCCCCTCGCTCATGTTGCATTTGATGCACATGGCGCGAGGGGCTTTTTCTATGCCCTGACTTCCTTAACGGTCTTGACAGTATCCAGTGCTTTTCGGCGCTTTACGGTACCCTTCGCCCATACTCAGTCCCCTGTTTGGCTCGCCCCGACACTCGGCACCGCAGTGCCTCACCCCATGAGTTACTGACTACCTTTATGACACTTTTGTCCAAAAAATTGCCTGGTAGGGTCAGGCGGTCATTGCATCATGGATAACACCAGAGATTACCTCCCGGGGAGTTAACCCGTCGAGCACTACCCGCGGCCGGTTATTCAGCAATGCTTCCGCCTCGGCGACCTCTTGGTCGGTGACATCGGTAAAGTTGGTGCCTTTGGGGAAATAAAACCGGATATCCCGATTCATCCGCTCATTGCTACCTCGCTGCCACGGCGAATGCGGATCGGCGAAAAACACCTGGATATTCTCCGCGACAGA
>NZ_JASPJU010000007.1:0-175820 GCF_030232435.1 Corynebacterium sp. MSK012
CCCGTTCGTCTAGCGGCCTAGGACGCCGCCCTCTCACGGCGGTAACACGGGTTCAAATCCCGTACGGGGTACAAAGTTACTCCCCAGTCAGTCGGCTGGGGAGTTTTTGTTTTTTAAGCATCGAGGCGACTATGACCAGGGGCGACTATGACCAGTGAACGTTTCGCACGACTGAAGCTTCTCCTAGGGGAGGAGGGGCTAGAAACGTTGGCTGAATCTACCGTCATGGTTGTCGGACTCGGAGGCGTGGGGTCGAGTTGTGCCGAAGCTCTCGCCCGAGGCGGCGTGGGCAACCTCATCTTGATCGACGGCGATGTCGTAGAGCCGAGCAATCTCAACCGTCAGGCGCTGGCTTTTGTCTCCACGATTGGCCGGGTCAAAGCCGAGGTCATGGAGGCGATGGTTGCCGATATCAACCCGGATTGTACGACCTATGCCCGCCAGATTTTTCTCACACGCGAAAACCTGGCGGAGACCTTCGAGCAGTTCCCGCGTCCGGATTACATCATCGACGCTATCGACGATGTCACCGGCAAGATTGAGATCGCGCAGTGGTGCGCGGAAAATCGTGTCCACCTCATTTCCGCTATGGGCGGCGGAAATAAGCTCGACCCAGCTCGGCTGACCTTCTCGAAAATCAATAAGACAAAGGTCTGTCCGCTGGCGAAGGTCGTCCGTCAGGTGTGTATCCGCCGACGCATTCGCGGTCTTGAGGTGCTGTACTCATCCGAAGAGCCAGTGAGAATTGCGGACAAGGGCAGCGGTACCAAGGCGGAAACCCTCGGTACCATGAGCTACATACCGCCAATCATGGGGCAGATGCTGGCCGGAAAGGTCATTCGCCGTCTGCTCGGGTTCGAGGAAACCCCGCTGGCCCCGCGCATCGGCGGTCCGGCCGACGAAAACCAGCCACCAACGGAAAAATGATGCGGCTCATCGATACCCACTTTCACTACGATTTCCTGCCACCGGCTTCGCGCGAGTGCTTCAAAGCCGATATTGCGCAGGAAGGCGTGGAGATCATCGCGCAGACAGTCCGCCCCTCCGGATTTGTCGAGCTAGAGCGCGAAAATCTCCCCATGGCCGCAGTCGGCTATCACCCGTGGTATATCGACGGCAACTACGAGCGCGAGCTTGAGATATTTCGCGAGGCCCTTCCACACACCCGTTTCGTCGGTGAGATTGGCTTGGACTTCGCGCCCCGCAGGCTTGACGACGTTCCCGCCGAGACTCAAATCCATGTCCTCACCGGCATCCTCGATGCTGTCCAAGCTTCGAGCCAGCCGCATATCCTGTCCATTCACACAGTCCGCAGCGCCGATACGGTGCTTGATCTGCTGGAACCACGCTTGGACTCCGGCAAAGGGGTAGGGCTCGGTCAGAATCTCGTGCCCATCTTTCACCGTTTCGGTGGCACCAACGATGAGCTGACCAGGCTTATCCGAGCCGGTGGCTACATCTCCGTCAATCCGCTCATGTTGCGGACCAAACGCGGACGGGCCTATGTGTCGCAGGTGCCCGTCGATAGGCTCTTGCTGGAGACAGACCTTCCGCGCGAGCCTGGAAGCGGTGACGCGGTGGAAGCGGTCGCTGCAGAGGTAGTCGCTGCGTTGCGGGAAACTGTCGCCGAGGTTGCGGCCTTGCGAAAAATGGATGAAGCGGAGCTTGCAAACGAGCTGGCCAACAATGCGAAAACGCTAGGGATTTAATGCCTTAACCTGCGGATTTGCAGTTACTATCCACGTCTAGTGTATTGTTTAACAAGTCCGCAGCGCGCGGATGAAAAGTTCTAAGCCCCGTTCGTCTAGCGGCCTAGGACGCCGCCCTCTCACGGCGGTAACACGGGTTCAAATCCCGTACGGGGTACAAAGTGGCAGTTTCGCTTTTCTGACCTAGACAGTTCATGAAAACGGAATTTGCGACACGGGATCCCGATTCGGCTGAATGCGAATCGGGATTTTGCCTTTTCAAATGTCCTTCAACCCTATTCCATGACAATTACAGGGTTAGCAGCAAGAAACTCTTTTTCGCTGCTATTGGGGTGGGTGACAATAGAGGTATGGCTGCGAAAGAGCTAACCAGCAGACAGAAGAAGATTCTTGGATGGATCGTGGATGGTTGCGCCGGTGACCCTCCGCATGAATTTTATAAGAATACAGCGCGCATGCTAGAGGGGCACAAGTTAGTCAAGATTTCAGGTCACGGTGATAAGTGGAAGGCTGTAGCTACAAAACGTGGTGAGAGGGTTTACGCCGGTACCGAAGCGCTTGTAGTCAATAAGAAGCGGCGGAAGAACACGGCGGCGAAGGAGCCACCGGTACCCTCCACATTGAGAAAACCAAAACCAACGCCAAAACCCGACGAGCCTGAAGTTGATTTAACTCCTTACATGGCTCGAATACGCCATGGTATTGGAGAGTCAGACCTCGACGTTTTCACAATCGTGGCCTCGGCCGGTGAGATTCGCGACTTCTGGTTACCGGCGGCGGCGAAACTATCCCGTGATAGGTCTTGGTTGGAAGATGGCCACGTTTTTGACTACGCAGGAAGTACCTACGTATATGGCCAGGAGAAGCCCCGATTCAAGGCCGCTGTTATCTCTATTGAGCCAATGAAACTGGTTGGGTGGAGGGAGATTTTACGTGGCGATAAACGCGTGGCGAAATACAATAAGAAAGCTGTCGAAGCGTTTGGATACTACAAGAGGCAGTTTAGTTCCGATGTGCAATTGCGGATTAAGCGAGTTTTGCATGTGCTCTTCACAGAGATTGAACTGAACGGTGGCCGGATAGAACTAGAGACTTGGTACGACTCATGGTCTAAAGAGAAAGTGCTTCGTGCAGTTAAGCTCGGCTTTGATTTCGATCTTCAAGATCTCAAGTTCCGCGAGAGATATAACCGTGTGCAGCGTGAGCCAACACAAGATGAAATCGATTATCACAACCGTTGGCACGAGGGCGAAAAGATGAGGCGCTTCTGGGAAAAAATCCCGAATGGTCAACTTGTCCTTGAATTTCGAGGGATGTCCGCTCGTGATTCGAAGAAGAACTCAGAAGCGTTTGCCGACGGCATTGAGGCCTATTTCAAGTGGCATCAAATTCGAGAATTCTGGAAGAAGACAGATTATGAGATTGCGGGCAGAGAGAGGGCGCTCCGAGCGAAGCAATATGAGTTCGCTAAGCCAATCGCTGCGAAGACTGTCGCGAAGGATTTCTATTTCAACGCGTTGTATCAGCGCTCTCAGGAGTTAAAAAAGTTTGAAGCGGTGTGTTCCTATCTCGAATATGTGAAGCGAATTGAGCCTGACAGCCCGTGGATCTCGTGGGCTGAGAAGTATCTCGATACGTTCAATCCGAGAGACTGTATTACGATGCCGGATCCACCTGCGCTCGACATCAAGGCTCATGCCGGGCTCATTGAAAAGATTATTGATGCGCTTGGCAGGGATGAAAGCACGTGGGCTGACGCGTTCCCCGACGGTGAATTTCACGGATGATTTTTCTGTAGCACCGTGCATGTGAAGGTCAACTTACGAGTCCGTGGACTCACTACTCATTGCTGTCTTCAAATGAGCTGAGCTCAGCGAGGAGTACTTCTTGTCCGACCTTCGACTCTGAGATTGCAGCCGGTGCACGCATTTGCGCAGTATATTCTGAGCGCTGTCGAACTCTACACACTTGATGAACTAGCCTTCTGGCTGACCGAAACCGGCTTCATGCCACCGAAGTCCTGGAAGAAAACCCGCTGCAAAATCTGGTCGGGCTAGGCCGCAACTGCGCACTATTCGAATCAGCACGCACCTGAGCCTATCTCGAAATCCGCCACCACCTCGGCGACCCCGATGGGCTTGGTCTCGCTATCCAAACCGCAGCGCAATCCATGAACCAGAACTCTTCAGCGGACCACTTTCCACACGCGAAGTCGACCAGATTGCCCGATCTATCCACTGATGGATCGTCAACCGCTCACGCATGTGAGCAGACGGCTCAGCAATCTACGAAGAAACCTTTAGCACCATCCAAAGCGCACGAGGGAGAGAATCTCGTAGCAAACGTCAAGGAAGAAGAGCTGAAACCGACAAATGGATTGAGGCTGGCCATGAGTAGGGATCCAAGAAATAGATATCCGGGTTATCCACGAAAGGGGTGGTCAGTTCGGGAACTTGCTGAAAAACCGGAGTATTTACCCGTGCAATTTCTAATTGTACAAGCGAGCCAAGAGCGAGCTATCTCGCTCGAGCAGTTGAAAAACGCCAACGCGTACGCGAGCTACGTGCCAGGAGCCTAACCATCCGAGCGATAGCACAGGAAACTGGGTACTTCGTTGGCACAGTTCATAGATACGCGAGTGAAGAATCTCGCGTATAACGCGTATAACGTGCTTACGTAGTGATGAGTAACCAATCTCCATCGTTATTAGGGTCTGGGATGCACGTAACTGAGCCAAATGCATCGGTTACAAGCCAGTACCGAAACTTAGCCGTCTCACAGTCGTTCGCTGATAAGTGCACACTGATTACTCTTCCGTATAGGTCATTCCCGGCTAGAGTAGTGGCAGCCATGCCATTTGCTGTTTCGGCAGAAGGCGATGCCGCAGCAACTCCGCTTAGGCCAAAACACAGCGAAAAAAGGAAGCGATAGATGCAACTGCTATTCTCTTCATGCTTTTCCCTCAACTAGGTTCACCATTAAAGAAACACGAACTCTGGAGAGATGCAATGGCAAAATTTCCTCCTGAAACGGACTTGTCGCTCCACGATGTCATTGACATCCTGGAGTCAGTTCTCCGTGAAGAAGAGATAGACAATGCTCCAGCAGCAAAAGTATGGATAAAGTCTACCCTTCCAGAGCTAAGACGAGCTGAAGAAAAATGCGCTTCCATCTCGACTAATAGAGTTATCGTAAAAATTCTCGAAGCGATGGTTCTTATCGAGAGAAAATATGGGAAAAACCATAATCTTTCTTCACATGATGATCGTCTAGATCTGTCTTAAAAACGGCAAGAACCCAATTCCCGTTACCGTATATAGACATACGGATACCCAAAAAGTAACCCGCTTTCAGCATGAGTGTTTCCTCCGCTTCTACGAGAAGCAGAAGCACTTCGACTTTTATTTCCAACTCGCGATTGGGACAATGCCCCCGCTAGCTGGATAGGATTGCTGAGCACGGTAGGGGAACCAGACCTTCCGCATCAATATTTGAACCTCGCTGGTCACAGAACAGTTTCCGGGGTGTGTACTGAGGTAGCAAGATTTTGTAGACCGGGCTTGTGCCAAAACGAGCACGCCAAGTAGTTTGCAGTCATAAAATATTGGCATGAATTCGGCCAAGTCCTCCTACGTTCCGGAGCTGACCAGCATTCGAGCCATCGGTGCGTTCGGTGTCCTGCTTACGCATGCCGCGTTCTGGACTGGACATTACACGGACGATTGGTGGGGGCGTCTCAACGGTCGATTCGAAATTGGCGTCACCATCTTCTTCGTGCTCAGTGCGTTTCTGCTCACAGGGCGTTGGCTCGGTTCGCCTGACGACGTCCCTGCGAATCGACCGGACTTGCGGAAGTACTTCACCAGTCGCGCGAAGAGAGTTCTGCCGGCCTACTGGATTGTGGTTACTGCGGCATTCCTCATTCATGCCGCAGATGACCCGCCACCATCGGGTGGAGGGCTACAGGGCTGGTTGCGCACGATGTCGTTTACCCAGACGCTCCAATTCGGCTGGATTCACCGGGCTTGTCGCAGATGTGGTCGATGGTGGTGGAAGTCGGCTTCTACTTGGTATTGCCGCTGGTGGGGCTTGGCATCTGGACGATCACAAAGGGGCGGCTACGGCCTGGTCCAACGTTGGCCATCATTATTGGTTTTGGCCTCATTGGCCCGGTCTGGACTGTGCTATCGCACCAGGAAAACCTGCTGCCGGTAGTGGCACGGCTGTGGCCGATGGCGTATTTCGACTGGTTCGCCATCGGAATGCTGCTGGCCTACGGGCGAAAAGTTGGCTGGCGCGTTAATTTGGCGGCCAGCTGGCTGATAGCGCTAGTCCTGTTTTTCCTATCCACAACCACTCACGTGGGGCCAGCAACCTTGGTGCCGGATGATGTCGACCAGGCGTTGTGGAAGACCACGCTGTATGGCTTGTCCGCAGGCGCATTCGTGGCCCCGATTGCGCTGGGTACGGAGGTAAGGTGGCTTCGTCATCCAGCCTTGATGTGGTTGGGGGAGGTCTCCTACGAGTTCTTCCTCGTCCACGTGTTGGTCATGGACTGGGTAATGAGCTTGATGGGTTATCAGACCTTCCAGGGCTCGATGTTGGCAGTGGCAATTGTCACCACAGCCATCGCCCTGCCATTGTCGTGGCTGCTGCGCCGCATCACTGATGTACTAATGCGGAGGCCAGGGCCTGAGAGCCCGTGGGCTGCCTACTGATCGTCGTCGTCAAGCGGGCCGAGCTCGGCAACGAGCACTTCCTGCGCGACCTTCATTGCGGACAGTGCGGCCGGTGCGCCGCAGTAACCGGAAGCGTGGACGATGGCTTCGGTGATCTCGGTGCGGGTCAGACCGTTGGCGAGGGCGCCCTTGATGTGGCCGCGCAGTTCCTCGGTGGCTCGCAGAGCGACGAGCATTCCAATGTTGAGCAGAGAGCGATCGCGCTTGGCCAGCCCTTCGCGGCTCCAGACAGAACCCCAGACTGTGGCGGTGATGTGCTTCTGCAGGGTCTCTCCGTCGGAGCCAGCATTGCGGGCGAGGGCGGCATCGACGAATTCGTCGCCCATTACCTCGCGGCGGATTTGGATACCGGCATCGTAGCGGTCGGAGGAAAAGAGTTCATCATTCGAATTGCTCATGCTTGCTAAGTATAGGACTAGCAATGCGGATAAATTCCGAAATGTCCCCACTAGCTTTACTGCCACGACGCATAACCACGCTGAGGTTGCGAGTAAAAACGGTGTCGGTGGGAACGATGACGATGCGCCCGAGCGTTACCTGATCGCGAATTGCGCCGCGGGCGATGATTGTTGGCGCTGCCAGCGCAATCATTCCAGCGCGCTGTGCTGAAAGGGAGCCAAATTCTCCGGCGGGTTCGGTGAGAGTGCCCAGTGCATCTTCCACCACCTGTCGGCTGCCGGAACCCGGTTCGCGAATAACGAGTGGCGTCGCGCGCAGTTCCTCGGCGGATATCTCGGCCCGCTCAGCCCACGGATGGCCAGTCGGCACGGCGAGGACCAATTCGTCGGTGCCGATGATTCGTTCTTCGAGGTCGTGCCGACCAGCCTCGCCCTCTACCAGCCCGAAGTCCACCGCACTGTCGGCTACTAGTTGCCGCACCTCACGGGAGTTTGCCTGCACCATCGAAAGTTTGACTGCGGGATGTTGCCGGTGGAACTCTGCGGCCCAGCCGGGGTAGTAGAGCTCAGCGACAGTGTTGGACACCGCAAGGGTGAGGTGGCGGGGAACATTGTCGGAACGCAAGCTGGCGGCAATGCCCGAAAATCTGTGGCAGGCGGCGAGGAGATCTGGGAGGGCGTCGATAAGCACTTGCCCTGTTTCTGTAGGTGAGACGCCGTAAGGGGAGCGTTCGAAGACGGTGATTCCCAGCGCTCTTTCCGCCCGTGCGATGCGTGCGGACATGGTCTGCTGGTTGGTGCCGAGCTCACGCGCGGCCTTCGAGATCGACCCCGCACGGGCGACGGTGAAAAGTGCTTCGAGTTCGGCCACAGCGGAGGGGTACATGCGTCAATGGTACCCCTCACAGAGTTTCGTGATAGCGGTGACCGCAGCAAGAACAAATACGGTATGGGCATGACCAACTCTCCTTGCAGTGATGTGCTTGCGCCCGCCGGGCCTGCGTGGGCAGGATCGCTGATGGGCACCTCCATCTTCGCCACGCTTACGCACATTCATGATGTGCCGGTGGTTCCGGAACTGCTTCTCGTCGTGGCAGGTGGCATTCTCGGTTTCATAGTGGTCGGTTGGCTGCGCCTTCGAAACCCGCCTTTCCACTCGAAGCTGATGGCGCCGTGGGGCATGCTCTCGATGGGCATCATGGCTCTCGGTAGTGCTGCGACTGCGCTAGCTAGTAACTCATCGTGGCAGCTGATGTCCTGGTGGATCGGTGCGCCGCTGGCAATCTACGTCAGTCTTCGTCAACTGCGAGGATTCGAAGGCGAGCCGACTTTTCAGTGGGGCCTTGCACTGGTCGCCCCGATGGTGGCGGCGACAAGCGGCGCGCAGCTGAGCGTTGACTACGGCACGTTCTATCAGGTCTGCGCACAAATACTCTTTTGGATGGCGCTGATTACGGTTCTGCCGGTTTTCGTACGCTGCTACGTCGCGCTGTTCTCCGGCACCATGCGTATCCCCGATTCCATCGCCGGTACTGCCTGGATTCCGCTCGGATTGGTCGGTCAGTCCACGGCCGCTGCCCAGCTGCTTTTCAACCGAACCTTCGCTGTCGCTTACGGTACCACCGTGCTCATTGTCGGTGTCTTCCTCGCCGCCATTGCTTTACGACGATTCACCCGCGCCGTGATCCGTTGGGCGGGATACAGCCCTGGTTGGTGGGGTGCAACCTTCCCCGTGGGCACTCTGAGTCTTGGTACGCACAACCTGGGTGACACTATCGGCGCGCAGTGGCTGTACGCCGTTAGTGCCGGACTGCTGTGTCTATTGGCTGTGCACTGGGTAGCGTGCGTGGCTCGATTTGGTTGGTGGATGCGGAGCTAGCTAGTCAAGCTCGACCCGCACCCGCCCGTGGCGGTTCTGGTCTTCTCGTGGCGCAATACCCAGCGCGGCGGCGGGGAACAGAGCCGTGACGGCAAACAGCGCGGGGAAGCCCGCAGCGGCCACAATCGCACCCGAAACCGGAGGCGTTGCAGCGTAGATAATGTTCTGGAACGTGTTCTGCGTACCCATAGCGCGTCCGGACCAGAAGGGACCTGCGTATTCAGCAACTGCGGTGAAGGCGAGTCCATTCGGGCTGACCACAGCAACGGCCAGTGCGCAGACCAGCAAAGTTCCAAGCGTGCGCCAATCAGCCCAGCTGGCAATCATCATTGCGACAGCCAAAACAAAGGTCGCACCCGAGACCCAGCGGTAGGGGCGGATGCGAGATCGCACTCGGTCAGAGACCACACCCATCAGTGCTCGCGATCCGGCACCGAGCAGCTGCGAGACCATCACAATTGTGCCCGCCGTGCCATCGGAGTACCCCACAGACAGCAACCACACCAGAATGTAGGCACCCATCATCGACTGCGGCCAGGACAGCAGCGCCGAGGCGATGTGGATGCGCACGAGGTACTTGCCGTCCCGGTAGGGGCTGGCCGTGACGGTGGGGTTCGAGGCATCAGGGCGAGGGGGATTCTTCACGCCTATCAGTACAAGCAACGCCAGCACGGCGCACAGGATTGCGGGCATCGCGAGTGCGACTCCGATGCTGTAATTCTGCGCGAGAGGGTGCAGGGTTACCGCTGATAGTGCAGCGCCGAGGGGCTGAGCCATTTGGCGAATGCCCATCGCAGTGCCGCGCTGATGCGGTGGGTACCAGCCCGACACCACGCGGCCGGATGCCGAATTCACGCTCGCCGCCGCACACCCGGCGAGAAAGAGCGTGGCCCCGAGCAGAGCCGGGCTTGACGACGAAGCTAGCGCCGCAAGCCCCGTCGTTAAGGCAGTAGAGGTCAGGCCGGCGAACAGAGCTGCGCGTTCGCCATAGCGGTCGACAAACCAGCCCCAGGCGATGAGCGTGAAGACAATACCGGCCGCCGGCATTGCTGCGACGAGGCCGGCGGCGGAGAGGCTTAAGCCGTTTTCCTGTAGGGATGGGATGAGAAAAGGCACACCCATGTGAACGACGGACGAACCGACCGCCGCGAACATGGACAGAAGAAGGACAAGGTGACGGTAAGCGGGCATTACAGTCGGGAGCTCATCTCTTCAGCGGCGCCGAGAACCTTTGCGCCCCAGCATTCGTAGGGCGACGGAGTCATGCGCTCCACGGGGCCGGAGACGGATAGGACTGCAATCATGCGCTGGTTGCTGTCGAAAACCGGGGCGGAGACGGAGGCAAGTGCGGGGTCGCGCTCACCCATGGACTCGGACCAGCCGAGACGTCGGCAGTCGTCGAGGTCCTGTTGGTTGAAGTCGGCGTCGGGAAGCATTCGCTCAGCGAGGTTGGCCGGGCCAAAGGCCAGGAGAACACGTGCGGCGGAGCCGGCGGTTAGCGGCATGCGAGAGCCAACTGGCACGGTGTTGCGCAGTCCGGTGGCGGGCTCCATGGAGGCAATACAGGTGCGGGTATCGCCGGTGAGACGGTAGAGCTGCACGGACTCTCCGGTTACCTCTACTAGCTTCGGCAGGATGTGCGCTGCGGCGTCGGCAAGCAGGTCGGTTGTGACAGGCGTGATCTCGGTGAGGCCGGGGCCCGTCGTCCAGCGGCCGTCCGGAGTGCGGGTGACAAGGCGGTGTACTTCCAACGCCGTGGCCAGCCGATGGGCGGTGGCGCGGGGCAGGCCGGTGTTGTCGCAGAGCTCGGCGAGGGTGCGTGGAGTTTCTGCAACAGACTTGAGAATGAGTACCGAACGGTCGAGAACTTTAATACCACTTAGAGCTGGCGTCTCGGATGTGCTAATCTGTCCCATGCCATGATATTAACATCTCATTCCTTGAGATAAAAGAGATATATCCGGAAGGCGGCTCACCCACTATGCGCACCACGGACACCAGCCCGAAGACTCTGGCCGAGAAAGTCTGGCATGACCACGTAGTCAAGCAAGGCGACAACGGCGAACCAGATTTGATTTATATCGATCTGCACCTCGTCCACGAGGTTACCTCGCCGCAGGCTTTTGATGGCCTCCGTCTGGCAGGGCGCAAGGTACGCCGCCCGGATTTGACCATCGCAACCGAGGACCACAACGTTCCGACCACTGTCGCCGGCGGCAAAATCAATCTGATTGAGGAACCGACCTCACGTACCCAGATTGCCACACTGCGCAAGAACGCCGAGGAGTTCGGTATCCGCCTGCATCCGATGGGCGACCGCGAGCAGGGTATCGTGCACGTCGTCGGCCCACAGCTGGGCCTGACTCAGCCGGGCACCACCGTCGTCTGTGGTGACTCACATACCGCAACCCATGGTGCTTTCGGCGCCATGGCCTTCGGTATCGGTACCTCGGAGGTTGAGCACGTTCTGGCTACCCAGACTCTGCCGCTGAAGCCTTTCAAGACCATGGCGGTCAACGTCACCGGCGAACTGCAGGATGGTGTTACCGCCAAGGATTTGATTCTGGCGATTATCGCCAAGATTGGCACCGGTGGCGGCCAGGGCCACGTTATTGAGTACCGCGGCGAGGCCATCGAGAAGCTGTCGATGGAAGCTCGCATGACCATCTGCAACATGTCCATCGAAGCCGGTGCCCGCGCCGGCATGATTGCTCCGGACGAGACCACCTTCGAATACCTGAAGGGGCGCCCGCACGCGCCGCAGGGCGAGCAGTGGGACGAGGCTGTCGCATACTGGAAGTCCCTGGTTACTGACGAGGACGCGAAGTTCGACAAGGTCGTCGAAATCGACGGTTCCGCGCTGACCCCATTCGTTACCTGGGGTACCAACCCGGGCCAGGGCGTGCCGCTGGGTGAGACCGTGCCGGACCCGGAGTTCATCGCTGAGGACTCCGACCGCATCGCCGCCGAACGTGCACTGGAGTACATGGATCTGAAGCCGGGCACCCCGATGCGCGACGTTAAGGTCGACGTGGTCTTCGTCGGTTCCTGCACCAACGGCCGCATCGAGGACATGCGCGCCGTCGCCGACGTGCTGAAGGACCGCAAGGTTGCCGACGGCGTCCAGATGCTCATCGTGCCGGGCTCCGCAAAGGTCCGTGCGCAGGCTGAGGAAGAGGGACTGGGCAAGATCTTCGAAGAGGCAGGCGCTGAATGGCGTATGCCGGGCTGCTCCATGTGCCTGGGCATGAACCCGGATCAGCTGACCCCGGGCCAGCGTTGCGCTTCGACCTCCAACCGCAACTTCGAGGGCCGTCAGGGCAAGGGTGGTCGTACCCACCTGGTCAGCCCGGCTGTCGCCGCAGCCACTGCCGTCGCCGGTCACTTCGCAGCACCGGCTGATCTCTAACTGACTCTAACCGCCGATCTTTGTACAACAGACCCAAGCAGAACTTCTAAGGACCTTTCACCATGGAAAAGTTTGATACTCACACCGGCGTCGGCGTTCCCCTGCAGCGATCCAACGTCGACACCGACCAGATCATCCCGGCCGTCTACCTAAAGCGCGTCACCCGCACCGGATTCGAGGATGGCCTGTTCAGCAACTGGCGCAACAATGAGTCCGACTTTGTGCTCAACCGCCCGGAGTACGCAAAGGGCTCCGTCCTCGTAGCAGGGCCGGACTTCGGTACCGGTTCTTCCCGTGAGCACGCCGTGTGGGCACTGATGGACTACGGTTTCCGCGTCGTCATCTCCTCCCGCTTCGCCGATATCTTCCGTGGCAATGCCGGCAAGGCGGGGCTGCTCGCCGCACAGATGCAGCAGTCCGATGTCGAGCTGCTGTGGAAGCTGCTGGAAGCTAACCCCGGCATGGAGCTCACCGTCAACCTGGAGACCCGCACCGTCGAGGCAGGTGAGCAGGTCTTCCCGTTCGAGGTGGACGACTACACCCGCTGGCGTCTGATGGAAGGGCTTGACGACGTCTCCCTGACTCTGCGCAACGAAGCGGACATTGTGACCTACGAGGAGAGTCGTCCGGCCCACAAGCCGAAGACGCTGTAGGTCAAAAAATGCTCTAGTCCAATCCGCGGTAGGCGTTAGACTTGCCGTATGTATCTGGCAATCACTAAACACTCTCGGCTCGGTGAATCTTCGCCTGCTGAATCGGCACGCGATTTGGGATTTATTTTGCGAAAGCATCCCGATCGCGTGCATGAGTCCGAGTTAAAGTTCGGTGTTGCCAGAGTCTTTTTCCCCACGGCTACCGATGCCGAATGCACGGCAGTTCTCTGGGTTGATATTGACCGCGACGAGCTGCTGAAACTCAAGCAGTACCGCGCTGATACGTTCAATCTGACCGGCTACATCAATGACCGGCAATGGGCCGCGTCATCGATTATGACAGTGGCGCTGAAGTCCGTCTTCTCCACAGCGATGGTCATGGAGAAGCCCTCGCCTTACGACGAAGTGCCAAGCGACCTCACCGCGACGGTCGCCGCGGTACCCGGCACCGAGGAAGAGATTCGCGCTCTGTTCGAGCCGCTGGGGTGGAACGTTGCCTGCGATTTTTCGAACAATGTTGCCGGGCAGAAGTTCTCACCGACGGTAACGCTTTCGGGTAGAGCAACCGTCCGCGATTTGCTCAATCACCTGTATATTCTGCTTCCTGTCCTCGACGGTGGGAAACACTATTGGGTCGATGACCGGGAAATCGACAAGCTCGCCGCGCGTGCGCAGGACTGGCTACCGGAGCACCCACAGCGGGAGAGAATCCTGGGGCGCTACCTTGCGGATCAAAAAGGCCTGGTCAACGAGGCCGTCGTGAAGCTTGCTGGGGAAGCCGGGGAAGCCGGTGCAATCGAACTGTTCAGCGGTGACCAGCCAGCCAACCCACTAAATCGACAGCGTCAAGAGCGGGTCCTGCGTGAGGTATTTAGCCTGCGCCCGCGCAGCGTTGTGGACATCGGCTGTGGTTCCGGCGTGTTGCTGGGGCCGATGCTGGAGAATCCGCGAATCGCGCAGATCGTTGGTACCGATGTTTCTGTGGGGGAGCTTCGTAAGGCGCACAAGGCGCTGAACCTAGATCGTATGCCGGAGCGCCAAGCCGCGCGGGTTGAGCTTTTCCAATCCTCGGTTACCTATGCCGATGAGCGCATCGCGAACATGGACGTGGCGATCCTGATGGAGGTCATCGAGCATGTTGATGCCGACCGACTGCCCGCGTTGGAGAACAACGTCTTTGGAGCAGCCCGGCCACAGTACGTCATCGTCACCACGCCGAACAGCGACTATAACGCGTGCTATCCAAACCTAGCGCCCGGGCAGTTCCGACACCTGGATCACCGTTTCGAGTTTAGTCGCGTGGAGTTTCGACAGTGGGCGAAGGGCGTGGCTGAGAAGTTCGGTTATCTGGTGGACTTCGACGGTATTGGGGACGTGCACGAAACCTATGGACAACCGACAGAAATGGCGGTCTTTTCCTACGACTTCACCGGAGCAGAGGAGAGCTAATTATGAGTACCATCTCACTTCCTAACCTCAGCTTGGTCATGCTGGTCGGTGTCTCCGGTGCTGGAAAGTCGACCTTTGCGGCACGACACTTTGGTCCATTTGAGGTCGTTTCCTCGGATACCTGTCGCGGCATTGTTTCCAACGATCCGAATGACCAGGCGGCGACGGCGCCTGCTTTTGAGCTGCTGGAGACGATCGTCGGCAAGCGGCTGGAAGCAGGCTTACTCACCGTGGTCGATGCGACGAATGTGAAACCGCAGGACCGCGCCCGGCTCGTGAAGCTGGCGCGCAGACACCATGCGCTCAGTGCTGCTATCGTTTTGAATCTTCCGTTGGCGGAGGTGAAGGAGCGGCACAGGCAGCGCACTGACCGCAACTTCGGAGTAGAGGTGTTGGAGCGCCAGCACCGTGACCTGCGCCGAGGGCTCAAGCACCTGAAGCGCGAGAAGATTCACAACGTTTTCATCTTGAATTCCGCGGAGGAAATCGACAACGTCACCATTGAACGTGTGCCGCTGAAGGTCGATCGCAGCGATCTCCACGGCCCTTTCGACATCATCGGCGATGTCCACGGTTGCTTCGACGAGCTGACCGCACTGCTGGAGAAGCTCGGCTACGAGCTCTCGGCGGATGGCAGCAATGCTCATCACCCAGATGGCCGCAAGGCCATTTTCGTTGGTGACCTCGTTGACCGCGGCCCCAATAGCCCAGCCGTCTTGAAGCTGGTCATGGGGATGGTCTCGGACGGCAATGCTCTCTGCGTGCCCGGAAACCACGACTCTAAGTTGGTGCGCGCCCTCGACGGCCACAACGTCACCACGGGCCACGGGCTGGCCGAAACGCTCACTCAGCTCGCCGACGAAAGTGAGGAATTCCGGAAGGACGTCCGCGACTTCATCGACCACTTGCCGGTGCACTATGTGCTGGATGACGGCGCCCTGGTCGTAGCCCACGCGGGACTGCCTGAGCACCTCCATGGCAGGGCCTCCGGCAAGGTCCGCGAGTTCGCGCTCTACGGTGCGACTACTGGCAAGCGTGATGAAAATGGCCTGCCAGAACGTTTGGATTGGGCAGCGGACTACCGCGGTTCCGCCCGTGTGGTCTATGGCCACATGGAAGCGGACCGTCTGCGCTGGGTCAATAACACCATGTGCATCGACACTGGTTGCGTGTTTGGCGGCAAGCTCTCTGCGCTGCGCTATCCCGAGCTAGAGACTGTGCAGGTTGATGCAAAGCACACCTGGTGGGAGGCCCCATCCCGCAAGACCACCAATCGCACGGAGTCCGAGCTGCGCATCACTGACGTGTTGGATGTCGATGGTATCCAGACTGGGCGCCATGGCCGCATCCGCATTGATAGTGACCGCGCGGCTGCAGCGCTGGAAACAATTAGTCGTTTTACGCTCGCGCCGGAGAAAATTCCGTACCTGCCACCGACAATGTCACCGGCGCCGACCTCGCAGCGAGAGGGATTCCTGGAACACCCGGAGGAGGCATTCCGCTACTACGCAGCGCACACTGACCAGGTCATTTGTCAGGAGAAGCACATGGGTTCCCGAGCTGTGCTCTGCCTGATCCGGCCAGGGGCAAAGACCCGTTTCGGTGCTAGCACCTACGCATATACCCGTACCGGACGCGCCTTCTTCGAAGGTAAGAATCCAGCACTCGACGAAATGACCAAGGCCGCAGAGCGCGCCGGGCTTTTCGATCAATTCGGCGACTGGGTCCTGCTCGACGGTGAAATGTTGCCTTGGAATCTCAAGGCACAAGGGCTTATCGACGACATCTATGCACCCACCGCTGCCGCCGGTATTGGTGCTGCCAGACAGCTCGCGGTCGCTCTGCAGGCGGCAACCGATAGGGGAGTAGAGGTCGGCGGTCCCGCTCCAGAACAGACTCTGGACGAACTCGAGAAGTTCCGCGCTGCTTACAACCGCTATGTCGACAGCGACAACAAGATTCAGTTCGCACCCTTCCAAGTGCTGGCAAGTGAGGATGCCACCTGGCACCACAAGCCGCACTCATGGCACTTGGATATCGCGAACCAGCTGGTAGCAGCTGACAGTGAGATCTACCAGCAGACGCGCTGCTTCGTCCTCGACCCCAGTGACCCGGAACAGGTGGAGGCCGCATCGCAGTGGTGGTTGCAACTGACAGAGTCGGGCGGGGAGGGGGCCGTCGTCAAGCCAATGGAAAACGCGGCAGTGGACCGCCAGGTGCAGCCCGGTATGAAGGTGCGGGGGCGGGAGTATCTGCGCATGATCTATGGGCATGACTACCTGCACCCGCAGCGTCAAGAGCAGTTGAAGCGGCGAAATCTGCAGCACAAGCAGTCCTCAGCGCTGCGCGAGTATGCCCTCGGCATTGAGTCGCTGGAACGTCTAGCGGCGGGCGAGCCTCTGCATCGAATCCACGTCCCTGTCTTCGGCGTGTTGGCGCTGGAGTCAGAGCCGATGGATCCGAGGTTGTAGGGGCTACTTCACCGGCAGCGCCGAGGCGTAGTAATCAGCCGTGGTCATCACACCGTCGTTGAAGCCCAGCACCCAGGCAGAGCCCTTCTTGCACAAGATTTCCTCGTCGAATGGCAGGGTGCCCTCAGCGGACCAGGCGGCAAGTAGGTCTGGGATGGTGATGCCCTGAGAGCAGATCACGCTGACTCCGCCGAGCGCGACAATGTCCTCGAAGGCCTTCTTGGACTCCACCTGGTTGGCAATCCAGTGCTCGTCGCCAAGCCGTTCGTCGACTGTGACCTGCATGCCCAGCTCTGCGGCGAGTGGCGCGACGGTGTCCTGGCAACGCACGGGCTCGGCGGAGTAGACCCGCTCGGGGCGGAAGCCTTCCAGGGCAGAGACGAGCAGTTCCGCTTGACGACGTCCCTTCTTATCCAGTGGCCGCAGTGCATCATTGCCGTTCCAGTTGGTGCGACGGTGCGCACGCCCATGGCGAACCAGAATGAGACGGGTGTCCGGTTCCTTGTTCATGCGCTTGCGGGCCTTGACCAGCACGTCGCGGTCGAGGTCGTAGGACAGCAGCTCCTCGGCTTCGTCCCAGGAGACCCAACGAAGCTCGTTGACCTCGGAGTTCTGTTCGAATTCGCCGTCTAGAACCTCAGCGGTCCAGTACCAGACCAGCTTCGTGCGTCCGGCGACAGGGTAAGAGACGTTGCCGACGAGCTTGCCCAGACGGACGCGGTAACCGGTCTCTTCCCAGATTTCGCGGACGGCGGTGGCAATGAGGTTCTCGCCGGCGTCGAGCTTGCCTTTCGGCAGCGACCAGTCGTCGTAGGAGGGACGGTGAATCACGCAGATTTCAGGGTTGTGGACATCGCCGCGCCATAGAACCGCGCCGGCCGCGAAGGTCGGCTTGGTGACATCCTGACCTGGCTTCGTTGGAATCTGGCGCAGGCGACCGGTCACGGAGGTATCGCCCTTGAGGTCCTTGTCCTCTTCGTGCATCATCGTGAATTCCCTTTCAATCCTTTGTCGCCGACCTAGTTTAGTATCGCAGTGTGAGAACGTCTCGCTAGACTTGTTGGAGATTAGAGACTAACGGAGGAAGGTCGCGGCGATGGTGCAGGTTTCAGTGATGGGTGCGGGCTCGTGGGGCACGACGCTCGCCAAGGTTTTTGCTGATGCGGGCAATCCTGTACGGCTGTGGTCGCGACGTGCGGAGCAGGCACAGCGTATTGAGATCAGCCGCGAAAACCACGACTACCTGCCTGGTCTGGGGCTGCCGCGCAACATCGAAGCCACCTCGGATGCAGAGGCCGCGCTGAAGGGCGCGGATGTGGTGGTGCTGGGCGTGCCCTCGCAGACTCTGCGTGACAACCTCAAGGTCTGGAAGGACTTCATCGGGCCGGAGACGATTCTGCTCAGCCTGGCCAAGGGTGTGGAGCGCGAGACACATCTGCGCATGAGTGAGGTCATTGCGGAGGTCACAGACCTGCCAGCAGAGCGTATTGCGGTGCTGTCCGGCCCGAACCTCGCCCGCGAAGTTGCGATGGAGCAGCCAGCGGCAACGGTGATTGCTTGCGCCGATGAGAACAACGCCAAGATGATTCAGGCGGCAGTTGCCACTAATTACTTCCGCCCGTACACCAACACCGATGTGATCGGCTGCGAAATCGGCGGTGCCTGCAAGAACGTCATTGCGTTGGCCTGCGGTATGGCCGCTGGTCAAGGATTGGGTGAGAACACGCTGGCAACCATTATCACCCGTGGCTTGGCGGAAATCACGCGTCTGGGCGACGCGGTTGGTGCAGAAGATAAGACTTTCGCGGGATTGGCGGGCCTCGGTGACTTGGTGGCCACTTGTTCCTCGCCGCTGTCGCGTAACCGTACCTTCGGCGATCGTCTCGGTCGCGGTGACACGATGGAGCAGGCGCAGCACGCTACGCGCGGTCAGGTGGCTGAGGGTGTGATTTCTTCAATCTCGGTCCGTGACCTCGCTCGTCGCAATGGCGTGGAAATGCCAATTACTGAGGCCGTTTACGCCGTCTGCCACGAAGGCGCGAAGGTCGATGAGACAATTCGCAAGCTGATGGGGCGCAGCCGCAAGTCGGAGTAACCACTTAAACGAGGTCGGGGCTAAACTTAGTCACCATGACTTCGTCGAATAGCTCGTCTGCAGATCGCATTTCCGTCGCCGTCATCTACGGCGGCGCAAGCCCTGAACACAGTGTTTCCTGTGTCTCGGCCGGCGCAATTATGGATCACCTGGATGAAGACCGCTTCCGAGTGGTTCCCATTGGTATTACCAAGGATGGTGTCTGGACCGTCGGGACGCGTGAGACGGATACGCTGCGCACTCAGGGGCGTACGATGCCTGAGGTCATCCCGGGCGAGGAGGTTGCGCTGAGCACCTCGCCGTCACGCCGCGGTGAATTCCGCTTCGTCACCGGTGATCGCGCCGGCGAGGTTTTCGACACCGTCGACGTTATCTTCCCGGTCCTCCACGGTCCGCACGGCGAGGACGGCACGATTCAGGGGCTCTTTGAGCTTTCCGGCATTGCTTATGTCGGCCCGGGCGTGCTCGCTTCCGCTGCGGGAATGGATAAGGAACGCACGAAGAATCTCTTGCAGGCAGCGGGGCTTCCTATTGGCAAGCAGGTTGTTTTGCATGTTGGCGAGTCGCTTTCCGACGAGGACAAGGAGACCCTTGGCCTGCCGGTGTTCGTTAAACCTGCCCGTGGTGGATCGTCGATTGGCATTTCCCGCGTGGATGATTGGGCGAATCTGGATGCGGCGGTAGAGCTGGCCCGAGAGCACGACTGGAAGGTCATTGTAGAGGCCGGTGTAGACGGCGCCGAGGTGGAGATTGGCGTGCTGCAGCGCGCTGACGGCAGCCTTCAGGTCTCTGTCCCGTCCCTGCTGCGTGGCACGGAGGACTCCGACGAGGGCTTCTACGGTTTTGAGACCAAGTACTTGGATGATGTCGTCTCGGCGCAGATCCCGGCTGAGCTGCCGGAGGATGTTTTGAAGGCACTGGACACGGATGCTCGTCGGGCGTTCAGGGCACTAGGCTCTGATGGGCTGACTCGCGTGGACTTTTTTGTCACGGATAATGGCCCGATTATCAATGAGGTCAACACCATGCCGGGCTTTACCCCGATTTCGATGTACCCGCAGATGTTTGCGGCTTCCGGTGTTGCCTACGAGGAGCTGCTCAGCGCCCTGATTGAGCGGGCGCTAGTAGCTCGTCGATAGAAGTTGGTTCTTACTTTTCTTCGCTCGGCGAGATGTTCTCCAGGTTGTCCGCGATGACCGAGGAGAGCACCGGCATCAGTGAGCTGGCCTCCGACATCGGCATTTCAACGGCGACGAAGCGCTCCCGGCCCATGGCGTACCAGGTGGCGGAGGTACCGGAGGAAAGCGTTGGTTCGTTGAACCAGACAATGTCGCCAACCTGCGTCAGCTGCTGCGTGGTGGTGCTATAGCCAGCCGGCTCGTCGACACCACAGCGCAGCACCACCGGATCGGCTGGGGTGCCGCCCCAAATGACCATGTCCTTCGGCATGTCAGCCGGCATTTCCTCTGTGCTCAGACGGTGACGGTTGCCAAGCTCGCGGGGGAGGGCAGCCTCCAAGCCGCTGCAGCGCCTATCAGCTTCCGGAGCTGCCAGTTCTACCAGTGGGACGCCGCCGCGCTCCGGCTTGTTCTTGTACGCGGAGTCCGGGCGCAGCGCCTCGGCGAGGTCACTCAGGGCATCCTCCGCCTCTGCATTTCCTTCGGCGGTAATTGCAACAACCGGTTCGCGCCCGACGGTGAACCAAGTCGCCAAAGACTCGTCGGTACTGTCGACAACACGCAGCCACGAAATGCCCTTGACCTCTTCGGTCTTAGCCAGTTCGTTGTACTGGCTAGGTACGTTCGCGCCACAGCGCAGCGTGATGCGGTCTTGTTCCAAGTTTCGGTACACAGCGGCACCTTCTGGAGCTGGCTCTGCAATGTCGGCGCGAACCAGACCTGCGGCGCGATCTGGCAGTCGGTCGAGCAGTTCCGCACACTCGGGCGAGTCATTGGCGGGGAGCTCCGGGTTGGAAATCGCGACTGGCTTTGTCGCCTGATTATCCTGGTAAATCTTTGCGGCAAAAATGATGCCGAGGATAGAGATAATGGCGATAGCGAGTGCGATGCCCGCGCGTGTCCGGCTACCCTTGGACTGAACTGTTTCTCCCGATGGGGGTGCGTCTACCATGGGCCTGATTCTACGTTGTCCGGTACCAACTCCAATTGGTTGGGGGCAATACCGAGACGGGTTCCGCTATTAACGGTTAACCATCGACTATTAGGAATGTGACTCGACACTGTGACTGAATTGACCATTGGCGATATTGGCGAGTTTGGGGTCATTGAGGCCATCCGGGCTATCGCCCCGTCGGCACGCAATGGCGACGATGCCGCCGTCTTGACACAGACAACCCCCAACGCCCGTTTTGTCACTTCCACCGACATGTTGGTGGAAGGGCGCCATTTCCGCCTGGACTGGTCGACACCTCAGCAAGTTGGAGCTAAGGCCGCAGTACAGAACTTCGCCGATATCGAATCGATGGGTGCGCGTCCAACGGCCATGCTTTTCGCCATCTCAGCACCGTTGCATACTCCGGTGAGTGTGGTCACCGGTATCGCCGAGGGGTTGTGGCAGGAAGGCAAGCAATGTCCGGCGGAGCTCGTCGGTGGTGACATGGTCAGCGGAGATTCTCTGGTGATTTCCATCAGTGCGATGGGCGAACTCGGTGGGCTTGGGCGGCCGCTGCTGCGCTCAGCGGCACGCGCGGGGGATACGGTGATTGCGTCGGGACGCATCGGCTACTCTGCTGCGGGCCTTGCGCTGCTGCAGCACTGCGGAAGCCCGGCAAAGGTTCCGAGTGAGTTTGCGCAGCTGGTGGCAGCACACTGTACGCCCGAATTTGAATATCGCAGGGGTGCCACGGCGCGAGCCACAGGTGTGCGTTCACTGACGGACAATTCCGATGGACTGGTGGTGGATCTCCGCGCTATTGCGCAGGCCTCCAGGGTTACTTTGGAAGTTGACAGCAGTGCTATTGCGCCCGATGAGTTGCAGATTGCCGCTGGTGAATACCTGGGCATCGACCCGTGGGAGTGGGTGCTCACCGGAGGGGAGGACCATACACTGATCGGTTCGACGCCGGGGGAGCCTCCGACGGGGTTCCGCGCTATCGGTACGGTGTCGAAGGAAAAGTTCGATTCGGTGCTTATCGACGGCAAACCTCCTGCCCGCGATGCCGGTTGGGTTTCCTTTTAAGAGTTCGAAGAGGTTTTGAGAAGAAAGGCTGCATGACATGGATCCGTTGCCGGTCGAAGAAGGGTGGCAGAAGGCGCTGGAGCCAGTGGCCGATGACATCCACCGGATGGGGCAGTTCCTGCGCGAGGAGAACGCGGCCGGCTACGGTTACCTGCCCGCGGGCACCGATGTGCTGCGCGCCTTTACTTATCCATTCGATGAGGTCAAGGTGCTCATTATCGGTCAGGACCCGTACCCGACCCCGGGGCATGCGATGGGGCTTAGCTTCTCGGTCCAGCCGGATGTGAAGCCGGTACCGCGGTCGTTGGCGAATATTTTTAAGGAGTACTCCTCCGACCTGGGGCTCCCGACTCCCTCCAACGGTGACCTCACTCCGTGGAGTAGGCAGGGCGTGGCCCTGTTCAACCGTGTACTGACCGTGCGCCCGGGTGCTGCTGCCTCGCACCGCGGTAAGGGCTGGGAGGCAATCACGGAGCATGCCATCAAAGCATTGGTCGCCCGTGATCAGCCTCTCGTGGCCATTCTGTGGGGACGCGACGCGCAGAGTTTGCAGCGTTGGCTCCCCGGCGTGGACTGCATCTGTTCGCCGCACCCGTCACCGCTGTCGGCATCCCGTGGGTTCTTCGGGTCGCGTCCGTTCAGCCGGGCCAATGAGTCGCTGATTCGTCAGGGAGCTACCCCTATCGACTGGACGCTAGAATAGGAATTCATGTCTTTGCAGATTGGTTCTGCCGCCATTGTCGGCTGGGTTGCCCGGGGGATTGACGCGCTTCAATCCCGCCGCGATGAGATCAACAGTCTCAATGTCTTCCCAGTACCGGATTCCGATACCGGGTCGAATATGCTCGCGACGTTGAGTTCGGCCTATGAGGAAGCGCAAAAGGCTGACGCTTCCGATGTTCGCGCAGTCACCGCGGCCCTAGCTGCCGGTGCAGTGCGCGGCGCCCGCGGTAATTCGGGCACTGTGCTCTCGCAGGTTTTTCGCGCGGTGGCTGAGGCTGCCTCCGGTAGTGGCATTGGCGTTGAGTCGGTACAACACTCGCTAAAGCTAGCTGTGCAACATGTTTCCCAAGCGATTGCCAATCCGGTGGAGGGCACGATTCTGACAGTCCTGCGGCACGCCGCGATTGCCGCGGAGGAATTTGAGGGCGACTCGATTGAGGAGCTCGCCGACACGATCGCGGATGCCGCTCGCGATGCGCTGGCGAAAACCCCCAGCCAGCTCCCGGCACTGCAGCAGGCGGGCGTGGTCGACGCCGGCGGCGCGGGGTTGGTCATTCTGCTCGACGCGCTTGCCGACGAAGTCAGCGGCCGCGCAGCCGCACCGGTCGATTTGCATGTCGACGCGCCACACGTAGCCACCGTTGAGATGGAGGTCATGTACCTGATTTCCTTGGCGGATACCCAGGCGGTGGAAGCGCTGCGAGAGCGGTTGAACCCGCTGGGCAATTCGCTCATCATCGCAGGTGATGCTGGTAATGCGGAGACCGCGCAGTACATGGTGCATATCCACACAGTGGAGCCGGGCGCGGTTATCGAGGCAGCACTTGACTTCGGTCGTCCGGAACGCATCCGTATCGAGGTGCTCGATGAGCCGGAGACAACACCTGACTCCACTCGCATCCTCATTGCGGTAGTGCCGGATGGTCCGCTGAATGATCTCATCACCTCCTCTGGGGCGATTGCTATCAGCCCGACCCCCGCTCCGACTCCCACATCCACTCCCACAGATCGCGCAGCCATCGCCGACCAGGAGTTCGCTGACAATGTGGTCACCAAGGCACTGACTGCCATGAGGGGCGCGGACGAGGTTATCCTGCTGCCAAATGGGCTGGTCAGCGACCAGGAATTGGCGGATATCGAATTCGCTGCTGCTGCGGCTAATCCGACTCTCGCGGTAGTGTCCACAGACTCCATTCCGGCTGGCCTTGCTGCCTTGGCCGTGCATTCGGCTGAGCTGCCGCTGGCGGTTGCTGCGTATGCGATGGGAGAGGCTGCCAATGGCACGCGAACGGCTGTAGTCGCTGCGGACGTCGATAAGCCCCTGACTGACGCGCTCACAGAGACCATCTCAGACCTGTTGGCTGGCGGCGGGGAACTAGTGACTCTGCTGCTCGGGCGCGGAGCTGAGGGCGTGGACATAGCGCAAGTGCGGGCGCGGCTGGACAAGCCTGTGGAGGTCGTAGCCTATGATGCGACCGGCATCGATGAGCTGGTGCAGGTAGGAATCGAGTAGCGCGATGCTCGGATGGCTCGGCTCGGATTATGCGCGCACGCCCCTGAATATCGTGGTGGGGCCAAAGACTGCAAAAAAGCTGCATACGGCTTTTGGTATGGAGACCATCTCGGATGCGCTGACGAATTTCCCGAAGCGCTACGTGGCGCAGGGTAAGAGCTTAGATGTGTCATTTTCCGACATTGGCGACACCATCACCACAGTCGTGGAGGTGCACAGCATTTCGCCAGCGCCCGCCTTCGCCGACCGACGCAAGCCACTGAAAATCTATGTCAGCGACGGCGTGCGCATTCTTCCGGCCGCGATTTTCGGTGCCGAATGGCTGCGCAATATGCTGCACCCCGGTGTGCGTCTACTCATTGTTGGCACGCTCAGCGAGTTCCGCAATGAGCTACAGCTGAAAAATGTTGATTGCATGGTGCTTAAAGCCGATGGTTCGGTAGGCGCAGCCACTGGCAAGCTGGCCACACTGACGAAGACAGCCAAGGGGATTGCGGAGATGCAGCGGCTGCTCACGCGCCCCTATCTGCCCATTTACCGTGGCCGTAAAGGAGTAGCGGGTATTCACCTGGCTCTGTACATGCAGCGCATCCTCGAATGGTTACCGCTGCAGCCAGACCCATTGCCCGCCACGCCGGAGGGACTTACCGATTTCGACTCCGCACTGCGTGGCGCACACTTTCCCTCCATCGCGGGCCCCGACATCGCGCTTGCCCGACTGAAGTACGACGAAGCGCTTGAGCTCCAGCTCGCCGTTGGTGCACGCAAGCGTACTCAAGCGAGTCTCACCGCTCCGGCCTGCATGGAAGTCGCCGGGGGACTTCGCGACGAGCTACGCCGGGGGTTGCCGTTTTCGCTTACCGACGGTCAGGTCGCGGTCGCAGCCGATATCGCGCAGGATATAGCGAGGTCTAACCCGATGAACCGCCTGCTAGCAGGTGAAGTCGGCTCGGGTAAGACCGTGGTGGCCCTACTGGGAATGCTGCAAGCAGTCGATTCCAGCAGGCAGTGCGCGATGCTGGCGCCGACGGAAGTCCTGGCCCAACAGCACTACCGATCGCTGACAGCGATGCTGGAGCAAGCCGGAGTAGCAGTGACTGTACGACTGTTGACGGGATCGATGTCGACGAAGGAGCGCCGGGCAACCCTGTTGGAGGCAGTCAACGGGGAGGCTGACATTGTCGTCGGCACGCATGCCCTGCTCAGTGAGGGCGTGGAGTTCTTCGATCTCGGGCTGGTGGTCGTCGATGAGCAGCACCGCTTTGGTGTGCGCCAGCGCGATCAGCTGCGAAGCAGGGGACGGGGTGGAATGACACCGCATCTGTTGGTGATGTCGGCAACCCCGATTCCGCGCACGGTAGCGATGACCATTTTTGGCGACCTCGCAGTTTCGCAGTTGACGGAATTGCCACGGGGACGTCAGGAGATCCAATCTTTTGTCGTACCGACGCTGGAAAAGCCGCGCTGGGAGGCACGAACCTGGGAACGCATTGGGGAAGAAGTGGCCAAGGGCAACCGCGCCTTCATTGTCTGTCCCCGCATTACCCGCGACGAGGAACAGTTCCTCGACGAGTCCGTGGAGGCGGTGTTCGACCGAGCGAGGAAGAAACTTCCCGGTGTACGTATCAGTCAGTTGCACGGCAATATGGCACCGGAGGACAAAGACCGCGTGATGCAGGCCTTTGCCACAGGACAGCTCGATGTACTGGTGTCCACGACAGTTATCGAAGTCGGCGTGGATGTACCAGAGGCCACGATCATGATGATTCGCCGCGCCGAGAGCTACGGCATCTCGCAGATTCACCAGCTGCGCGGTCGTGTCGGCCGTGGTGACCGGGGTGGACTGTGCTTCCTGTGTACACACACGCATTCACAGACACCAGAGCGCACCCGGCTAGATCGCATTGCCGCCACCACCGACGGCATTCAACTGGCGGAGTTGGACCTGGCCACGCGTAGTTTCGGCGATCTGCTCGGCGATGACCAATCGGGACTGGCAACAGGCCTCGGCCTGGTGGACCTCACCACCGACGGCGAGATCATCGAGCGCACCCGACACGATGCCACGGCTCTCCTCGACAGTGATGAAAGGCTTGTGGGAGAGCTTATCTCCGATATCGATGAAGAGCAGTCGAACTACTTGGACCGCTCCTAGTAAGACCAAAGTAGACTGTTGGGCATGGTAAATGTCTGTGCACCTTTTGCAGGAGTAGTCCGCTGGGAGGTCGCCGAGAAAGACTCGGTGACGACCGGTCAGGTCATTGCGGTCGTGGAGGCCGTCAAGCTAGAAGCGCCGGTTTTAGCGCCCTGCCCGGGCACGGTCGCGGAGGTGGCGGCAGATCAATTTGTGGATGTCGAAGGCGGTCAGCTGCTGGCACGAATCACGCCAGCAACTCACAGCGCCACGGCACAGCACAACGGCAACGAGAACACATCGCACGAAGGGAAGTAGATGACCCGCATTATTGCAGGTGAGGCACGCGGTCGTAGGCTAGTCGCGCCTAAGGGAGAGACCACTCGGCCAACTAGTGACCGCGCGAAGGAAGCCATCTTTTCCTCCTGGTCCACACGCTTTGGGCTAGAGGGAACTCGCGTTCTCGACCTGTTTGCTGGCTCGGGTGCGCTCGGTTTGGAAGCGGCTTCTCGCGGCGCGCGTTCCGTCGTGTTGGTGGAAAACGATCCGAACGCCATTGCCGCTATTGAAAAGAACATTCGCACCGTGGGGCATCCCGATGTGGCCCTGTCTCCGATGAAAGTGTCGTCGTACCTTGCGGGCGCGCCGGGCGAGCCTTTTGACCGCGTCATCGCGGATCCGCCCTATGAGTTGGTGGGGGAGGCCGTTACAGAGATGCTCGAGGCGCTGCGTAGCTTCCTCGCGCCGGGCGCGGTCGTGACTGTGGAGCGTCACCGCGATGACGAGGAGACGCAGTGGCCCGAGGGCTACGAACAGCTCCAGCAGAAGCTGAAGCGTCGCATTCACGGTTTGGCGCGCTTCGACACCGCTATCTACAACGCTTAACGTTCTTCTTTACGCTTTACGACGGCCAAAGGTGGTTTGACCTCTATGACTCACGCATGCTGCCCCGGTTCCTACGATCCCATGACCTCTGGTCACCTCGATGTGATTGAGCGTGCCGCGCGCCAATTCGATCAGGTGACCGTGCTGGTTACCCACAACCCGAATAAGCAGGGCATGTTCAATGTCGAAGAGCGCATGGACCTCATTCGGCAGTGCACGCAGCACTTGGACAATGTGCAGGTGGACTCCTGGTCGAAGCTGTTGGTTGACTACACCTCCGCGCAGGGCATCTCCTGCCTGGTCAAGGGGCTGCGCTCGGCGGCGGACTACGAGTACGAGGCTCCCATGGCGCAGATGAATCGGCGCATGACGGGCATTGAGACTCTCTTTGTGGAAGCTGATCCGAAGTACGGTCATGTGTCGTCGACACTGATGAAGGAAGTTGTTCGCTACGGCGGTTCGGTGGAAGGGCTAGTTCCTGAGCCTGTCTTGCACGCCCTGCAGCGCCGACTGAAGTAGCATGTAAGTCATGTTTCGCGTCTTCGAATCTCTTGATGAACTGGTCCAGATCCTAGAAGAGGCACACGGCGTGCCACTGTCGGCCAATTGTATGGTTCCGCGTCAGCGTGTTCTCGAGTTGCTCGATGAGCTGAGGGATGCTTTCCCGGCTGAGCTCGATGACGCGCAGGATGTCTTGGACCAGCGGGATGAGATTATCAACGATGCTGAAGCCCGGGCGAACAACACCATTTCGACTGCGGATGAAGAAGCCCATCGCATTGTCGACGAGGCCGAGGCCCGCGCTAACCACACCGTCGAGGATGCCAATGCCCACGCAGCTGGCACCGTCGCGGCCGCTGAGGACGACGCCCGTCGCCTCCGCGAGGATGCTCAGCACGAGTACGACAGCATTGTGGATCGTGCTTCTGCCGAGTCCGATCGCCTGATTCACGCTGGTAACGAATCCTACGAGCGTTCCGTTGCGGAAGGCCGCGAGGAGCAGGCTCGCCTGGTCGCTGAGTCAACGGTCGTCCGCGAAGCCAACGACGAGGCGAATCGTCTGCTTTCCGACGCACACGCGGATTCCTCTCGCCTCCGTGAAGAGTGTGACCGCTACGTTGATTCCAAGCTCGCCGAGTTTGAACAGACTCTCCAGGAGACCCTGCGTAATGTCGGTCGCAATCGCTCGGTACTGCGTTCGGGGGCCGGTGCCGTCGGCGGTGGTGCAGGGGCACAGAGCGCGCCGTCTTCCTTCTCCGAGGGGCAGGAACGCCGCCGGTACGAGCGTTAGCGCATCTTCGGGGTAGACTGAGGTCTATCATGACTGACTCATCCCCATTTGTTCTGGACGTTTCGACATGTCTGCAGGGCGGCATGCCCGAGCAGTTCCGCAAGGTAGGCGATAGCCCCGTCCGCGTTGGTGTCGAGATGATTGGCATCGCCGCTGGCGAGGAGGTTGTCGTTGACGGCATTGTCACGAACCTCGGCAGTGGTGTCATGGTTGACGCGACTGTGACTGCCAAGGCCACCGGCGAGTGTGTCCGCTGCCTAGCCCCGCTGAATCCGGAGCTCAGCTTCCACATTTCGGCTGTCTTTTCCAACAACGAGGACTTCATCACAGGCGACGATGCCGAGGAAGAAGACCTTGAGGACGAAGTTGGCCAGATCGTCGACAATACGGTGGATATCACTCAAGCCGTCATCGATGAGGCGGGCTTGAATCTGCCCTTCAATCCGACCTGTCTGGATTTCGATTCCAGCTGTGCTGAGTCGGACTCAGAAGTGCCGGAGCCAGACGGCATCTCGGGTGAAGAGGAGCGCATTGATCCGCGTTGGGCTGGCCTGGCGGAAAAGTTTGGCTCGCTCGGCGACGAGAAGTAATCGACGACGACTTAGACGAAGACTTTAAAGGAGATATAACGGATGAGCCGCAAGCGTCGGCTAACCGGTGAGGCGGCTAGAAAGGCGGCTTTCGAGGCCGTCGATCACGCCCCGCTGCTGGAAAAACTCGGTGTTGAGCTATCAGAGGAGTCCCTGAAGCTCGCTTTGACCCACCGCAGTTTCGCGAATGAAAATGGCATGCTGACCAATAACGAGCGGCTAGAGTTCCTGGGCGACGCCGTGCTGGGCATGTGCGTTGCTGAAGAACTCTACCGTCGCTTCCCGGACCGCGCTGAGCAGGATATTTCCAAGATGCGCGCAGGTGTCGTGAACATGTACGCGCTGGCTGACCTGGCCCGCAGTATCGGGCTGGGAGAGCACATTCTCCTCGGCCGCGGTGAGAAGGCCACCGGTGGCGCGGATAAGCACTCGATTCTCGCGGACACCACCGAGGCGCTGCTGGGTGCTATTTACCTGCAGCATGGCTTCGAGGTTGCCCGCGAGACCGTGCTTCGCCTGTTCAACCAGATGATTGACGATGCCCCGACGGAGTCTCGCGGTCGGGACTGGAAGACGCTGTTGCAGGAGCGCCTGGCGGCCAAGCAACTACCGGCTGCCGAGTACACTGTGCGCACCACCGGCCCCGACCATGACCTAACTTTCTACGTCGACGTGCTGGTTGACGGCGTGGTTAAGGGCAGCGGTACCGGCGCCACGAAGAAGGAAGCCGAGATGCACGCCGCGCATCAGGCACATACTGCACTGGCATAATGCCCGAGCTTCCTGAAGTCGAGTCCGTACGCCGCGGTCTCGACACTTACGTCGTCGGTGGCCGCATCGACGATTCCTTCGTCTACAACGCTCGTGCCGTGCGGCGCCAACCCGGTGGTGCCGCAGAGTTTACCGGTCGTACGCGCGGGCGGACGGTTGTCGCTACGGATCGTCGTGGCAAGTTCATGTGGCTCACGCTTGACGACGACTCCGCAATCGCCATCCACCTGGGCATGAGCGGCCAATTGCGCGTGGAAGCTCCGTACACTCCCGATACGCTGCCTGGCCGTCACACCCGAGCCGCTTTCGACATCGCCCTGCCGGACGGCGCTCGGCACCTAATCAACTTCAACGATCAGCGCACCTTTGGTTGGGTCTGGGCCTGTGAAATGGTCGAATCCCATGGACGCGTGGTTCCGGAACCCGCAGCCAAGATCGCGCCCGATCTATTGGAGCCCACCGTCGATGTGGTTGCACTTGCACACCGCATGATGAAGTCGCGTTCACCGATCAAGGCCGTATTGCTCAACCAGAACATTGTGTCGGGTATCGGCAACATCTATGCCGACGAAATGCTTTGGGCGGCGAAGGTCGATGGTCGCGTGCCGGCGTGTGACCTTTCGGTCCGTCGTTTAGCGAAGCTTTTGCGCGAGGGACAATCCGTGCTCGAACGGGCGCTAGCGGCCGGCGGCACGAGCTTCGATGCGTTATATGTGCATGTCAACGGCGAAAGCGGCTATTTTGAGCGGAGCTTGAACGCCTATGGACAAGCGGGGGAGCCGTGCCCGAGGTGTGGGCGCGCAATTGTCCGTCTGCCATTTGGGAATAGATCGAGTTATCTGTGTCCCACCTGTCAGCGCTAGAATTTCCTTATGAGTTTCATGGAGCAAGCAACCGACTGGGTAAATGCTTGGAATGACAAGTACTGGCTGCTCATGATTGTTCTGCTGATTGGTACAGGTTTGTACTTCTGTTGGCGGACCATCATGGTGCAGATCCGGTACATCCCGGAGATGTTCAGGGCCATCACTGAAAAGCCCTCTGATATTTCTGAGGGCGTCAAGGGCATCTCGGCCTTTAAGGCCTTTACAATTTCGGCAGCCTCACGCGTGGGTACCGGAAACGTCGCAGGTGTGGCGGTGGCGATCACCACCGGTGGCCCTGGCGCGGTGTTTTGGATGTGGCTGCTCGCCGCGATTGGTGGCGCAACCAGCTTCGTGGAGTCTACGCTGGCACAGCTGTACAAGGTGCGGGATAAGGACTCTTACCGAGGAGGGCCCGCGTACTACATCACCAAGGGGCTGGGAGAGAACTGGCGCTGGATGGCGTCGCTCTTCGTCATCGCTATCACGGTGACCTACGGTTTCGTGTTCAACGCGGTGCAGTCCAACTCAATCACGGCGGCTGTGGCTCAGTCGACCGGGCAGGAGACACCGATCTTTAAGTTCTGTGTCGGTATCGTGCTGGCAATCTTGGCTGGTGTCATCATCTTCGGTGGTGTGCAGCGTATTTCGGCGGTGACGCAGATTGTCGTGCCGATTATGGCCGTGGCCTACATTATCCTCGGCCTGATTGTCTTGGCTCTCAACATCACCGAGGTGCCGGGCATGATCAAGCTCATCTTCGAGCACGCCTTCGGTATCCGTGAGATCGCTGGTGCCGCTGTCGGTACCGCCATGATGCAGGGTATTCGCCGCGGTCTGTTCTCCAATGAAGCCGGTATGGGTTCCACTCCGAATGCGGCGGCGACGGCATCGGTGTCGCACCCGGTCAAGCAGGGCCTCATTCAGACCATGGGCGTCTACTTCGATACCTGGGTCGTCTGTACCATCACCGCGGTTATCATCCTGCTGTCCGACCCGACTTTCGGCGGCGATGTAGAGGGCACCGCGCTGACTCAGACCGCGCTGTCAGCGCAGGTGGGTACGTGGGCTATCCACGCGGTTACGGTTATCATCTTCTTCCTCGCGTTCTCCTCGCTGGTGGGTAACTACTACTACGCCGAGGCGAATATCCCGTTCCTGTCAAAGAGCAAGGCTGTCCTGAACACCGTGCGTGTCCTGGTCATCCTGTGCGTGATTGGCGGAGCTGTCGGTTCCGTGCCGCTCGTCTGGTCGCTTGCAGATACTTTCTCCGCCCTCATGGCCACCATAAACATCATTGCCATTCTCCCGCTGGGTGGCGTCGCTGTCGCCCTGCTGAAGAACTACTCCGAGCAGAAGTCCAAGGGGCTCAATCCGGTATTCCACCGCGATGATCTGCCAAACCTCCGCGGCCACGACAAGATCGAGTGCTGGGACGGTTCCGACCCGATGACAGTGCGTGAGTCCGATGTCGCTTAACGACGTCCGCCTCACCGCGTGGGTACACGGTCGTGTTCAAGGTGTCGGTTTTCGCTGGTACACCCGCGCGACGGCTCTGGAGTTGGGGTTGGTTGGTTATGCCCAGAACTACCCGGATGGTCGGGTGTTAGTTGTTGCTGAAGGGCCACGGGCAGACTGTGAGAGTTTGCTCGCTTGGCTTGAGGGGCCGAATACTCCGGGCGATGTGACGGCAGTGGTGCCGTTATGGCAGGAACCGAAGGGTGCATTGAGCACGTTTGACCGTCGTTAAGGGGTGCCAACTGCCTTCCTCCCCCCCCCATGTCGGTGTAGGAATCCGAAAAATTCGAATACGTTCTATCCCTCGCTCTGCGCCATTGTTTTTACGCAGTTAGCGGGGGATTTTTCGTGTCTTGAGGTAGTCGATTGGGACGCTGAAGAGGTCTTAGAGCGCTGAACAACTACGCAAGTGAGAAAAAGAATACGTAAATACGGAAGTCGGGTGGTTTAAGTTAATAACTACCTACTGACAGGCAGGGGAGGCACATATGACGCCTGAAGAAGTAATTGCACAGTCTGGAAACTCAGCGTGGATGCTGATTTCGGCTTCGTTGGTTTTGCTGATGACACCGGCGCTCGCGCTGTTCTATGGCGGCATGTCGCGACAGAAGTCGGTGCTCAACATGATGATGATGAGTTTTGGTGCGGTCGGCGTTGTCGGTGCCATTTACGTGCTGTGGGGCTGGTCGATGTCCTACGGATCGCAGTCGATCGGTGGTGTTTTTGCCAACCCATTCGAGTTCTTCGGTCTGCGTAACTCAATCACGGATGGTGACGGCAACTACATCGCAGGTGCGAACGGGTACCCGAACATCATCGACATCGGGTTCCAGCTCACGTTCTGCTCTATCTCGGTGGCGCTGATTTCCGGTGCGCTGGCTGAACGTGTGAAGTTCTCCACCTGGTTGATCTTCGTCGGCTTCTGGACGACGCTGGTGTACTTCCCAATGGCCTTCATGGTCTGGGGCGGTGGCCTGCTGAGCCACTCGGCAGAGGGGCTGTCGGCAAAGCTGTTCGGTACCGCTGACGGTGAAGCATTGATCGCTCCAATTGACTTCGCTGGCGGTACGGTTGTGCACATTGCTGCTGGTACTGCCGCTTTGGTGCTGGCGATTATCGTCGGTAAGCGCAAGTCCATCGATGGCAGCCAGCATCGCCCGCACAATCTGCCACTCGTCATGCTGGGTGCTGCACTGCTGTGGTTCGGCTGGTTCGGCTTCAACGGCGGTTCGGCATTTGCGGCCGACGGTGTCGCTGGTCTGGCATGGCTGAATACGACGGTGGCAGCGTGCGTGGGTATGCTCGGCTGGATTTCACTCGAGCGTATTCGTGATGGACATCCCACCTCGCTGGGCGCCGCTTCGGGTGTCATCGCAGGGCTTGTGACTATTACTCCGGCCGCAGGAGATATGAACCCAGTGACCTCGATCATTCTGGGCTATATCGGCGGTGCGCTGGCTTGCTGGGGCGTTGGCTTAAAGTACAAGTTCAACTTCGATGACACCCTGGATGTGGTTGGTCTACATCTGGTTGCAGCTATGTGGGGAACGATTGGTGTTGGCCTGCTGGCCAACGATCGCGGATTGCTTACCGGCGGTGGCATCGACGGGCTGAAGTTGTTTGCCATCCAGATCATTATTGCTGTCATCGCAGCTGTGTTCTCGGGCGTGCTGACGTACATCATTGCCCGAGTCCTGAAGGCAACCGTCGGTTGGCGTATCCACGGCGAGCAGGAACATTCTGGTATCGACGTCGCTCAGCACGGTGAGTCGGCCTACACGTCGGCCAAGCAGGCAGTGGTGTAAACAACGCTGTGTAAACAATCTTGTGTAACAGGGTGCGTGCTTGGGGTAATTCAGCTCCAAACCGTAACTACGGGTAAGATATTGCCCCATGTATTTGAAATCGCTGACTCTGAAGGGCTTTAAATCCTTCGCTTCGGCGACGACGATGAAATTCGAGCCCGGCATCTGCGCAGTTGTCGGCCCGAATGGATCTGGTAAGTCGAATGTCGTCGATGCCCTCGCGTGGGTTATGGGTGAGCATTCCGCCAAGACCCTCCGTGGCGGCAAAATGGAAGATGTCATCTTCGCGGGAACCTCCGGGCGAAAGCCTTTGGGGCGCGCGGAGGTCACTCTTACCATCGACAATTCCGATGGGGCACTTCCCATTCAATATAAGGAAGTCTCTGTCACGCGTCGCATGTACCGCGACGGCGCAAGTGAGTACGAAATCAACGGTTCTCGCGTCCGCCTCATGGATGTCCAAGAGCTCCTCAGCGACACCGGCATTGGCCGCGAGATGCACATCATCGTCGGCCAGGGTCGGCTTTCGCAGATTCTGGAATCGCGGCCAGAGGAGCGTCGTGCGTTTATCGAAGAAGCCGCAGGCGTGCTCAAACACCGCCGTCGCAAGGAAAAGGCGCAGCGCAAGCTGCAGTCGATGCAGGCCAATCTCGACCGTCTGCAGGATCTGACAGGTGAGCTTTCCCGTCAGCTCAAACCGCTGAAGCGTCAGGCTGAGGCCGCCTCTCGCGCCCAGACTGTGCAGGCAGACCTGCGCGACGCCAAGTTGCGTTTGGCTGCCGCGGACTTCGTGGATTTGCAGGACAGCCTCAATGACATTGCTGGTCAAGCCAAGCTCATTGAGGAAAAGGTGGAGGCCGCCACGGAGCGAGCCGAGATTGCCGCTGAGCGCACTGCAGAACTCGAAGCCGAACTGGAGGACATCACTCCAGCTGCCGATGCTGCCCGAGATTTGTGGTTTCGTCTCTCCGCACTCGGTGAGCGTATTCAAGCGACGGCCCGCATCGCCGCCGATCGCGCGGCCGACCACTCCGTCGCTCCGTGGGTAGGCCCAGACCCGGACTTCCTGGAGCAGAGGGCCGACGACGCCGCCACCGAAGAAGCCACGCTCGCTGAGGCTGAGGCAGAGGCCCGCGAAAAACTGGAGGAAATCCGCGAAACGCTCTTCGACGCCGAGGAGACTTTCCGTGAAGCCGAAGCGGAGCACCTCGCGGCCGTTCGCGCAATCGCCGACCGTCGCGAAGGCGTGGTTCGTCTCATTTCCGCAGAAGAATCTCTGCGCACCCGCTTGGAAGCCGCCGAAGCCGAAGCTGCACGCCTTGCCGAGCAAACCAATGAGGCCGACGAACGCCGTGCCGATGCCACCGAAGCCGTGGAAAACGCCGCGCAGGAACTAGCCGAGGCCGAATTCGAAGGTCCCGAGCTGCAGAGTGCTTATGAACAGGCCAACCGGGAAGCAGAGCTGGCCTCTACACGGTTGAAAGAACTCCGCGCTGACGAGCGCGACCTCGAACGCAGTGTCTCAGGTCTGTCCGCCCGCATCGAAGCTCTGGAGACCGCCCGCACCGCCGCTGCCAACGACGGCACCGCGTGGCTACGTGAAAAACACGAACTCGGCGTTCTCTCTGAAGTCATCGATGTCGACGCTGGCTGGGAAAAAGCGCTCACTGCCGCCCTCGGCGCGGCCGCCGAAGCACTGGTCAGCGAGGGCAGTGGAGATTCGCTTATCGACGAGCTTGTGGCCACGGGCAAGGGCAGTGCCGTTGTTATCAATTCTGCGGATGCATCCGACTCTTGGCGCTTGGACATCACTCTGCCCGCACAGGCATCCTGGCTGCTCGATCATGTGACAGTGCCCGCGGAGCTTTCGGGTTCGTTGACCTCTCTGCTCGTTGACGTCGTGGCCTGCGACGACGAGCACGTCGCCCGTGAGCTGGTGACCCAGGATACTCGACTGCGCGTTGTTGACCGCGATGGTGTGCTGCGTGGCTCTGGTTGGGTAGCTGGCGGTGCTGGTGGCACTGCATCAGGTGTGGAAATCGCCGCCGACATTGCTAAGACTCGCGAAGAACTAGCAGAAGCACAGGTGCGTTTGAGTGACCTCGGTGGTGTGCTCTCCGGTGCACAGGCCGAAGAAGAGGACCGCCGCACGGACGCGGCGGCCGCCCGTGCTGCGCTGCGTGAACACCAGAGTCGTATGAAGGTCCTCACGGATGCCCGAACTCGGGCCACAGCGCAGCTGTCCGGCGTGGTGCATGATGCCGAACGCGCTGAGCAGCGCGGAGCCGAAGCCGCGGACCGAGTAACGAAGCTCCAGAAGGAGTTGGCGGTGGTCGCAGACCGCTTAGCTCGCGTTGACCGTGACCCCGAGGAGGGGGAACCGTCGACAAGCGAACGTGACCGTGCCTCGGAGGCGCTGACGGCTGTGCGCGCCATGGAAACAGAGGCGCGTCTGTCGCTGCGTACGGCAGAGGAGCGACTGTCGAGTGTACGAGGCAAGGCCGAGCGGCTCCGTCGCCAGGCTGCATCGGAGCGCGTAGCGAAGGCCCGCCATGAGCAGGCGCAGATGGCGAAGGTTGCCCAGCGCGAATTGGCAGAAGTTGTCGCGGAGCTGGCTGAGGATTTGCATGCGAAGGTCAACGTGTCGTTGGCGCGGGCAGAGGCCGATCGCGACGATGCCGAGGCGCAGAAGAAGACAGTGTCGCAGGCACTATCAGCGGCCCGGACGGAGGCAAATGCGGCGCAACGTGAGCTGGCACAGCTAACGGATTCCGCGCACCAGGGCGACATCGCCCGTGCGCAGGCGCAGGTCCGCGTGACCGAGGCTGCAGAGCGCATCGTCGACCAGTTGGGGCTGTCTGTCGATGACCTGCTCGCGGACTTTGCTCCTGATGAGAACTTCGACCGCGCAGCCGTGACGAAGCAGCTCAAACAGGCGGAGAAGGATCTGCGTGTGCTCGGCCGCGTCAACCCGTTGGCGCTGGAGGAGTATAAGGCGATGGAGGAGCGCTACTCTTTCCTATCCACGCAGCTCGATGATGTCCTCAAGGCCCGCCAGGACCTCACCGATGTTGTCGAGGAAGTCGATGCCACGATCCTGCAGCTCTTCACAGACGCGTGGAACGATGTCGAGGCAGAATTCCCCGCAGTCTTTCAAACGCTTTTCCCGGGCGGCGACGGACGACTGGTTCTCACCGAGCCGGACAACCTGCTCACGACAGGTATCGAGGTTGAAGCCCGCCCGCCGGGCAAAAAGGTTAAGCGGCTGTCGTTGCTCTCCGGCGGCGAGAAGTCGCTGACGGCGCTGGCAATGCTCGTCGCTATTTTCCGCGCGCGCCCGAGTCCCTTTTACGTACTCGACGAGGTGGAAGCCGCGCTTGACGACGTTAACCTGCGTCGCCTTATTGCGCTGCTCGAGGAACTCCGCGCGACCAGTCAGCTGATTGTCATTACGCACCAGAAGCCAACAATGGACGTTGCGAATGTGCTCTACGGCGTGACCATGCGGGGCGATGGTGTGACTCGAGTAATCTCGCAGCGAATGTCACCGGCATCCGCAACTCCGTCGACAGGAGCGGAGTAAGCGCGGAGTAAGTGAGGAAGAGTCGTTGATACTGCATAATGAGAGTTATGACTCCAACTCAGTGGATACTCCTTGTCGTCGCGATTGTCGTTATTATCGCGCTGCTCTTTGTTGTGGGCTATGTCCGCAGGAAGAACCAGCGCATTTCCTTTGCGAAGGAAGATACTAAGGAACTCACCCAGCAGGAGAAGTCTGGAAATTACCAGGCCACTAGTGGTTTTAACTTCGCTCCGGCCGGTGGTGGGACTGATACCCGCGAGAAGCAGCCGGTTGAAAAACCGATGCCGAAACCGGCGGAAAAGCCGATTGAAAAGCAGGCCCCGGAGCCAGAGGAAAAGCAGGCTGATATACCTGCCGATCAGCCGGACGGTTCACTGCTGAAACCAGAAGGTCGACTGGTTATTCCGGATAACCCCACCGAAATGGAGGGGGATTATGACCGCGTAATGCGGGAAATCCCAATCGATTTGCCAACGGCCGGGGAAGAGGAATCAGAGCCCGAGCCGGAACCACAACCAGAGCCCGAAGCAGAGCCTGAGGTAGAGGTAGTTCCTGCTCCTGAACCGGAGCTGGAGCCGGAGCCGACTCCCGAACCAGAACCGACGCCAGAGCCGGAGCCGGAAGCTGCGCCGGAGCCGACGCCAGAGCCAGAAGCAGAACAGCAGATTGACTCCATCGACCCGGCTGAGGGACGTCTGGGCCGCCTGCGCGGTCGTCTGTCACGGTCGCAGAATGCAATTGGCCAGTCTGTGCTCGGCATCTTGGGCGCGGGTGACCTTGATGAGGACGCGTGGGAAGAGGTTGAAGACATCCTGGTTATGGCTGACCTCGGTGCGGCTGCGACGCAGCGTGTCGTCGATAAGCTGCGCGAGCGTATTGCCAGCCAGAAGGTGAGCACGGAAGAGCAAGTGCGCGCCCTGCTGCGTGAGGTGTTGATTGAGGAGTGCAAGCCTGAGATGGACCGCTCCATCCGCGCACTTCCGCACGAGGGCAAGCCCGCAGTGATTCTGGTAGTCGGTGTCAACGGCACAGGTAAGACCACGACGACGGGCAAGCTGGCTCGTGTACTGGTCGCCGGTGGCCACCGTGTTGTTCTCGGCGCAGCGGATACCTTCCGTGCTGCTGCAGCCGACCAGCTGGAGACCTGGGGGCGACGCGTTGGCGCGGAGACCGTTCGCGGCGCTGAAGGCGCCGATCCTGCTTCTATTGCATTTGAGGCAGTTGCTCACGGTATCGAGTCCGGCGCTGATGTGGTGCTCATCGACACCGCCGGCCGCCTGCACACCAAGGTCGGTCTGATGGACCAACTGGACAAGATTAAGCGCGTGGTGGAGAAGAAGGCTCAGGTTGACGAAGTCATCCTGGTTTTGGACGCGACGGTTGGCCAAAATGGTCTACTGCAAGCTCGTACGTTCCGGGATGTAGTAGACATCACCGGCGTTGCCCTGACCAAGCTGGACGGTACCGCGAAGGGCGGCATTGTATTCCAGGTGCAAAACGAGCTCGGTGTGCCGGTGAAGTTGGTTGGCCTTGGTGAAGGTGCTGACCACCTGGCGCCGTTTGAGCCGGAGAGCTTCGTAGACGCACTGCTCGGCGGCCGCAAATAGTAACTAACATCGATGAGTGAATTTTCCATCGATTGGTGAGTACAGCGTCGCCCGTTGCCCCCGGCAAAAATAAAGGCCTCGGAGCCACCGCGTAGATTTCTGTAGAGGATACGCGGGGCTCCGGGGCCTTTAATGTTGAGGTGCTAGGAATCTAGCGGAGAGTTGTGCTAGGAATCCTTAGAATTCTTGCGTGCGAGGCGGGTAGCTGCCACGCCACCGACCAAGAGTGCAAGAGCGGCACCGCCGAGGGCAGTCGCCTGAACACCAGTGACTGCTAGCCCAGTGTTCTTGGTCCCGGTTTGCTTACCGTCATTCTTAGGGGTGTCGGGCTTGTCGCCTGGATTTTCCTCCCCAGGATTCTCGTCCTCCCCGGGCTGTTCGTCACCTGGGTTTTCATCGTCGCCCGGAGTTTCGTCATCGGAGGTCGGACAGTAGCCGTAGACTCCGGTTGCCGGGTCAATCTTGCTCATATCACGCGGGGAACCGTCGGGGCACGTTGCGGTGTCGTCGACTCCCGGCGGAATTCCGTCATTTTCTGGGGCATCTTCATCAGGCTCCGGAGTTGGGCCGGAATCATCTGAAGTGCCACAAGCACCGTAAGCCCCGGTTGCCGGGTCAATCTTGCTCATGTCACGCGGGGAACCGTCGGGACAGGTCTGGGTGTCCTCAACGCCCGGTGGGATGCCATCGTTAGATGAACCTCCTGGATCCGGATTTGCAGCGTCATCTACACACTGGAAAGTACCGCCAACATTTTCAAAATGTTGACCGGCGGGGCATTCCGACGGGGCGGGGTCAGGAATCTGTGCGGTGGCGGCGCCAACGCCGATGAGCATGCCGGCTGAAGCGGCAGCGGCCACCATGGTCGAAGAGAGCTTCTTCATTTGGAAACCTCACAATGTCTATAGGAAAGCCCTGCAATCAAAGGACTTAAGGGGGAACACTGTTCACACTTTTGATTCTAATAACTAATTACAGTCTTTGGTGGTATGGGTTTGGGAAGGGGGGGGGTAAAGAGAAATTGTTGACTTGTCCAAACCCCAGTAAGGGGAAGTGGGAACTTATATTTACAACGCTGAGTGTGTACACCCGTTGTGGGTAGGGCGTTTATAGAACCAGTCACTGTCGACTCGGTAGGGGGCTTTTCTGTCTTCGCTAGCGAAGCGTGGTACCTGATTGTGTCGGGTGGTGAAAGGTGGATGGGGCGTAGAGGTTCGGTAAAAAATCGGTGCCTGTGAGGTTTTATGCTTCGGGCTATAGGAGCTATGACTTTTCGGAGGTATGGCGCACAAAAATGCTCCCGATGCTAAATAGGCATCAGGAGCATTTTATGTTTCGTTACCGGGGTAGAACCCCAAGCTTCTTAGCGGTTCTTGCGGGCGATGCGGGTAGCGGCGACACCGCCGACAAGGAGAACCAGAGCGGCTCCGCCCAGGGTGGTGGCGTCAACGCCGGTGGCTGCCAGGCCAGTGCTCTGAGTCGAAGAAGCCTTCTTGGACTCCGAGGTATTCTGCTCAGACTTCTTGGAGTCCGAAACCTTCTTTACATTCTCGGAAGAGGTCGTCTTCTTGGACTCGGAAGCCTTCTTCTCGGCCTTTTCCTTGGCCTTCTTCTCTTCCTTCGTGCACTTGTTTTCGTTCTTGCACTCAGCAGAGATCTTGATGTCAACGTTTACCTTGACATCCTTGCCGTCCTTGCCCGGCTTACCGTCCTTGCTATCCTTGCCCGGCTTACCGTCCTTGCCTGGCTTACCGTCCTTACCGTCCTTGCCGTCCTTGCCCGGCTTACCGTCCTTACCGTCCTTGCCGTCCTTGCCCGGCTTACCGTCCTTGCCGTCCTTGCCTGGCTTCTCGGTGTCCGGCTTGTCCGTGCCTGGTTTGTCAGTGTCCGGCTTCGCCTCGTCCTTGACGCAGACACCGAAGACGTTCGGGTTGCCTGGGACTGGCTTGCTCATGTCGAAGTGCTCGCCCTCCGGGCACTGCTTATCAGAAATGCCTGGGTTTCCCAGGTCGCCCGGCTGGGACTCATTGTCGCCCGGTGTTTCGGGCTTAGGAGCTTCCTGGTCCGCGACGCACTGGAAGGTTCCGCCGACGTTCTCAAAGTGCTGCCCGTCTGGGCACTTGTCCGGCATTGGGGCCGGAATTCCGTCAGTGGAATCCTGCTCAGGCTGGTCTGCGACGCACTGGAAGGTGCCTCCGACGTTTTCAAAGTGCTGGCCGGCGGGGCACTCGGTCGGCATTGAGTCCGGAATCTGTGCAGTAGCGGTGCCTGCGCTTGCAATCATGCTGGCGGAGAAGGCAGCGGCGGCGATAGCCGTGGTGAACTTCTTCATGAAAACCTCTCAAGGAGTCAAACGGTCAGAGACCAATGAATATGATTTCGCCGTTCATCCCTCATCGTGCACGGCGGAAAATAAAACCAGGCCAACTGCGGTTAACTAGGTTCATGATTAACCATAAACTGGTTGATATATGAACGGTATTGGAGGTAGTTATAGGAATAACATCAGGTGCGCAGTGGCGTGCTTTGACCTGCTGCAATGCCGCCGGTTTGCTATTTGGCTTACACCATTCCGGGGGAGGTTCTTACTAAGGGTGGCCTTAGCAAAAGCTAGCCACTGGCGTTATCTTTCTGTTACCTAGCTGGTGGTAACTGGGTTGGATAAACGTTCTTTATGCAGTAGGGCATTCATATCTGGAGGCTCGTTTAATTGTCACGTTAAAATAACGAACAGTAATCTAACGTCCTTGAGAATAAAAGAGCTTCGTCCTATTGCTATTTTTTACTTCCTATTGGTTACACCCGAATCGGGGCATTTAGGGTGGGTGGGCTGCAATCGTTGTCGATAGGCGAAGCTGTAGATATGTGCCAAATGGAGTATCCAGCGGGTACGGTAGAACAGTTAAGAAAAAACAAGGCAAAAGGGGAGCTGGAAACTTGTTTGAGTCTCTTTCCGATCGTTTGACGGGTGCCCTGCGGGGGCTGGGCGGGAAGGGCCGCCTGACTGAGGCGGATATTAACGCCACCGCCCGCGAGATTCGGCTGGCTCTTCTGGAAGCCGATGTCTCCCTCGAGGTTGTCCGTACCTTCATCAAGCGCATCAAGGAACGCGCTAACGAAATTATTGGCAGCCAGACTGTCAACCCGGCAAACCAGATTATTGAGGTCGTCAATGAGGAACTGATTAACATCCTCGGTGGCGAGACTCGACGGCTGAATATGTCGAAGCAGCCACCAACAGTTATCATGCTGGCCGGTCTGCAGGGCGCTGGTAAGACCACCTTGGCCGGTAAATTGGCCAGGTACCTCACGGATCAGGGGCACACCCCGGTCCTCGTCGCCTGTGACCTGCAGCGTCCAGGTGCGGTGCAGCAGCTGGAAATTGTCGCTGAGCGTGCAGGCGTGCCGTGCTTCGCACCGTTCCCGGGCACCAGCCTCGATTCCACCCATGAAATGGGCACCAGCGAGGACAACCCAGTTGACGCCGCGTTCCGTGGCCTCGCTTATGCTCGCCAGCATCGCCACGATGTGGTGATTATCGATACCGCAGGTCGCCTGGGTATCGATGAGGTTCTGATGAAGCAGGCTCGCGACATTCGCGATGCCATCAACCCGCATGAAGTTCTGTTTGTCATCGACTCCATGATTGGTCAGGATGCGGTAGAGACCGCCAAGGCCTTCCGAGACGGCGTTGACTTCACCGGCGTTGTACTGACCAAGCTCGATGGCGACGCGCGCGGTGGCGCTGCACTGTCTATCCGTGAGGTCACCGGTAAGCCGATTCTGTTCGCCTCCACGGGCGAGAAGTTGGAGGACTTTGACGTCTTCCACCCAGACCGTATGGCCAGCCGCATCCTGGGCATGGGTGACCTGAAGACGTTGGTTGAGGTCGCTTCCAAGGAAATCGATCATGAGCAGGCTGCCAAGTCCGCCCAGAAGATTGGTTCCGGCGAGCTGACTCTCGAGGACTTCCTCGAGCAGATGATGATGGTCCGCAAGATGGGCCCAATCGGCAACATCCTCAAGATGCTCCCCGGCGGCGCGGAAATGTCCAAGGCCGCGGAAATGGTCGACGAAAAGCAGCTTGACCGCATCGAGGCGATTATCCGCGGTATGACTCCGGAAGAGCGCGAGAATCCGAAGATTTTGAATGCTTCACGACGTCGTCGTATCGCCAACGGTTCCGGTGTGTCCGTTTCAGAGGTTAACCAGCTCATCGAGCGTTTCAATGAGGCGCGGAAGATGATGGCGCAGATGGCCGGCCGATTTGGTATGGGCGGTGGTCGCCCATCGAACCGCAAGGCCAAGCGTGGTCGAAAGGGCAAGGGCAAGAATAAGCGCAAGGGCGCTAACCGTGGTCCAACGCCGCCGAAGGCAATGCGCGGTGGCGGAATGCCCGGTATGCCTGGAATGCCAGGTATGCAGGGCATGCCGGGTATGCCTAGCATGGCTGAACTGCAGAAGCTGCAGAAGCAGATGGGTAATCAGCTGCCAGAAGGTATGGAGGACTTTGACCTCAACAATCTCGACTTCGGACAGGGCAAGAAGTAGCGGGGACTAGAAGTAGCTAGTCCCGCAGAGCCTTCTGAATCTGGCGGTCCATTTCAGGACTGAAAGTGGCCGCTAGTTCATCGGTGATGTGATTGCTGTCGCGGTAGACGTAGATATTGCCAATAACTTTACGGCAGGTGGTCGGACCGCAGAAGATGTCGGAGAAATCTAGACTGTGCCCGTTGGGGAAGTTCGCAAGAATCTCCTCAGCGGGATTTTCTGCATTTAGGGCAGTTTTGCGGTGGATAGTGCAGTCTTCTTCCGCTTCTTCGCATACGCTGGGGGAGAATTGGTCCAAGTCCTCCCGTAGCGCCCATGGGTTATCGCGGATGGCGAAGAAATCAATTCCGCGTTCTTGCAGAGCAGCGAAAAACGAAACGTAACCATCCGGTGTGTAGTCGCCGGGCTGCGGTGGGTCCGCCTGGAACAAGGGTCTGGTTGCAGTGGTGAAAACCATCTCTGGCTGAATCTCGTCAATTTTCTGCAGAGCCTCGAAAGTCCAGGCCACGCAGATATCGCCGACTCCGTGGATCGGTTCTAAGGTCGCTGGACAGCCTTGTCGGAGAAGAACCACCACTCGGTACCCGTTGTTTTTGCCGTAGGCATCAATCGGGGCAAACCAATGTTCCATGTGCGAGCCGCCGACGATGACAATCGATTCACTAGCATCTGCATCACCGTAGACACACGGCTGGGTCTCATCGCGCCAACGGCGATTCGGCGGGAAGTATCCGACGTCCTCACCGCCTGTCGCAAGGCAGCCATCGAGGGCAGGTTCCGGCCAAAGGTCCGTGATGAAATCGGTATTCGGCTTTGTGGCTGCCTTGGGGACCTCGTACCCGTCGGTAAGCGCGAGTGCACCTGGATAGACCTCTGGATCTAGGCTGGTGGCGGAGGCGCGATCGACGCGCACCTGTTGCACGTTGACAAGGCTGGACATGCCGACCAACGCAATGACGACAACAGTGCCGACTGCCGCTAGACGACGAGCCGGGCGACGATGCTTCATTGCGTGGATTGCATCGCCAACGACGGGCTGAGTCCGGGTCGGTCGGCGAGTCGATTGAGCCAGCGGCAGCTCGACATACTTGTTGGTGAGTTTGGCCAAAATAAAGGAAACGACGATCACTGTGGTGCCAAGTTTCAGCCCCGGAGTATCGCGGTTGAGGTAGTTTATGGCCAGGATGAGAAGAGGCCAGTGCCACAGGTAGAGCGCGTAGGCGCTCTGGCCTACTTCGCGCATTGGGCGGCTGGCCAGGAACTTGGAGATCCAGCCCGCCTCAGGGCCGGCGATAATAATCAGCGCAGCACCACCGAGGGGCCATAGGGTCCAAGGGCCTGGGAACTGTGCGGCGCCGTCGAAGATGAAACCGGTGGAGACTACCAGTGCGAGGCCGATGCTGGCTAACAGCACTCGAAGTGGCTTGGGCATGGGGATGGAGCCCCGGACAAGAATCAGTCCGAGTAGTGCGCCGAGGCAGAGTTCCCAGAGGCGGCTGACAGTGGAGTAGTAGTTCCAGCCCTGGTTTTCGGAGTGCATATAGAAGGCATAGGCAAGCGAGCCGAGAGTGATAACTGCCAGCAAAGGGGTGAGGATTCGGCGGAGTTTACCGCCGGTAGCGTCGGTGCGCTTCGCCTCCACCGGTGAGGTAACCGCGCCGACAATCTGGGGTGAGCGCGTCATCCAGGCGAGTAGGGAGATGAGCAAAATGGAGCCGAGATAAAACTGGCCCTGTACCGACATTGACCACAGGTGCTGCAGTGGGGAGGTTTCGCTCTCTGCGGCTGCGTAGTCCGAGCCCTGGAGTGCCAGTTCATAATTTTGGTAGTAGAGCAGGCTGGCGCGGAGTTGCTGGGCAATGTCGATCGTGCGAAGCGATGGAATGAAGTAAATGACAAACAGGGTTGTCGCAAAGAGGACCAGCACTAGTGTCGGGATTAGGCGACGCAGCGTGCGCCAGATGCTCCACCATGGATTGATGGACTGCCGGGGATTGATGGCATTGCGGTACTGCGCGCCGAAGAAGAAAAACCCGGAGAGCAAGAGGAATACGTCCACACCACCGGAAACGCGGCCGACGTAAACGTGGAAAAGGACTACGAGGGCAATCGAAATGCCCCGTAGTCCGTCCAAGTCATACCTATATTGGGTGCCGGTGGTTTTCATAGAATGTTACGTTACCGCACTGTCAACGACGTTCAGCATTAGTGGGTATGCAGCGTTTCGAGTGCGCAGTTTTGTTAATTTCCAAAAACTGCTGGTAACATACCTCGAGTTGTCTCAATGAGAATCCTCAGCTGAGGCACGACTGCGAATTCATCGGATCCGGCCACGGCCGCCCGGTGGTCACGCGCAGTGTAAATATCCCAAGGGCAAAACCGGTCCGAGGCACTTCGTTAGTAATTACTCGTGAGCTCGGATGCATAAGTATTGTCCAGTGACATAGAAGAAAGAGGAACTCCTCATGGCAGTCAAGATTAAGCTGCAGCGCCTGGGTAAGATTCGTACTGCTCAGTACCGCGTCGTCGTTGCTGATGCTCGTACCCGTCGCAACGGTGCGGTCATTGAGAACCTGGGCATCTACCAGCCGAAGGAAGAGCCGTCGATCATCAAGATTGACTCCGAGCGCGTTCAGTACTGGCTGGGCGTCGGTGCACAGCCGACCGAGCCGGTTCTGGCTCTGCTGAAGGTCACCGGCGACTGGCAGAAGTTCAAGGGCCTCGAGGGTGCAGAGGGCACTCTGAAGGTTGCTGAGCCGAAGCCGACCAAGCTCGAGCTGTTCAACAAGGCTCTGGAAGAGGCCAACAATGGCCCGTCCGCTGAGGCCATCACCGCTAAGCGCCGCGAGGCCAAGGAAGCAGCTAAGGCTGCTAAGGAAGCTGAGGAGGCCGCAAAGGCTGCCGAGGCTGAGGCTGCTGAGTCCGAGGCTTCCGAGGACGCCGAGTAATAAGGACGCTGAGTACGCCGCTTAGCTAATCCGGGCGCTACCTTATACTTCAAGACGAAGTGTTGGGTGGCGCCTTTTTGCTTTACGCAGGGTGTTTTACAGAGCCTTTATAAGAGAGGGAGTGTGCGCGTGTCGGTAGCTGACATGGTGCTTATTGGCCGAGTGATCAAGCCCCACGGTGTGCGCGGGGAAGTCGTCGTCGATGCGACAACGGATGATCCGGAAGGGCGTTTCGCAGTCGGGGCCACGCTGTTGGGTGTACAGGCCGGCCGTGAGGAACAGCTGACTGTGAAAACGGCACGCCCGCACCAGGGGCGTTTGCTGATTCGCTTCGAGGAGATTCCGGGCCGCAATGAGGCCGAGCGTCATCGGGGTATGAAGTTTTATGCCGAGCCCGTCTTCGAAGACGAGGACTTTTATGACTTTGAACTTGAAGGCCTGCGCGTAGTCCATAACGGCACCGATATAGGCGAGGTCACTTCTATCGTCCGCGCGCCCGCTCATCGTCTCCTTGAAGTCACGCTTGACGACGGGGCCCGGGAGGTACTCATCCCTCTGGTAGAGGACATCGTTCCGGAAGTTGACCTTGAGAATTCTACTGTCACCATCACCCCGCCGGAAGGACTGTTGGAGCTGTGAGCTTACGTCTCGATGTAGTCACAATCTTCCCGGAGTACCTCGAGCCACTGCGTCATGCGCTGCTGGGCAAGGCAATTGAGCAGGGCATTTTGAGTGTCGGAGTGCACAACCTGCGCGACTGGGCGCCAGGTGTACATCAAGCCGTGGATGACTCGCCCTACGGCGGTGGCCCCGGCATGGTTATGAAGCCGGATGTCTGGGGCCCCGCCCTCGACGAGGTGGCGACGCTGAAAGCGGAGCAGTCGCTCACGTCCGCGGTGCCACATTTGGACAATGTCCGCCATGATCAGAAACTGGGCTTGGTCGAGGAATCTTCCTATGCTGCAGCGGAAGTGCCGTCGTTAAGCGAAGAAGATTCAGCGAAGCCCCTGCTGATCGTCCCGACCCCGGCGGGCGAGCCGTTTACGCAGCAGATGGCGCAGGAGTTCTCACACGAGGAGCACATTGTGTTCGCGTGCGGGCGCTACGAGGGCATCGACCAGCGAGTTATTGATGATGCCGCTAATCGTTACCGCGTGCGTGAGGTCTCTATTGGGGACTATGTGCTGATCGGCGGGGAAGTGGCGGTGCTGGTGATTGCGGAGTCCGTCGTGCGGTTGATCCCGGGTGTGTTGGGCAATCGCAAAAGCCACGAGGAGGACTCTTTCTCTGACGGTCTGCTCGAAGGGCCGTCCTACACCAAGCCGCGCGAGTGGCGTGGACTGACAGTGCCGGACGTTCTCCTCAGCGGCAATCACGCGCTGGTGGACCGTTGGCGGCGCGACCAATCGCTCATCCGCACGGCCGAACGTCGTCCCGATTTGCTTGCCGACGTCGACCTCAGCGCCCGTGACCGGGAAATAATCCAGGGAGTCATTGGGGAAGTAACCGAGGAGAACTGCTAGTGGCACGTGTTCGAATTGCGCGACCTCGGCACGTCATTGGTTGGCTAGCTGTCCTTGGGGCGCTGGCGTGGTTCACTCAGACGCAGCTGGCGGGGAGTATGGATCAGTCGTTTGCGGGCTGGGTCAGTGACCTGCATGGGGCGCGGGATGGCCGCGTCGATAGTGTGATGCTGGCTTTGAGCGAGATTATCCGGCCGATTTACATCGCGCCGGTCACGCTTGTTGCTGCGGCACTCCTGTGGTTCCGCTTCCGTGCGTGGGCGTTGCTACTGCCGGCGTCATTCGGTTCGTCAATTGCGGTGACTTATGCCATGAAGTGGTTTTTGGACCGCGACCGACCGGGAGAGGAGTTCTCACTGGTCAACCTGCACGATGCGGCGTTTCCTTCTGCACATGTGGCAGCGGTTACCTCCAGTGGCATGGCCGCGATGCAGCTTGCCATCCCCGTATTGCGCCGCACAGCCCGCAAGCTGCTCGACCTGGCCATCATCGCGCTTATCGGCGCTGTGGCACTGTCGCGCGTGTGGGTCGGGGCGCACTGGCTCACCGATGTTATCGGCGGCCTCATCGCCGGAGTTATCGGCTTAGCAGTTGCGCTGCTAGTTCTTAGGAGATGGCCACGAGCACGGCGCTACGCGCTGCCTTAGTCTCCTCGTAGAAGGCCACGAGTTCGCGGTACCGCTGTGTCGCAGTGGCTTCGTCGATAAGCGAACCATTGTCCGTGATGCGGGCGGCAAGATCGATGCTTGCCAGCGTCTGGTGCACGTCGCCGACGCGATCGGCGCGGATGACTGCAGACAGCGGCTTGCGGCAGACGCGGTCGGCACCGAGGATGGCCTCCGCCAGCGGGTCGCCGAGTGCCTGGCCGTCGATGGGATTGCCGGTCAACGTGCGCAGCAGGGACTCCCAGTCCGTGTCGATGTCCAGGGCATCTTCGTCCGGAACGTCGACGAAGTGCTGCAGGATAATCTTCTCCGCGCCGTCGGTAACAAGCCCCGCCGTGCCGCCGTCGCTGGTCGCCGCAGGTGCTGCGACCTCAACTAACCGCGCTGCCTCCTCATCGGAAATGCGCAGGTATTCGGCACAGAGTTTCTGCTTCATGGGGCTCCTTTTCCGGTGATTACTGCGAGCCTTCTGTGGGGCGTTCGCCAATTGGTACTTCCACGATAGTAAAGTTGCCCGGGTGATTTCATCAGTAATTGCCCGAGAACTCGCCGCCACTGGTGCGGACGTTGCCGAAAGTGCCGTCGCCGCCGCTATCAAGCTTCTCGACGAAGGCAACACCGTGCCTTTCATCGCCCGCTATCGCAAGGAAGTAACCGGCGGACTCGATGACACACAGCTGCGTTTCATCGAGGAACGCGTCGTCTACCTGCGCGAACTAGAAGATCGCAAGCAAACGATTCTCGCCGCTATCGAAGAGCAGGGAAAGCTTAACGACGACCTGAAGGCCGCCATCCTCGCCTGCGACACTAAGGCGCGGTTGGAGGATCTCTACCTGCCGTACAAGAAGAAGCGCAAGACCAAGGCCGATATTGCACGTGAGGCCGGGTACGAACCGCTGGTGGAGGAGCTGCTGGCCGACCCAGCCGCGGACCCCGAGACTCTGGCCACTAAGTACGGCGAGGCAGCTGGTAAGGATGCGAAGGACGCTCTGACCGGTGCCCGTGCCATCTTGGTCGATCGCTTCGCTACCGATGCTGATTTGGTTGGCTCTGTCCGTGAGCAGGTGTGGTCCTCCGGTTCCGCCGCCGCTGCCGTGGTGGAGGGCAAGGAGACTGCGGGTGCGAAGTACCGTGACTACTTCGAGCACAACGAACCTCTGGACACCATGCCTAGCCACCGCGTGTTGGCCGTGCTGCGCGGTGAGGCCGAGGGCATCCTGACGCTCAACATCGATGCGGGTGAGGATGAGACCTACGAGCACATGATCCGTGAGGCCTTTGAGCTTCCCGACGGCGGTACCTCCAAGTGGATTGACCAGGCCGTTCGTTTCGGTTGGCGCACCAAGTTGGAGGTGTCCGCTGCCCTCGATGCCCGCACTCGACTGAAGGAGCGCGCCGAGGCCGAAGCCGTGGATGTCTTCGCCCGTAACCTGCGTGACCTGCTGCTGGCCGCACCGGCTGGCCAGCGCGCCACTCTCGGCCTGGACCCGGGATACCGCAATGGTGTTAAGTGCGCCGTTGTCGACTCCACTGGCAAGGTGCTCGACACTGCCATCGTCTACCCGCACCAGCCGCGCAATGACTGGTCCGGCGCCAAGGAGCAACTGGCCACTCTCTGCGCCACGCACCGCGTGGAGCTCATGGCCATCGGCAACGGCACCGCTTCCCGCGAGACCGAAACCCTGGCCCGCGAAATCGCTGACCTGATAGCTCAGGCCGGCGGCAAAAAGCCGACCCCTGTGGTGGTTTCTGAGGCCGGTGCTTCCGTCTACTCCGCATCGTCCCTGGCAGCAGCTGAGTTCCCGGACATGGATGTATCTCTCCGCGGTGCCGTATCGATTGCCCGCCGCCTGCAGGACCCGCTTGCTGAGCTCGTCAAAATCGATCCGAAGTCCATCGGTGTCGGCCAGTACCAGCACGACGTTTCCCAGACCAAGCTCGAGCACTCTCTCGATGCCGTGGTCGAGGATGCCGTCAACGCTGTCGGCGTGGAGGTCAACACCGCCTCTGCGCCGCTGCTCGGTCGCGTTGCTGGCGTGTCCTCGACTGTTGCGGACAACATCGTCGCTTACCGAGACGAAAACGGCGCTTTCACCTCCCGCAAGGAGCTGCTGAAGGTTCCGCGTCTTGGCCCGAAGGCCTTCGAGCAGTGCGCAGGCTTCCTTCGCATCCACGGCGCTAACAACCCGCTGGATGCCTCCGCCGTGCACCCGGAGTCCTACCGCGTCGTCGATGCCATCGCCGCTTCGACCGGCGTTAGTGTCCAGGAGCTCATCGGCAACTCCCGTGTCCTGTCCAAGGTGCGTGCTGCAGACTTCGTCGACGAGTCCGCAGGTATCGGCCTGCCCACCGTCCAGGACATCTTGACCGAGCTGGACAAGCCCGGCCGCGATCCGCGTCCCGAGTTCGTCACCGCCACCTTCAAGGAAGGCGTGGAGAAGGTCTCCGATCTTCAGCCCGGCATGATTCTCGAGGGCACCGTCACCAACGTCGCGGCCTTCGGCGCCTTCGTCGACGTCGGAGTCCACCAGGACGGCCTCGTCCACGTCTCCAACATGGCCCGCGGTTTCGTCTCCGACCCGCACGAGGTCGTCCGCTCGGGCGAGGTGGTCAAGGTGAAGGTTCTCGACGTTGACGTCGAACGCAACCGCATCGGTCTATCGCTCAGGCTTGACGACGACGCCTCGGATGCCAAGCCAAAGCGTGACGGCGGTCGCCGTGATGGTCGTGGTGATGGTCGCGGCAAGGGGCGCAAGCGCGGTTCCCAGAACAAGAAGCAGGGCGGTTCCATGGCCGACGCGCTGCGCAGGGCAGGCTTTTAGCTCCTGATCTGTTAGCGCTTGATTTATTAGCGCATAGCCTATTGGCGCATAGCGTCGATGCGGCTGTTGATCTCACCCGCGACAGCCGCAGCCATTCCATCCGGTACGACGATGGTGTAATCGGACCCCGAGGTCTCAATCTTGACTGCCTCGCCTGACCGTGCCGCCACGGTGATGCGGCCATCATTGCCAAGTCGAAGCCCAATACCGCCACCGTCGGCCCAGTTATAAGTGGCCGGCTTCGCATATTTGATGGTTCGAAGCTCAATGGGGTGTTTCATCTTCAGCGGTCCACAGCCGTTAAAAACGGTAATGGAATCTGTCTTCGGGTCCGTGTCTAGTGTCATGCCGGTTTCATATGCGATGAGGAATAGCGGCGTGCACAGCAGAAAAACAATGCCGAGGCTTGGCAGGAACACTGCGAGCGCTACAGACACCACGCACCAGACTGCGAGGGTGACCTTGACCCCCTTAGAGATGGTCACACTGACATCGATGGGAGTCGGGGCTCCTTCTCGATGGGGCAACTGTGGCGATGTCGGCTCGGTGACCGTGGCGTCGGTAAGCGAGGAGTAGTCCTTGAGGCGGCGCGTCACGAGCAGGGCCGCTACTAGGCCGATGATGACGCCGGCTATTGCATAGATCCAGCCGATTCGGGCGGTCGTAGGGTCCGTCGTGCCGATCTGCGGGATGATAATCGCGAATTCAATGCCGATTAAGAAGCCGCAGAGGGCGAGGTTGGTTATTGCAATTGGCTTGCGCACGACAAGCGGCGTGCTGGTCTTTGCACCGAGCCAACCGATCTGCGCACATGCGATGACGATGATGGCCATAATCAATGTGCTTTGAATTGGCGGCATGAAACCGTTGGGAGTGCCGCTACCGCTCCAATGCGTTGCTAACTGCTCCGGTAGTCGGTCGGAAATGGCAATTACCCACAGAAGCTGTGCAATCGCCAGAACGCACGGGGCGATGATTGTTCCTCGAACAATCCAGGGGTCAAAGCGTGGAATCTGCTGCATGGAGACAATCTAGCAGTTGGGGGGGGGGCTTTGTAGCAACGGTCGGCAGCGGTCGTTATTGGAGTGCTGTATCAGCGTGACGTTGTAGCGAGCGGTTGTAGCGTGCCGTCTTAGTGTGCGCGGAGTTTCGCCAGAAGATGCACCTCGTGACATTTGATAACACGCTCAACAATTCACTCGAATGTACAAGCGAAAAAGTTTTATTAAAGGGGTTGCGCAATCGAATGGGTGTGCTAAAATGGAGGCATCAAGAACAAAGTGCTTGAGCTTCTCTTCTTGGCGTTGGGCTAGTGGTATTCACTGGTTATCGACACTGAGCGGGGTTGGGGCTTTGGGGGAACAATGTCTGAAAAAGATAGTCCGGCCAAACAACCGTCCGATGTTTACCAAGCGGCTCTGCTGCCTGAAGCGCCGCAGTTTTTCCACGAGTCATCCACGAACCAGTTGGCGGTGGCGGGTATCCAACGCAATCGCCTGGAACTGGGTATAGCTTGCGGTTGCACGCCGAAGTCGCTTGAGATTGATGTGGATGCATACATTGCTGAAATCGCACCCGAGTTGGGTATTTCCCGCGGTAAGGCGCTCGAGTATGTAGAGGTCGGCATTCAGTTAGCGCGTATGCCCCGGCTGGGTGCCTTTATTAAAGCTCGAGCTCATTTGCCCTTTGCGCATCTGATCACCATTGCTCGCGCGACAGCGCCGCTCCACGATCCAGAGGTGCGTGCAGCTGTTGAAGAAGAAATTGCCCGCTTTGTCATTCCCCGAAAGCATGGCGAGGCACTCCGGGGAGTTCGCAGCCTACATAAATTCCTGCAACGGGTTATCGAAGAAATTGAACCTCAGCTTCGCCCCAAAAACCTTCCGGGTGATGTCGATCCGCTGCTTCCTGCAGGAGAACGCGAAATAGTAGGAGAGAGTATCGGTTTTGAAGAGAGCGACAACTTCGCGGAAGTTTTTATGGAGCTGGAAAAGACCCGCGCTCTCGAATTCAAAACCACCCTCGAGTCCATCTCCAGCTCAGCTGGCTGCACTCGAGTCGAAGCTTTGACACACCTCATCCGCGGCACCGCCGAGGCAAAAATCGTACTCAACCTATACTGTCCTGCCACAGAGGAGCGTCCCCGCACCGCCTGGCTTGGCGGCGTTGGCTGGATCTCGCAGTTAGCTACGCAGGCGTGGATTGATAAGGTCACGCATATTCGTATGCTTGCCGACGAAACCGCGGAGGGCTACGCCCCAACCGAAAGTCAGAGAGCCTTCGTTAAAGGTCGGGACGGAACGTGTCGCTTTCCGGGGTGTGATGTACCCGCGGAGCTCTGCGACATTGACCATATTGAGCCGTACGACAAAGAGCACCCAGAGGAGGGCGGGGCAACAGAAACGCCGAACCTCCACTGCCTCTGCCGCCGGCACCACAACATGAAAACAGCTGGTCTGTGGAATGTTGCACGTGATCGGGATGGGGTGGAACTGTGGACGTCGTCAAGCACGGGCAAAAAGGCGGTGAGCCTGGAAGACGGGCCGCTTGCCGGGCACGGGCGCTACACTTTCGACAAACGGGGACTGCGGATGACGCAGGCGCTGGCAGAATATAACGAGTATCGCCAGGAGCTGATAGAGCAATCACGGAAGCTGGTCGAGGAAGCGCGCAGGGGAGAAGACACCGATACTCCCAACCCGCAAGACCCCCAAGACTCGGAAGCTCCCCAAGACCCGCAAGACCCGCCGAACATGGAAGAGTTTGGTTTCTGACCAGGGGGTGTGTAATAATTTCCAGGTTGTCTTTATAGGCAGCTTTACCTGTTTCGGGCATGAACCGGCCGAGCGTCCCTCTGTGGGAAAGCGCCGCCAGGGTCCTCTGTCTATGCAAAAAGTAAAGGAATAAGTTTCCATGAACATTCTTGACAAGGTTGATGCAGCATACCTGCGCGACGACATTCCGGAGTTCCGCGCTGGTGACACCGTCGAGGTCGACGTAAAGATTGTCGAGGGTAAGACCGAGCGTATTCAGGTCTTCAAGGGCGTCGTTATCCGTCGTCAGGGCGGCGGCGTCCGCGAGACCTTCACCGTCCGCAAGGTATCCTTCGGTATCGCTGTTGAGCGTACCTTCCCGGTGCACTCCCCGAACATCGACGAGATTCGCGTTGTCTTCAAGGGCGACGTTCGCCGTGCGAAGCTGTACTACCTGCGCAACCTGCGCGGTAAGGCTGCACGCATCAAGGAGCGCCGCTAGTCTTTTGGCGCAAAATAATCCCCATCGAGTGTTGAGCTCGGTGGGGATTTTTCTATCGCGTATAGTCTTTTCCCATGACCGACGACGATTCTCGCGAACAGACTGACGGCCAAAAAGAAGACCGTACTGAAGGCTTGAAAGGCTTCCGGAAACTCGACGAGGAGCCTGAAAAGCACACTCCGTGGTACATCGAGATTCCAATCATTATCGTGATTGCCCTGCTCATCAGTGCCGGTGTGCAGTCCTTTATCGGCCGCGTCTACGTGATTCCATCCGAGTCGATGCAGCCGACGCTCAACGGATGTGTCGGGTGCACCGGTGACCGCATTTGGGTGGATAAGGTTTCCTACCAGTTCTCAGATCCCAAGCCCGGCGATGTTGTCGTCTTTAATGGCCCGGAGTCCTGGAATAGTAACTACGTGTCACAGCGTTCAACTAACCCGGTGGCGAACTCGCTGCAGACGGTTGGTTCCTGGATTGGCCTTGTTGCGCCGGATGAAAATGCGTTGGTCAAGCGTGTGATTGCTACGGGTGGGCAGACTGTGCAGTGTCGCCCAGGAGATCCCGGCATCATGGTTGACGGCAAGATGACAGAGCAGGATTTCATTAAAACTCCGGCAGACAAGCCGGTGGTGGATAATCTTGGCTCAGAGCAGTGTGGTGGCCCGTACTTCGGGCCGGTAACAGTGCCGGAGGGGAATCTGTGGGTCATGGGTGATAACCGCACCAACTCTGCGGACTCTCGCTATCACATGGGCGACGAGCTGCAGGGTACTGTGCCGCTGGATAACGTCGTCGGCAAGGTGCAGGCAATCATCCTGCCGTTTAACCGCATCGGTGGCGTCGATGATCCGGACATCCAGCACAACTAGTCAGCACAGTCTGCTCACGCCGCCGGCGCCGAAACTGCGGAGGCTGAAGCAGTCGCGCACGATAGAGGTCGCGCTGGCAAAGCGCGGCTTTGGACCTGTAGCCGGGGTCGACGAGGCTGGTCGCGGCGCCTGTGCAGGCCCGATAGTTATCGCCGCCTGCTGCCTTCCAGAACGCCCTATCGCAGAGCTGGATAAGCTCACCGATTCTAAAAAGCTCACGCCGGCCGCACGTGAACGGCTCTTTCCGCTCATCCAACGCTTCGCTACCTCTTTTTGCGTGACGACGATTCCCGCGTCCTACATCGACCAATTCGGCATTCAGGACGCGAATGTCACTGGAATGCGCCGCGCGGTAGCCGGGTTGGGACAGCGTCCTGGCTATGTGCTTACCGACGCACTCAAAGTGTCTGGCTTCACGGCACCCTATTTGCCCGTGATTGGTGGTGATTCCGCTTGCCGATGTATTGCTGCTGCGAGTGTCTTAGCCAAAGTCACCCGCGACCGCATTATGGTTGACCTATCGGAGAAGTATCCGGATTATGGTCTGGCGGGGCATAAGGGCTACGGCACGTCATCGCATATGGAAGCGATTTCACGCCATGGCGCAACCCCGGAGCATCGGTGGTCATACCGCAATGTGCGCTTGGCACACGCGGAGTATCTTGAGCACCCCGAATAGACCAACATGTACAAAAAGAGCAACATGTAAACACTCGAAGGAGCCGTCGCGGTCGTGAGCGCAGAAGATCTAGAAAACTACGAGGCCGACGTTGAACTATCCCTGTACAAGGAGTTCCGCGATGTCGTTAGTCAGTTTTCGTACGTTGTTGAGACGGAGCGCAGGTTCTACCTTGCTAATGCTGTGGAGCTGATTCCGCACAACAGCGAAAACGAGGTCTATTTCGAGCTGCGGATGTCGGATGCGTGGGTGTGGGATGTCCATCGCCCGGCTCGGTTTGTCCGCTACGTGCGCGTTATCACTTTCAAGGATGTCAATATCGAGGAACTGGATAAGCCTGACCTACGACTGCCGTAGCTTTTATAGCTTTTCATCTCTTGGTATAGCTAGCTGCTAACAGTTATCCACAGTCGAAAAATTATCCACAGTTTGGGCCTTCCGAGCATCTATCGGAAGGCCTTTGTCATGCCCGCTGTGCAAGAGTGTTTCCGAACCGCCAAGGCGGCAAAAGTCTAGGCACTAAACAGCCTAGGCACAATTCAACGGGGAACCAGGGGGACCGGGGGCTATGACACAGAGCTTTGAAGAACTAACCACGAGACAGCTCGGCGCGTTTGGGGAGGATTTCGTCGCCGAGATGTTGGAGGATCAGGGGTGGGAAGTTATTGCTCGGAATGAGCGGGTGGGGCGCTATGAGCTCGATCTTATTGCTGAAGATGTTGACGGCAGGCTGCATTTTGTGGAGGTAAAAACGCGGCGCAGCTCGCGAAGTAGTCAGTTTGGGGACGGCAGAGAGTCCATCACAGCAGCCAAGCTTCGTCATTTGCGCAAGGCGGCGGCACAGTGGCTGTCAGAGAGTTCTACCTACTGGTTAGAGTCCGTAGTTATCGACTGCGCAGAAGTCACAGTGTCCAGCCCTTCGTCCGGTCCTCCAGTCGTTGCAGTTACGTACATTCCCGCAATCAGCGACGCGATCATGTGGGACTGCTAGATGACTGTCGGTACAGCTCTTGCAGTCAGCCTCAGCGGCATTGAAGGAACTATTGTGCAGGTGGAAGCCGATGTTGGGCGTGGCTTGCCGGGAATGTATATCGGTGGGCTCGGCGATGCCGCCGTCGGAGAAGCCAAACATCGCGTGCGCACGGCGGTTGCTAACTCGCAGTTGCCCTGGCCGAAGACAAAAGTCGTGGTGAGTCTGTCGCCGGCGCATATCCGCAAGCACGGCACTAGCTTTGACCTCGCCATCGTCTGCGCCATCCTTATCGCAACCAGCGATGACATGGAGGCCCGAGGTCGTCTCCGCCACACGGTTCTCATTGGCGAACTTGGGCTCGACGGTTCCATTCGACCGGTGCGTGGAGTGCTGCCGCAAGTTCTTGCCGCCCGCGAGGCCGGTGCCCGTTGGGTTGTCGTCCCCGCCGCCAACGCCGCCGAGGCCGCGCTCGTCGACGGCATCGCAGTCTGCACCGCAGCCGACCTCACACAGCTATGGGGCTGGGTACTCACCGGCTCAGGTTTGACGACCGCGCTTAACGACGACCCCAGCGAACAAGCCTTCTCGGTAGACCTGGCCGATGTCGATGGCCAACCTGAGGCGCGCTTCGCCCTCGAGGTAGCCGCAGCAGGTGGGCACAATCTGTTCATGCAGGGTTCTCCGGGAACTGGGAAGTCCATGCTCGCTGAGCGCTTGCCCACAATTCTGCCGCCATTGCAGAAGTGGCAGCAGCTGGAGGTCACCGCGCTGCATTCGGTGGCCGGAGCGCTCGATACTGCGGACACTCTTGTCCAACATCCGCCGTTTGTGGCTCCACATCACAGCGCGACTGTGGCAGCGCTAGTCGGCGGCGGTGCTGTGCCCAAGCCCGGCGCGATTAGCCTTGCCCACCATGGGGTGCTCTTCTTGGACGAAATCACCCTCATGCGCCCGGCGGTATTGGATGCGTTGCGGATGCCGATGGAAAACGGGGTGGTCGTCCACCTGCGTACGCACCATCGAGTGACTTTTCCGGCGAGAACACAACTAGTCATGGCGACCAATCCCTGTCGGTGTGGGGCGGCGTATGCCAGCGAATGCACCTGTTCTAGTACCGAGCGAGCCAAGCATGGTCGCGCATTATCGGGCCCGCTACGCGATCGCATGGATCTCAACGTCACGCTCAGTCCTGCCGGGGCCAAGCTGGGAATTAAAAACAAAGCACACAATGAGCCCTCCGCGGCCGTTCGCGATCGGGTACAGGCCGCACGTGACCGTGCCCGCCATAGGTGGCAGGCCCTGGGGCTTGCCGACGAAGCAGCCGTCACCAACGCGAGTGTGCCACGCTCGCTTCTCCGTCGTCACGCGGGCTTAGACGAAGAAGCGATGGCGTTATTGGACTTCCAGTTGAGGAACGGAGAGATTACCCAGCGGGGAGTGGACAAAGTAATCGCAGTGGCGTGGACGCTCGCAGATCTCGGGGGAGTAGACGCGTTTACCTTCGAGCACGTGCAACGCGCCTGCCAGCTGCATGACCGCGAGGGCGGCTAATACAACCGAACCATTATCAAGGGGGAGAAATGGACGAAATTCACGCGTGGGCTTACCTGAATCGTGTGGTAGAGGCGACGCATCCGCAGATTGTGCGGCTCGTGACGGAGTTTGGGCCGGTAGAGGTAGCAGAGAGGATCAAGGCTCGCGCCGGGCTGCCGGAAGGTCTGCTCAATACGACGCAGGCGCGAGCCGACGTTGACCAGAGCGGCCACGATTTGGAGCTGGCGGCAGCGATGGGGTGGCGTCTTATTTATCCGGGGCACCCAGAGTGGCCGGGGGAGCTGCTGTCCTGCTTTACGACGCTCGAAGTCCGTGACCGCGCCGATGCACCACCACTTGCGCTGTGGGTGCGTGGCCGTGACTTGCGGGACGTGGTCAGTGAAGCGGTGGCGATTGTCGGAACGCGGATGGCCAGCAGCTACGGGACACAGGTGGCGGCCCAATTCGCGGGGCAGTTCGCGAATGCGGGGGTTAGTGTCATCAGTGGTGGTGCGTTGGGTATTGATGCCGCGGCGCATCGAGCTGCGCTCGACGCTGGCGGCACTACGGTTGTGGTCGGAGCCGGTGGTGTAGGGGTTGACTATCCGCGGGCGCATGCAGAACTCTTCGACGGGATTGCAGAGCGGGGTGCGCTGATTACGGAGTATCCACTGGGGGTGCGACCTGCGCGGCATCGGTTTTTGACTAGGAATCGTCTGGTAGCGGCCCTATCGCGAGCAACCACAATCGTCGAGGCGGGCTGGCGTTCAGGGGCGCGCAACACAGCGCACTGGGCAGTGAGGCTAAACAAGCCCTTGGGAGCAGTGCCGGGACCGGTGACGCTGCAAACTACCTCTGGCTGTCATGACCTAATCCGCAGTGGCGAGGCTGTCCTGGTGTGTAGTGCCGATAATGTGCGGTCGCTGTATCGGTCAGTTGGCACAGTGAATGAGGATGCTCAGCTTGAATTGTTGTGGGAAAAGTCGGCGGTGCAGAAGCTTTCTCGAAACGAGCTCGCTGTCTACGACTCTCTGAATTCTGCGGAGCCAACGCCGGTGGGAGAAGTCGCAGCGCAGGCGGGATTGGCCGTGGCGCTTACGACACATTTGTTGCTGGAGCTGCAGGGACGGGGGCTGACCAGTCGGGTGGAGGGTGGGTGGTTGCGCCAGGAACAGAAGCGTTAGTGAGGCGCTAATAAAGCCTTCTGCAGAGAATCTCGAAAAAATCTTGAATTAGGTATTGCAATTCTCTGTACGCTCAGTAATATAGGCAAGGCAAGCCTAAGTAACTGTTACGGAAACGGGCTTGTGACATGGGTGAGGCAATAGGGCAGTGGCTCTGGCGAAAGTCGGAGTCACTGCCTTTTTCCGCTGTCTGGTGAGGTCTCGCGGTGTGCATCTACTAAGGTCAGAACCGTGAAGCGCGCAACCAATAACGACGACAGGACTGAGCCGGATCTCGGGTTATCCGCCAATATTGAGGCCGTGCTCATGGATTTTCTCGATGAGCTGACTTATTCCCGCAGACTCTCTGACGCAACCGTCCGTGCCTATCGAGCCGATCTCATCCCCCTCCTCGCCGGCCTGGACCACATCAGTGAACTCTCCACCCCTGTCATCCGTGCGCACCTCGGCGCGAAGCATGCGGAGGGTGCTGCGCGGTCATCGCTGGCTCGCTTAACGACGTCCATTCGCCAGTTCTGTAGTTGGCTCGTAGCTCGGCAAATTCTCGATGCTGATCCGTCGCTGCGGCTGTCAACGCCGAAGAAACATCAGCATCTTCCGGAAGTGCTCTCGCCGGAGAGGGTTGAGGAGGCAATCGAGAAAGTCTCCTCCGAGGACAGCGCAGTTGCGGCTCGCGACTTGGCCATTGTGGAACTGTTGTATGCCACTGGGATGCGTGTAGAGGAGCTGTGCAAGGCCGACGTCTCTGATGTGGACTTTTCCCGCCACATCATCTCGGTAGTGGGTAAGGGGAACAAGCAGCGCATCGTGCCCTTCGGTGTACCAGCGGAGGCGGCACTCAAAGGCTGGCTCCAGGTGCGTGGAAGCTTTCATGCTTCCGCACAGGCCGAACATGCGCTTTTTCTCGGTGTGCGTGGAGGTAGATTGAATCCTCGTCAGGCGCGCCGAGTGATTCATAAATGGGCTGATGTTTCACCGCATTCGCTCCGGCACTCTGCGGCCACAGCCATGGTGGAAGGTGGCGCTGACTTGCGTGTGGTGCAGGAGATGCTCGGTCATTCGAGTCTGGCGACCACGCAGATTTATACCCACGTCTCAGCGGACCGCCTCCGTGAAGTACACAAGCGGGCACATCCGCGCGCTTAATCGCGCAGGGTTGTTTAATTGCGTACAGGCTTGAGCACGATTGGTCTCCGCTGTATCAAATCCAGTGGGTTGAGATAGTCTTTGCCGCGCAGTGCGCCCCAATGCAGGCCCGGTTCGGGATGTTTGGCGTTGACCACAAGATGACCAATCACCTGGCCAGCGGCCACGTGGTCTCCCTTTTCTAACGCGGTATCTATGGGCTGATAGGTTGTGCGGATGCCATCGGCGTGCATGATTGACACGGACGTCATTCCGGCGATTGAACCGGCGAAATGCACCACACCGGGAGCTGAGGCGCGGATTGGCTGACCCGGGGAGGCGTTCAGGTCTACTCCGCGATGTCCAGGCTGCCAGCGTTTTTCCGGTGGGGCGTAGTCGCGTAGTATTTTGCCGTGCACAGGGAAGGTATGCGCACTAGCGGATATTGGCTCGCCGGTAGCTGCAGGTGGGCTTGGGGGTGTTGTTAGCGCGACAGCGAGCACGAATAGCGCTAATGTGCGCATTAGCGAGCGCTTGAAACTCTGCTTGGTCGTCATGCGCGATAGTGTGGCGGACGCTGCACTCGTCGACAAGCGGCAGTGCATTGCAAACGGTTCTAGCTGTGGATGACTTTTTGTCCTGTGGATAGCAGGGCGTGTCAGATATTGCGACCTGTGCGATGTATCAGATAAGATGACGCTCGCGGTGTCTGCCTTAATGGGCGGTCATTAGCACAAAGACTACGCGCGCGACCCATTCCGGCTGGTTCACGGGTGCTCGGCAAGGATATCTGTCGGGTGTGAGGCAGCGGGGGAGCGCTAGGGCACAGGGAAAGCCTGTGCGTGAACTGTAACCACCTATATCGGATAAGAAAGGAAGGGAAGCAGCCGCAGCCCTAGTCAGGCTGGACGCGAGGATCTTCCCTGAATATGACATGGCTGTTGTATCCATGCGAGAACTGCTCGATGCAGGTGTCCACTTCGGTCACCAGACCCGTCGTTGGAACCCGAAGATGAAGCGTTTCATCTTCACCGAGCGCAATGGCATCTACATCATTGACCTGCAGCAGACCCTGACCTACATCGACGAGGCTTTCGAGTTCGTCAAGGAGACTGTCGCTCACGGTGGCAACATCCTGTTCGTCGGTACCAAGAAGCAGGCTCAGGAAGCCGTTCAGAACGAGGCAGAGCGCGTTGACATGCCATACGTCAACCACCGCTGGCTCGGCGGTATGCTGACCAACTTCGCCACCGTTTCCAAGCGCCTGGCTCGCCTGAAGGAGCTTCAGGCAATGGACGCTGCTGAGAACGGCTACGAGGGTCGCGGCAAGAAGGAAATCCTGATGCTGACCCGTGAGCGCACCAAGCTGGAGCGCACCCTGGGCGGCATTCGCGACATGTCCAAGGTTCCGTCCGCACTGTGGATTGTTGACACCAACAAGGAGCACATCGCTGTCGCCGAGGCTAAGAAGCTGGGCATTCCGGTTGTTGCCATCCTGGACACCAACTGCGACCCGGATGACGTTGACTTCCCGATCCCGGGCAACGACGACGCAATCCGCGCTGCTTCCGTGCTGACCCGCATCATCTCCACCGCTGTTGAAGAGGGCCGCAAGGCTCGCGCTGAGCGCGAGGCCAACGCTGCTCGCGAGGCAGCAGGCGACGCTCCGATCGAGTCCGCCGCTGAGAACACCGACCAGGCTGCAGAGATGGACGCCGAGGGCTCCACTGCAACTGAGACGGCATCCGCTGAGTAAAGCTGAACTTTCTAACCACCACAAGTTCTAACCACCACAAGGAGGAACGCCCAGCATGGCGAATTTCACTGCTGCTGACGTCAAGAAGCTCCGTGAGCTGACCGGCTCCGGCATGAAGGCTTGTAAGGACGCACTCGTCGAGACCGACGGCGATTTCGACAAGGCTGTCGAGATCCTGCGTATTAAGGGCGCAAAGGACGTCGGCAAGCGTGCAGAGCGCACCGCCGCCGAGGGCCTGATCGCTGTTTCTGGTAACACCATGGTCGAGGTCAACTCCGAGACCGACTTCGTTGCCAAGAACCAGGAGTTCATCGACTTCGCCAACAAGGTCGCCGACGCTGCCGCAGCAGTCAAGGCAAACTCCCCGGAAGAGCTCGCAGCAGCTGACCTCGACGGTCAGACCGCAGCTGACGCTACCCAGGAGCTCTCCGCAAAGATCGGTGAGAAGCTGGAGCTGCGTCGCGCCGCTACTCTCGAGGGCGACAACATCGCTGTCTACCTGCACCGCCGTGCAGCAGACCTGCCGGCAGCTGTCGGAGTTCTGGTTGCTTACACCGGTGAGGGCGAGGGTGCTGCAGAGACTGCTCACGCAGCAGCTATGCAGGTTGCCGCTCTGAAGGCTCAGTACCTGTCCCGCGAGGATGTCCCGGCCGACCGCGTCGAGGCAGAGCGCGCTGTCTACGAGAAGATCACCCGCGAAGAGGGCAAGCCGGAGCAGGCTATCGCCAAGATCGTCGAGGGTCGTCTGAACGGCTTCTACAAGGACGTTGTTCTGCTGGAGCAGCCGTCTGTCGCCGACAGCAAGAAGACCGTTAAGCAGCTCATGGAAGAGGCTGGCGTTACCCTGACCGGTTTCGTTCGCTTCGAGGTTGGCCAGCACTAATTCGCTGTAATTTGTGCATAAGCCTCTAGCTGTGAGCTAGTTTAAATGCCCCGCTCGGGAACCCGGGCGGGGTATTTTGCTGTCCTGCAGCCGATAATGCGGAGCGTCAAGTGTGCCTTGCTGTCGTGACCGGGTAGACTCGTCTGCGACTTTTTAAACGGTGTGAGAAAGGTGCATGGTCATGGCAGAATCTGTCGAGCGCAATGGCTTCAAGCGTGTGATGCTCAAGCTCGGTGGTGAGATGTTCGGTGGCGGCAAGGTTGGCGTTGACCCGGACGTGGTGCAAAACGTTGCCCGACAGATTGCGGAAGTTTCCCGAAAGGGCGTCGAGGTCTGTGTCGTCATCGGCGGCGGTAACTTCTTCCGTGGCGCACAGCTTCAGCAGCGCGGCATGGACCGCGCACGCTCTGACTACATGGGCATGCTGGGCACGGTTATGAACTGCCTGGCTCTGCAGGACTTCCTCGAGCAGGAGGGCGTGGACTGCCGTGTGCAGACTGCTATCAACATGGCACAGGTCTCAGAGCCGTACCTGCCGCTGCGTGCTAAGCGCCACCTGGAGAAGGGCCGCGTGGTCATCTTCGGTGCAGGTATGGGTATGCCGTACTTCTCCACCGACACCACCGCCGCCCAGCGCGCCCTGGAGATCGGCTGCGAGGTACTGCTGATGGCCAAGGCCGTTGACGGTGTCTACTCGGCCGACCCACGTGAGGTGCCGGACGCAGAGCTGTTCGATGACATCACCCACCGTGAGGTTCTGGAACGGGACCTGCGCGTTGCTGATGCCACCGCCTTCTCCCTGTGCATGGACAACAACATGCCGATTCTCGTGTTTAATCTGCTTACCGACGGAAACATTGCGCGCGCGGTAGCCGGTGAGCAAATCGGTACTCTCGTCCACAGCTGATAAATTTGTTCGTAATACGTTCTTTCCACAGAGCGCTCTAGAACTATCTAGAACCCGCGTAGAAACCCGAGGTTAAAAACACAATGATTGATGAAGTCCTGCTTGACTGTGAAGAAAAGTACGGTAGCTCCGTAGAACACTGCCGCGAGGAGCTGACCCACATTCGCACTGGCCGTGCGAACCCGGCGATGTTCAACGGCGTTATTGCGGAGTACTACGGTGTTCCGACTCCGATTACCCAGATGGCTACCATTTCGGTTCCAGAGCCGCGCATGCTGCTGATTAAGCCGTATGAGCTGAGCGTCATGGGCGACATCGAAAACGCGATTCGCAACTCCGACCTGGGTGTGAACCCGACTAATGATGGCCAGGTCCTGCGCGTAACTATCCCGCAGCTGACCGAGGAGCGTCGTCGTGAGATGGTTAAGGTCGCACGTTCGAAGGGCGAAGACGCCAAGATCGCGATTCGCAATGTCCGTCGTAAGGGCATGGAAACTCTGAAGAAGATTCAGAAGGACGGCGATGCTGGCGAGGACGAGGTGCAGGCAGGCGAAAAGGAGCTGGACCAGGTCACCAAGAACTACGTCGAGCAGGTGGACTCCTTGGTTGAACGCAAGGAAGCGGAATTGATGGAGGTTTAGGCCTTCATATTCAACCGGGAGAGGGGATTTGAGGCGCCAATGCCAACGTCGAAGCCAGCGTCCAATAAGGAACGTGTTCTAGACGAGCTACGGCTTATTAAGCCGCGTAACTCGGCAGGTCGGAACCTGCCGGTTGCAATTACGGTGGGCGTAGCACTTGGTGCAGTCGTCATCATCGGCTTGCTGCTGGGGGCGCTCGCCTGGACCGTTCTGGTCGCCGCGGCGGTTGGCCTTGCAACCTGGGAGGTCTGCGAGCGGCTCCGCGAGTCCGATTGGCAGGTCCCTCGCCCGGTTCTGATTTTCGGCGGACAGCTGATGGTGTGGCTGTCCGCCTACTGGGGGATTGACGGTCTGGTCATGGGCCTGACTGTTACCCTGATGCTTTTACTAGTCACCCGTCTGTTTTTGCACGGGATGGCTGAAGCACCACGGAACTGGCTGCGGGATGTCGCAGTCGGAGTTTTCGTGGTGATGTGGATTCCGTTCTTTGCGGCGCTAGCTGTGCAGCTGGTGCACATGGACAATCCCTGGGAAGTCGATCCCCGTCTGGTCATTGTGACCTTCATGATCGGGGTGATTTCCAATGACGTCGGAGGCTATGCCGCCGGTGTCATGTTCGGAAAGCATCCGATGGCTCCGAAGGTAAGCCCTAAAAAATCCTGGGAAGGGTTCGGCGGCTCTCTCGTACTCGCCACTATTACTGGAGCGCTCTGTGCAATCTTTATGTTGCACGCGCCGTGGTGGCAGGGCATCGTGCTGGGCATTGCCTTGGTTATCTCCGCCACGCTTGGTGACCTGATGGAGTCCCAGTTCAAACGCGATCTGGGGATTAAGGATATGTCCTCGATATTGCCGGGCCACGGCGGTCTGATGGACCGCCTGGATGGCATGCTGCCATCAGCCGCGATGACGTGGCTGATATTGCAGCTTTTCAGCCTGGTTTAATTTGGCTGGTTCAGTCGGGCTTTAGTTGTCGCCCTTACGAATCTGGCGGCGCAGATCAAACATTCGCCAGCCACCGATTAGCGCAGTGATGAGGGCGCCGAGGATAGCAGCGAACAGCATTCCGACACCGACCGGGAAGTTCCAGGCCCAGCCGAACAGGTTTAGTGTGGTCTCCTGCTGATTCTGCAGAATGAATACAAGCAATACGATCAGCAAAACTGCACTGATGACCAGGCCAACCCACATCGAGCCCGCGGTAGTCTTTTTCACCTTGCGCCGGCCAGGAGCGGGCGCTGGCTCCGGTGTGGAGTCCTTCTCTGCGGGCGCGTCAACGACTGGCTCTGGAAGGTTGTCCTGCTCTGGTGCAGGAGCCACTGAATCATTTGGAGAGTACGACGGAGTATCGTCGAAAAGCGGACTGTCGTTATTCGGTTGATTAGCGTTAGTCATACCTATCATTCAACACGTTTTGGCAGGTATGTACCACTTGTAAAGGTCCACTTAGTTGCGGCTGCCTAGTCGCTCATTAGGCCAAAACCGTCATTACATGCGAAAATGGGTGCCATCATGGCATCTTCACTTCCAATCGTTCTTAAAGCTCCACGTCGCGGCATGCCCGCGACCCATTTTGCGGACCTCGATGTTGAGGAACGGAAGGCTGCGGTCAAGGAACTGGGCCTGCCGGCCTTCCGCGCCGATCAGATTGCCCGGCACTATTACGGTCGGCTTGAGGCTGACCCTATGACGATGACTGATCTGCCGGAAGCAGACCGTCAAAAGGTCAAAGACAGTCTCTTCCCACCTTTGTTGACTCCCGTTCGCCACATCACCTGTGACGACGGCGAAACCCGTAAGACGCTGTGGCGTGCAGGTGACGGTACGCTGCTGGAATCCGTGCTGATGAAGTACCCGGGGCGTGCGACCCTCTGTATTTCCTCACAGGCCGGCTGCGGTATGGCATGCCCATTCTGTGCGACGGGTCAGGGCGGTCTGCAGCGTAATCTCTCCACCGCGGAGATTGTCGACCAAGTTCGTGAGGCCGCTGCCACGATGGCAGCCGAGGGCGGTCGCCTGACCAACATCGTATTCATGGGCATGGGTGAGCCGCTCGCGAACTACAACCGCGTTCTCGCCGCCGTCCATCGCATCACGCGACCGTCGCCGGAGGGATTCGGCATCTCGATGCGCAATGTCACCGTCTCTACAGTCGGTTTCGCGCCGAACATCCGACGGCTTGCCGACGAGGACCTGTCAGTAACCCTCGCGGTGTCTCTGCACACTCCAGATGACGAGCTTCGCGATGAGCTGGTACCGATCAACAATCGCTTTACAGTAGCTGAGGTGCTTGATGCAGCTCGCTACTACGCAGACAAGACAGGCCGTCGCGTATCTATTGAGTACGCTTTGATTCGCGATATTAACGACCAGGATTGGCGTGCAGACTTGTTGGGTAAGAAGCTCCACAATGCTCTGGGCTCACGTGTCCACGTCAACCTGATTCCGCTCAACCCGACTCCGGGGTCGAAGTGGGACGCCTCCCCGAAGAAGCAGCAGGAGGAGTTCGTCCGCCGCGTACAGGCGCAGGGGGTACCGTGCACGGTCCGCGATACCCGTGGCAACGAGATTGCGGCAGCGTGTGGTCAGCTGGCGGCCGAAGAGGTTTAGCCGACAAATAGCAAAAGATCCGCACCGAATTCGGTGCGGATCTTTTTGTGCGCTGTAGCGCTATAGAGCTGTTGCTATAGAGCTGTTAGGCCAGACTTTCTGCAAAAGTGGCTAACTTTACTGGTTCTGGCCTTCCGGCAGACGGTTCCAGGAGCGCAGCTGAGAGTCGGTCAGGTTAGCGTAGACGCCAGTGCCGTTAACCTGGTCGCGTGCCCACTCCGGCTCAATGTGGCCTTCCGGCTTGTTGTGACCGGTAACGGTGCGGACCTGAGAAGCCTGCGGGGCGAACAACTGCAGCAGCAGGCCAATAGCGATCAGGGCGGCGATGACGACCAGCCACCAGTTCTCGACGTTGCCCTTGTGGTTACCAATGGTCATGCCCAGCAGGAAGATCACGGAAATCCAGCCGGCCTTCTGCATAGCGCTCTTGCTAATGCCGTGCCAGCCCCACTTCGCCGACGGCTCGTCGAGGGTGCTGACGCCGCGGTAAATCTCTTCCTTTGGCTCGTGGTTGCTCACTTGAAAGTCCTCCTGTTAACACTTTCGGCGAATTGCACTCTATATGCACTTCAGTCTATCTGCGGTTTTGCTGAAAGCGACTGAGCGCATTTTCAGACAATCTTGAGTATCGGGTGTAAGGATACCTTAGAACTTGCTGAAATTGGGACTCAGCCCGGCCGGAAACTGTTCGCCGGTGTGCTCGTTTGCCCAAAGTGGGGGTAGGGTGAGCACTCGTGACATTTCTTCTTGGAGTTTTACTCTTCGCAATCGGCATCGCGGTGACAATCGCTCTTCACGAATGGGGCCATCTCACCGCAGCTCGCCTGTGTGGAATGCGAGTGCGTCGATACTTCATTGGCTTCGGCCCAACGCTGTTTTCCTTCAAGCGGCATCACGCTGCGGCAGGTGGGCATGACACCGAGTATGGAATAAAGGCAATTCCCTTTGGCGGATTCTGCGACATCGCAGGCATGACAGCAATGGATCCCATCGCTCCTGCCGAAGAACCCTACGCCATGTACAAGAAGCCGTGGTGGCAGCGCATTATCGTGATGCTCGGTGGGGTGGCAATGAACCTCATCGTTGGATTCATCATTCTTTACTTCATTGCCGTGACGTGGGGTTTGCCCAACATGGGTAAGGAAATGGCGCCACGCATTCAGGCGGTGCAGTGCGTCTCGCCGGCACAGCGTGCCGACGGCACGCTGGAGCCCTGCACTGGTTCCGGTCCTGCAGAGCGCGCAGGGCTACGTGCCGGAGATGTGATTGAGAAGATCAATGGCACCAAGATCACGTCCTACCCCGAGGCTGTGTCTCTCATCGGTAGCTCTGCAGGTGGCGACATCAAAATGACCATCGACCGCAATGGCAGCACCCAGACGGTCACGGTCACCCCGGAAGTCGTCAAGCACAAGACTAACGACGGGCAGGACATCGACCAGCCAGCAATTGGTATCGCCTTCCAGCGACCAGAGACCATCCTTCACGAGTACAACGCAGTGACTGCCATCGGCGGTGCGGCCAGCTTCACAGGCAGCCTTTTCGGGGCGGTTTGGAACGGGCTGCTCTCCATCCCGGAGAAGGTTCCCGGCGTGGTCGCCTCTATCTTTGGTGCTCAGCGTGACCCGGCCAGCCCAATGAGTGTGGTCGGCGCGTCGCGTGCCGGTGGTGAATTGGTGGAGATGAACCAGTGGCCTTCATTCTTCCTGTTGCTGGCCAACCTCAATTATTTCCTGGCCGTGTTCAACCTCGTGCCGTTGCCGCCACTCGACGGTGGCCACATCGCCGTGGTTATTTATGAGCGCATCCGCGACCTGATTCGCAAGGCGTTCGGTAAGCCTGCGCTTGGGCCTGCCGATTACACCAAACTCATGCCAATTACTATGGCCTTTACCGCAGTCTTGCTGGTCTTCGGCGTTCTGGTTATGGCTGCTGACGTGGTCAATCCAATTGTACTGAACCGCTGATAGCAGGTTGCGGCGCGCCAGCGTCGTCGTAAAGCAAAGCGGTGCTAACGTCAGCCCACATGGAACAAACTTCGCGCCGCAAGCCCCTGCTTCGCAGTATCTCGGCTGTGGCAATCACGGGTCTGGTGTTGTCATCCGCCGCGTGTACGCCGCGGCCTGACACCGGGCGCGAGGTGCTTGAGGAATTCCTGGGGGCGCTGGCGGGAGGGGATGTCGCTAAGGCGGCGGCGCTGACCGATCATCCGGATTCCGCTGAAGGAGATTTGAAAGCGGCCACCGACGGCCTCCAGCCGGAGGGGCTTGAGTATGAAATTGCGGGTATCGATTCCAGTTCGAATCAGTCCTCTGCCGAAGTTGCCATGAATTGGCAGTTACCGCACCAGCGACGCTGGGGATATGACACGACTTTTACGCTGACTAAGACTGAGGCTGGGCAACGGGATTGGGCGTTGCGCTGGTCGCCAGCATCCCTGCATCCACAGCTGGGGCGTAATCAGCACCCAGAATTGCGCACTATCGCAGCTCCACGTCCGTCTGTGGTTGGTTCGGACGGTGCGGCCTTGCTTGAGCCGGGGACTGTGCACCGGGTAATTCTCAATCGTGATGGGGCGGAGAATGTGCAGTCGTCGATTAATCGGGCGGCGACGGTCATCAATAATGAAATGCCGGAAGATGGTCCGAAGCTTGACGCGCGCGCTATAGGGGAGCAGGCAGCTGGTGGGAAGGGTAACTTTTCACTGATTGTGCTGCCGGCATCCACGCCGCAGCGAGTCAAGGATGAGCTCGCGGACATTGACGGAATTTCTGTTAACGATGAAGCAGCGATGGTGCGACCCGACCCGGGGTTTGCGCCTGATTTGATGAGCCGTGTGGAAAGGCTAGTGGACACTGGTGATCACGGTGCCGATGGCTGGAAGATCGTGGCGGCCAACGAGGGCGGAGCAGTCGTCGGCACGCTCTATGAGGTGTCTCCGGATGTAGCCCCGGCGGTGCAGGCATCGATTAGTAAAAAGGTGCAGGACGCAGCGCAGAAGGCAGTCGATACGCGGCAAGATGCGAAGGCAATGCTGGTGGCTGTGCAGCCGTCTACGGGCAAGATTCTGGCGGTAGCCCAGACGGCGGAAGCAGACAAGGACGGTGACCTTGCGCTGATGGGACAGTTCCCGCCGGGATCGACGTACAAGATTGTCACTGCCGCTGCAGGTGTGCAGCACGAGGGACTAAATGCGGGATCGACTGTGCCGTGCCCAGGTTCGATGGAAATCGGTCCGCGAATTGTCACCAACTACAACGGAAGTGGTGTCGGGGATACCTCGCTGAGCGATGCCTTCGCGCGGTCTTGCAACACCACGTTCGGCAACATCTCCCACAAGTTGGAACCAGGGCAGTTCAAGGAGGAGTCCAAGAACTTCGGCATCGGAATCAACTATCACATCGCGGGCCTCGACACTATTACCGGCAGCGTGTCTGACGGTAGTGATGAAGTCGAGCGTATCGATGCGGGCTATGGACAGGGCAATGACTTGGCCAGCCCGTTTGGCATGGCGCTGGTTTCCGCGACGGTGGCGGCCGGGCGCACTCCGACGCCGTCACTCGTGCCAAGCGCGGGAACGTGGCAGTCGCAGACGTCGAAGCCACTTCCACCTGAGGTTTTGAACGAGGTTCGCTCACTCATGCGGGCGGTGGTGACCTCCGGTACCGGTTCGGCCATTGCCGGACGCGGTGAGGTCTACGCCAAGACCGGTGAGGCCGAGTATGGAGGTGGCTCGCACGCTTGGTTCACTGGCTATCGAGATGACTTGGCCTTCGCCACGCTCATCGTCGGCGGTGGTGGATCCGAACATGCGGTGGCGATTACCGATGCCTTCTTCGCCAATATGGATGAAGGTTCAGGAGACGAGGGCTAGAGCATTTCTGGCTTCGAAACCGGCACAGGCCGAAAGGCTAATCCGGGGGTAGGGGTAGAGTATGTTCCATGACTCAGCGTTCTCCACTTACTCAGCAAAAGTCCACGCCAATTCGCACTGTTCCGGCACATATTGAACGGCCGGAGTACGCCTGGAAGGACGAGGTTCAGGAAGGCGTCGGCGAGCCGCTGGTACAGACTCCGGAAGATATTGAAAATATGCGAGAGGTCTCTCGCATTGCTGCCAACGCGTTGGTGGAGGCCGGCAAGGCCGTAACTCCGGGCGTGACCACGGATGAGATTGACCGGGTGGTGCACGAGTACCTGTTGGATCACGACACCTACCCGTCCACGCTGGGGTACCGCGGTTTCGAGAAGTCGTGCTGTGTGTCTCTCAATGAGATTGTCTGCCACGGTATTCCGGACACTCAGGTTATTGAAGACGGCGATATCGTCAATGTCGACGTCACCGGATACAAGAACGGCGTCCACGGTGACACCAACGCGACTTTCCTCGCGGGCAATGTCTCGGAGGAGCACCTCCAGCTAGTGGAGCGCACTTACAACGCCACCATGCGCGGCATTAAGGTCATCAAGCCGGGCCGTGAGATTAATGTCATCGGCCGCGTAATCGAGTCTTACGCTAAGCGTTTTGGATACAACACCGTTCGGGACTTCACCGGTCACGGTGTCGGTACCACGTTCCACAATGGTTTAATCGTTCTCCACTACGATGAGCCGAGCCAGGACACCATTTTCGAGCCGGGCATGACCTTGACTGTTGAGCCGATGATTAACCTTGGTGAGCTGCCGTACCACATCTGGGATAATGGCTGGACTGTGCAGAATGATGACTTCAAGTTCACCGCCCAGTTCGAGCACACGGTGCTGGTGACCTCCGACGGCTATGAAATCCTCACTCTGCCGGATGAGCAGAACGTGCCAGGTCAGTTCCAAACTGGTTGGAAGCCCGAGGCCTAACCCGTGCAGGCCCCTGCAGCTCTGATTGCCGGCTGCACCTCAGATGCCGGTAAGTCGGTTCTGGTCGCCGGCATGTGTCGGCTGCTCGCGCGCCGCGGCGTGAAGGTCGCACCCTTCAAAGCACAGAACATGTCCAACAACTGCGCTGTCACGCTTGACGGCGGCGAGATTGGGCGCGCGCAGGCTCTGCAGGCGCTCGCCTGTGGGCTGGAGCCGGATGTCTCCTTTAACCCGGTGCTTCTCAAGCCGGGCTCGGACCACACTAGTCAGGTGGTGGTGAAGGGCAAAGCCGATGGGCATGTGAGCGCTCTGACGTACCGGTCGCGTCGAAAAGCGTTGCGCGGGGTAGTCGCGGAGACATTGGAAGAGCTGCGGGGGCAGTTCGATGTCGTCTTGTGCGAAGGCGCTGGTAGTCCTGCCGAGGTCAATCTGCGAGAGTCAGACATCGCCAACATGGGCTTGGCAGAGCTCGCTGATTTGCCGGTTGTGGTCGCCGGCGACATCGACCGCGGTGGGGTGCTTGCACATTTCGTCGGCACGCATGCAATTTTGAGCCCCGAAGACCGCGCGCGAATTACCGGTTTTATCGTCAACAAGTTCCGGGGCGATGTTTCGCTGTTGACACCGGGATTGGACGTGGTGCGCGAGCACACCGGCGTGCCCGTACTCGGCGTAGTGTCTTTTATTCCGGGGCTGTGGATCGATGCGGAGGATTCGCTCGGCACAGTCGCTGGTGCGTCGGTAGGGCCGGCGAACGCACCGCTGGGTACGGAAACGTTGTCCGTGGCCGCCATTCGCTTGCCGCGCGTGTCCAACGCCACCGATATCGAAGCGCTTGCCTGTGAACCAGGGGTACACGTGCAGTGGACGGTCGATCCGTCGGTCGTTGCTCGCGCCGACCTGGTCGTGTTGCCCGGGACGAAGTCGACGGTCGCCGATCTCAAGTGGTTGCGCGAGCGTGGGCTTGACGACGTACTGGAGAACCGAGCCGCCCGAGGGCTGCCGCTGATTGGCATCTGCGGTGGGTTCCAAATGCTCTGCACCACCATCACTGACTCGGTGGAGTCGGTAGCCGGGACAGTGAACGGGCTTGGAGTGTTCGATACCGACATTGAATTCGCGGGGACGAAGACGCTGGTGAGCCACCCGGATGGCTCTTACGAAGTCCACAATGGACAGGTTGTGCGAAGCAGCGAGGCGCCCTTTATCACTGAGCCTGAAGAAGGGGCGCGGCGTGGCATGGTGATGGGTACGCACCGCCACGGCTACCTGGAAAATGATCAGGCGCGCCGTCAGTTGCTGAGCGAAGTCGCAGTTGCCGTCGGTCGAGACGGCTTTGAGGTCAGCTCTAATACTTCGTTTGCCGAAGAACGGCTGCGGCAGATCGACCTGTTGGCCGATGCAGTCGAGGAGTACCTGGCTGGGCCCGCATTGGCCCAGGCCACAGGTATTGAACAGCTGGGCTAGTTATCGAACTCCAGGCCCAGGATTGCGTTTTCAATCAGCTCTGGCAGTGCTGGGTGAATCCAGTGCTGGCCCTTGACAACTTCGCGCACATCCATCTCGAAGCTCATCATCTGGATGCACTGCTGCACTAGAGTGGCAGCCTGCTCGCCGATGAAGTGCGCACCCAGCAGGCGGCCGGTGGCGCGGTCCGCAATCAACTTGGCAAAGCCATCGCGATCCTCCAGCGCCCAGCCGTAGGCGACATCGCCGTAGTTCTGTACCTTCACGGTAATGTCCGTGCCATTTTCCGCAGCCCAGGCGCGAGCTTCATCCTCGGTCATACCGACCTGACCAATCTGCGGATGTGAGAAGACTGCCGACGGAATGTAGCGGTGGTCAAATTCGCGCAGGTCCGACGGATTCAGCACGTTGTGGAAGACAACCTTGGCCTCATGGTTGGCAATATGCTTCAGCTGGTACGGGCTAGAGACATCGCCCAGCGCCCACACACCTTCGGCAGAGGTGCGGCCGTACTGGTCAACCTTGATGCGACCATCGTCGTGCATCGCCACACCACCGGCTGCAAGGTCCATACGGTCACCGTTGGGGATGCGTCCGGTTGCCACGAGCAGGGCATCGGCTGCGAGCTCCGTGCCGTCGTCAAGCGTGACCGTGACGATCTCGCCCTCCTGGGAGAGCTCAGTGATGGAGGTGTTCATACGGATGTCAATGTCGCGGGAGGCAACCTCGTGGAAGCGCTCGGAGATAGCGGCGTCTGAGCCACGCAGCATGACATCGGAGCGCACCAGCATGTGCACCTTCGTGCCGAAGGATGCGAAGACATGCGCGAACTCGCTAGCGATGTAGCCGCCGCCGACGACGATCATTTCGCGCGGAAGCTTGTCGACGCGCATGATGTTCTCGTTGGTGTAGTAATCGACCCCGGAGTCTGCGATGAGGCCCGGAACGTGAGGGCGGGAGCCTGCAGCGATGATGATGTTGTCGGCTGTGATGTCGACGGTTTCCTCGCCGATGCCGGTGCGAATAGTGCGAGGGCCGACGAACGTTGCGTGGCGGTCGTAGACATCGATATTGGGAGTCTCGTCCCCGCGGCGGTATGCCTCGCCGCCGTCGGCAATCTGGTCGACGCGCTGGGCAAAAACGCGATCCTGGATTTGCTTGAGATCAACGGAGTCGAAGGTGCCGTGCACGCCCAGGCGGCTGGCCTCGCGGATGTTGCGGGCGGCATCAGCGGCCAGAACGAACATCTTGGTGGGAATACACCCAACGTTGAGGCAAGTACCGCCGAAACGTCCTTCCTCCACCAGAGCGATACGGACATTGTCGTAGGCCGGGGCTGGAATGGAATTGCCGGACCCGGTTCCGATAATGATGACGTCGTAGTGGCGTGGGGTAGTCTCAGGCGAATTCTCAGTGGTCACAAGCACTCCTAGCATTCTGGTCAAACTAGTTTGGTTCAACCGTACTGAATGCTGATTTATTCCGAGTTCCTATTCTGTGCTCCTATTTTGAGCTGTCTCCTGGATTGACTGTGGCAAGGAACTGGAATGTCTCATTAAAAGCGCGGTCTAGTGCTTCGGGTGCGGAGAGATACACGTCGTGGAGAGCACCCGGAATCGCGACGTTGCGAGCCTGCGGTCCCAAGTGGGCAGTGGCATCGGCAATTTGCTCAGTGTTGAGGACAGAGTCAACGCGGCTGAGTTCCGGTGTGTAGTCGGAACCGAGAAGGTAGTTGTCCGAGTGGAGGACGAGCGTCGGCACACCGGTGTCGATACCGCGGCTGACACGTTGCTGGCCGACGATGATGGCATTGAGCCAACGCCAGTTCTTGTCATGGCCAGCCAGCGGCTTGAAAGTGCGGTTGTACTCCCAGCGCCCCTGGTGGTCGGCGCTAATGGATTTTCCATAGCCGCCCGCAGACTGCACTGGAATAAGACTGTTGGGGCGAATCCGCGACATAACGCGAGTCACCAGCGAGTACACGGGCGCCTTTGCCCGGGAAACGTGCAGAGTAAGCCACGGTGAGTTCAAGACGGCAGCCGTGACGGAAATATTGGGTGCTTGCGGGCCGTGGCCGCCTGTGCTTCGTAACCAATCGAGCCAGAGCACGGCAATGAGGCCGCCGGTGGAGTGCGCATTAACAGTGACAGTTGTATGGCCGGCGTGGTCCAACACCGCGAGTGCCCCGTTGAGATCCTCGAAGTAATTCGTTAAATCGCTGCATCCATGCCAAGTCTGCCCAGGTTGGTGCGCGCGCCCGCACTTGCGCAGGTCAATGGCGTAAAAGGCGTAGCCTTCGGCGTGGTACCGCTCCGCTACGTGCTTCTGGAAGAAATAGTCCGACATCCCGTGAATCCATAGAACCGCCGGACGCGTTTGGAAGTCGCTTGCCGACGAGTCGGGGCAGTAGCGGACCAAAACCGCGCATACCGACCCCTCACCGTCGGGATCCTGGCCGAGTTCGATGACATGTTGGCTGTAGTCTTCGCCTAGGTTATCGGGGTTAAAGGTGGGGGTAACGAAATCGGGAATATCGGTAGTCACAGGGACAAGCCTAGCGCCGATTACCGGGGGTAGTGGGAATGTGTGCCACAATAGATTATGGACTGAGACGGTAGCTCTCTTTTGCGTCTTTAGTTGTGTGCGCGCATGTGAGCGAGCGCTAGTTTGAATCACTAATCAAGTTAGTAAGGATGTTGACAGCAAAATGGCTGATAACAAGCTTCCTGCTTCCAGTGGCGACGAGGTAGACGTCGTCCTCATCGGTGCAGGTGTAATGAGTGCGACGCTGGGTGTGCTGCTCAAGGAGCTCGAGCCATCCTGGTCACAGGTTCTGTTCGAGCGTCTCGATCAGCCCGCCAAGGAGTCTTCCTCCCCGTGGAACAACGCTGGTACCGGCCACTCTGCTCTGTGCGAGCTGAACTACACGCCGGAGAAGAACGGCAAGGTCGATGTCACCAAGGCTAAGCTCATTAATGAGCAGTTCCAGGTTTCCCGCCAGCTGTGGACCTCGCTGATTGAAAACGGCACCCTGACTGACCCGAAGGAATTCATCAACCCAGTTGATCACACCACCTTCGCTCAGGGGCCGGAGCAGATGGCGTTCATGCGTCGTCGCTACGAGGCACTTGAGAAGGAGCCGCTGTTCCACGGTCAGGAGCTCATTGAAGATCCGGACCGTTTCGCTGAGTACCTTCCGCTGATGTCCGAGGGCCGTGACTTCTCCAAGCCGGTCTCCGCTATTCGTAACCCGAATGGTACGGACGTTAACTTCGGTGCACTGACCAAGCAGTACCTGGCCGCACTGTCCGATATGGGTACTGAGATTCGCTACGGACACGAGGTCACCGGTCTGAAGCGCGACGGTTCCAAGTGGATCGTCACCGTGAAGAACCTGCACACCAAGGACGTTCGCACCCTGGTTGCCAACTTCGTATTCGTCGGTGCCGGCGGTGACGCACTGCCGCTGCTGCAGAAGGCTCGTATTAACGAGATTCGTGGTTTCGGTGGCTTCCCGGTCTCCGGCCAGTGGCTGCGCTGCACCAACGAGGAAGTCATTGCTAAGCATGACGCCAAGGTCTACGGTAAGGCTTCCGTCGGCACGCCGCCGATGTCCGTTCCGCACCTGGACACCCGTGTTATCGACGGCAAGCGCGGCCTGCTCTTTGGCCCGTACGCCGGTTGGAACATGAAGTTCCTCAAGAACGGTAACAACCTGGACCTGATTAAGTCTCTGCGTCCGGCCAACCTGCCGTCCATGATGGGTGTTGGTGTCCAGGAGATGGGGCTGACCAAGTACCTGATTACTGAGGTTCTGAAGGACTTCGACGCACGTATTGAGTCCCTGCGTGAGTACGTCCCGAACGCTCGCCCAGAGGACTGGGAGCTGATCGTCGCTGGTCAGCGCGTCCAGGTCATTAAGCCGATGAAGGCTCCGGTCTTCGGTACCCTCGAGTTCGGTACCGCGGTCATCAACTCGTGGGACGGCACCATTGCCGGCCTGATGGGTGCATCCCCGGGCGCTTCCATCGCTCCGGCTGTGATGATTAGCCTGATTGAGCGCTGCTTCGGCCGTCACATGGGCAAGTGGGCTCCGAAGCTGAAGGAGCTCGTCCCGTCCTACGGTACGCACCTGGCTGATGACCCGGCTCTGTTCAAGGAGGTCTGGGAGGCTTCCCAGAAGACCCTGAAGCTGGAGCGCTAGTAACTCGCTGAAGAGCTTCAAAGAGTTCAATTAAGCCAACATTGTTCTACCCCGCTGTGAGCCATCCGTTCGCAGTGGGGTAGAACTGTGCTTATGGAAAAAATCACGTCAGCGACCACTGCACAAACAGAGCCCACTTTTCCTTTTACTGCGATCGTCGGGCAGCAGCGACTACAGCTTGCGTTGATTCTGACCGCGCTATCCCCGGAGATTGGTGGTGTCGTCATCCGCGGTGAGAAGGGCACAGCCAAGACCACTACGGTCCGCGCGTTGGCGCCATTTCTCAGCGGATCGTTGGTAAACCTGCCACTCGGCGCTACGGAAGATCGAGTCGTAGGCTCCATCGATGTGGAGACCGTCCTGACTACCGGACACGCACAGTTCAATCCGGGACTACTCAGCGCGGCTGACGGTGGCATTCTCTATGTCGACGAGATTAACCTGCTGCCGGATCATCTCGTTGACTCCGTGCTCGATGCCGCAGCCACCGGTCGCGTGGTTGTTGAACGCGATGGTATCTCGCACTCCGCAACCTCCAGGTTCGTGTTGGTCGGCACGATGAACCCGGAAGAGGGCGAATTGCGTCCCCAGCTTCTCGACCGCTTTGGGCTCGCCATCGACGTCACCGCATCCAAGGATCCGGCTGTCCGCGCGGAAATCGTCGCCCGCCGCCTCGACTTTGACGCCGACCCGGAGAGCTTTGTCACGCGGTTCGCCGCCGACGACGATGCGCTACACGCTCGCATCGATCGCGCGCGCGCACTGCTTGACGACGTCGAATTGACCCCCAACATTCTTGGTCAAATTGCCACAGTGTGCGCTGCTTTTGATGTGGACGGGATGCGTGCCGACATCGTCATTGCACGTACCGCCCGCGCTCACGCTGCCTGGCGAGTAGCCGGGGACGAGTCGGCGCAGCCGGCACCCGGCAATCCAATTGAGATCACTGCGGAAGACATTAAGGTAGCTGCGGAAATGGCACTGCCGCACCGTCGTCGCCGTGACCCCTTTGATGAACCAGGACTGGACCAGGAACAGCTCGACGATGCTCTGCAGGATGCAGAGGAGCAGTTCCGAGATGACCAGAATCAGCCAGAGTCGAGTCCGGAGTCGGATCCAGAGCCCGATGCTGAGCAGGTCTCCCAGTTCGACTCCAACTCCGAACCTCAGGAGCCACAACAGTCGAATTCCTCGGGATCGAAGGGAGGTCGCGCCGCTGAAGGCGCCCCCTTTCGCCGTTCGTAAAATCAGCGTTGACGGTGTCGGCCAAGGGGATTCCGGTCGGCGTTCCAAGGCCATTGGCCCGCGGGGCAGCACCATTGGTGCCGAGCGGGGAGGCCATGGTCTCCACGTGCCGGCGACAGTGCTGGCGGCGGCCAATCGTGGCGCCCGCATGGGCGACTCCATGATTCCCCTGGAACCGGAGGACGTTCACGGCGCTATTCGACAGGGAACTGAGTCCAATCTGGTCGTCTTTGTCGTGGACACCTCGGGTTCCATGGCAGCACGCGACCGTCTGGCAGCCGTCACCGGCGCGGTCACATCGCTGCTGCGTGATGCCTACCAAAGCCGCGATAAAGTCGCTGTCGTTACTTTCCGCGGAAATAACGCCGAATTAGTTTTACCGCCGACGAAGTCTATCGACACCGCAGTACGTCGCCTCGCAGATGTCCGCACTGGTGGCCGAACTCCATTGGCCGAAGGATTGCTGAAGGCACACGAAGTGGTAGTTCGGGAAGCCCATAGGGAGCCCACACGGCGCGCAATCATGGTCTTGCTCTCCGACGGCCGAGCAACGGGTAAAAATGGCCTGCAGCAGGCGAGGGCTGTGGCCGCAAAGATCCGTCGTCAAGCGTTGGCGGCGACGGTGGTTATCGACTGTGAGCGCTCTCGCGTGCGGCTGGGGCTGGCACAGGAACTCAGCGTGGAATTGGGTGCGACCTGCATAAATCTCTCCGAACTCAATGCCGAAGCCGTGGCGGGCGTGGTCCATGCCTATCATCGAGACCATGGCACAAGGAAAGCTTGACCCCAAATCAATTCCCAACGATGGACTGACCACCAGGCAGCGTCGCATGATTCCGATTACTGCGGTGCATACGGGCCCAGGTAAGGGCAAGTCCACCGCGGCATTCGGTATGGCGATGCGCGCGTGGAATCAGGGGATGAATATCGGTGTCTTCCAGTTTGTAAAGTCGGCAAAGTGGAAGGTTGGCGAGGAAGCTGTCATGCGCCGGTTGGGCGAGCTTCACGACGACACGGGGGAAGGCGGCCCGGTCGAATGGCACAAGATGGGAGAAGGTTGGTCTTGGTCGCGTAAGCAGGGCACTGAGGAGGACCATGCGGCAGCTGCTGCCGAGGGATGGCAGGAGATTAAACGCCGCCTGGAAAATGAGGTGCACGACTTCTACGTGCTCGACGAGTTCACCTACCCAATCAAGTGGGGTTGGATTGATGTCGACGATGTGGTGGAGACATTGAGGAACCGTCCCGGCCGCCAGCATGTGGTGATGACTGGCCGCGATGCGGATCCGAAGCTCGTGGAGGTCGCGGATCTGGTGACGGAGATGACCAAGATTAAGCACCCGATGGATGTCGGACGTAAGGGACAAAAGGGCATCGAGTGGTAGCGCCTGGAATTGTCATCGCGGCGACAGCATCAGGCACGGGAAAGACGACAATCTCCACGGGCCTGATGCGTGCACTGTCGCGCCGTCACGCGGTGGCACCTTTCAAAGTCGGACCCGACTATATTGATCCTGGCTATCACGGGGTAGCCGCTGGTCGTCCCGGCCGCAATCTGGATTCCTTTATGTGCGCGCCTGAGATGATTGGGCCGCTCTACGCACATGGAGCTGCCGACAGCGATATTGCGGTGGTCGAAGGGGTTATGGGACTTTTCGACGGCCGCATTGGTGACGACCCGCTATCGGTGGAGGGGTCGACAGCTGAGATTGCCTCGCTGTTGGGACTTCCGGTGGTGTTGGTTATTGATGCCCGGCATATGTCGCAGTCGGCGGCGGCTGTTGTCCACGGTTTCTCCACGCTTCGCACTGACGTCCGTGTCAGTGGCGTGATTATTAATCAGGTGGGCAGCCCGCGGCATGCGGACATCATTACCCGTTCTGTGGAGGCCATGGGGGTCGAGGTGCTCGGCGCTATTCCCCGAGTGACTGATATTGAGGTGCCCAGCAGGCATTTGGGGCTGGTCACTGCAGTCGAGCAGGGTGAGCAGCTAGAAGCGGTCATCGAATCGATGGCCAACTTGGTGGAGACCTACATCGACATAGACCGGATTATCCAGCTTGCCCGGCAGCCCTATCCAGCTGAACCATGGAACCCCGCACAGTTCGTTGTACCGCTGGCTACTCAGCGCCGCGTGCGTGTAGCGGTCGCGGCGGGGCCTGCGTTTTCGTTTACCTATGCAGAGCACCGTGAGCTATTGCAGGCCGCTGGAGCCGAGGTCGTGGATTTCGACCCATTGGTTGACGAACTGCCGGAAGCCGAAGGCTACATCGTGCCCGGTGGATTCCCAGAAGAGCATGCCGACACGCTATCTATTCGTGATGACATTCGCCGCGATCTACGTCAGGCTGCCGACGATGGTGCGCTGATCCACGGCGAATGCGCGGGGCTGCTCTGGCTGCTTGAAGATCTCGGTGGGCGCCGTATGTGTGGCATCATCCCGGGGCGAGCGCACATGGCACGGTTGAAGCTGGGGTACCGGGAGGCTGTGGCGCTGACTGATTCTGCGCTGTGCCCGGTAGGAACGCGCGTGCGCGGTCACGAGTTTCACAAGACAGCCCTAACCGATGACACCGCAAGTGTCGCTGCTGCGGCCGGGTGGCAACCAGCCTGGGGTTGGCGTGGATATCAAGGCGAAACAGTTCGCGACGGCTTCGTTTCCGAGTCTGGGCGGATTCATGCCGGTTACCTGCATGTTCATCCGGCGGGTGCGCCGGGGAACGTCAGTCGCTTTGTCGCTTCGTGCGCCGGGTAAAGTATTAGCTATGAGTTTGCTTCTCAAAGACTACGGTGTGTTGGTGATTGGCGGTTCCACGGCTGCAGAGCGCGTGATTCCTCGGCTGTTGGACTCTGGCGCTGATGTCACTGTGTGTGAAGGTGGGGAAGTAACAACTGCGATTGAGGCCTGGGCTGCAGACGGCCGTATTACTTTGACCCGCACCGGCTTTACCGAGGCGATGAGCTGGGGCAAGGCTCTCATGGTCTGCTGTGACGAGGCGTTGCTGCGTGAGGTGACTCTAGAGGGACACCGCCGAGGTATTCTCGTCGACGATGAAACCGGGGCTTCCAGCCCGCTTACTCCTGTGGCGCTGACCGGCCGTCGCGCGTCGCGCGCTGGGGACCTCGCTGGTCAGGTCGCACTCGTAGGCGGTGGCCCGGGCGACCCCGGTCTGATTACCGTTGAGGGGCGTCGCTTGCTCCGGCTTGCCGACGTTGTCGTTGCAGACCACCTCGGTCCACTGTCGCTGCTCGGTGACTTGGAGCCGGATGTCGAGATTATTGATGCCGGCAAGCTTCCTTACGGCCGCGCCATGGCTCAGGAGCGCATCAATGAACTGCTAGTTCATCGTGCCCGTGAGGGCTACTTTGTGGTCCGGCTCAAGGGCGGCGATCCGTACATCTTCGGCCGCGGTTTTGAAGAGCTTCAGGAGCTACAGAAGGCTGGGGTGCCGGTTCGCGTTGTGCCGGGTATTACTTCAGCACTGGCGGTACCGGGGACGATTGGCATCCCAGTTACTATGCGTGGCGTCAACCATGAATTCACTGTTGTGTCCGGTCACGTCCCACCGGGGCACAGGAAATCGCTGGTCAATTGGGATGCGCTGGGCCGGATGCACGGCACTATTGCCATCATTATGGGAGTTAAGAACGGGCCAAAGATTGCCGAGGCTCTGATGAAGGCCGGCCGCAGCCCGAAGACTCCGGCTGCGGTCATCCAGGACGGCACGCTGCCGAATCAGAGGTCGCTACGCTGCACACTCGGCGAGCTTGGCGAGAAAATGGTCGAAGAGGCAATCAAGCCGCCCGCAGTTATCGTCATCGGTGAAGTCGCGGGCCTGGATGAGGGCGATGAGTAAGAACAACAAGTCGAGCAACAACAAGTCGAAGAAACCAGAGCCAGAGCAGCAAAAGGCAGGGCTTGTTACTCGACTGCTTGCCGACGATCAGCTGCGTAGCGCTATCTGGATGGGCGCTGCGACCTTCCTGGTGTTTTACCTCGGAGCCATGATTATTTTCCGCCTCCTTCTCCTCGGCGGAGAAGGCTCGCGATACGACAGCATTTTCATCGCTGTCATTGCGCTCATTGCCGCCATTGTGGCAGGCCGGAAGCGCTACAACGACGACATTTAGTTTTCCGGGACGCGGAAGATGAGGGTGTCGTCGTCAAGCGAGACATCGTATCCTGCGGCGCGCGCGATATCGACGGCCTCTGTGGGGGAGGTCGGTGCCGTGTCGGAAAGGGCAATGGCGCGGGCAAATAGGCCCTTGTAGTGCTTGTTGAAGTGGCTGACGATTTTGCCCTCGGCGGTGAGCACGGTCATCGTTGTCGCGCTCTTGACTTTGCCCAAATTGGCGTAGGTGCCGGAACGAAGGTCGATGAGGAAGTCGACATCATTGAGAGCCTCGGTGATGGCGGTGCCCCAACGGCGCTTCATCGTGGGAGCCGCGTCGGCAGGCTGATCCGCGAAGGGGAGCTTGACCGTACCAGAGAGACGGTAGTGGGGGATGAGGTCGTCCCCGCCAATGACACCGAAGAGCGCTGACCCGATGGCGAGTCGAGCACGGCCGGTTTCCGGCAAATCGCTGGGGGAGAGTGCGTCGTAGAGCACTCCGGTATAACGCTCGAGAGCCGGCATGGTCGGCGACTCTAGGAGCGCGGCATTAGCTGTGACTTCGTCAGCAAGCCGTGGTCCCAGCTTCAGTGTTTCCATCGCAGCTTCCCTGTTCGCACTTAACTCCACGAGATCGGCTGCAATGCGCTCGCGGATGGGGTTGAGGGAGCCGAAGCTCAGCGAGGAAAAGTCTACTGCGGGATGGCTGCCACCAGTGGCTTTGGTTTCAGAGGGGGGTAGGACTACGAGCATGGGCACCATAGTAATGCCCCGCATGTTGCGAAGAATGATCGACGGGTAAAATCAGCATTCATGATTACGCGAATGTCCCAGCTGTTCCTGCGCACACTGCGCGAGGATCCAGCTGACGCCGAGGTCCCTAGCCACAAGCTGCTCGTCCGTGCCGGCTACATCCGGCGAACTGCCCCTGGTGTGTACTCCTGGCTGCCACTGGGCTTGAAGGTTCTGCGCAACGTAGAGAAGGTTGTGCGCGAGGAGATGGAAGGCATTGGCGCACAGGAGCTGGCATTCCCTGCACTGCTCCCGCGTGAACCGTACGAGGCGACGAATCGGTGGACCGAATACGGCCCCGAGCTGTTCCGTCTGAAGGATCGCAAGGGCGCGGACTACCTGCTGGGGCCGACGCACGAAGAGATGTTCGCGCTGGCTGTCAAGGATCTTTTCAGCTCCTACAAGGATTTCCCGACGACGCTGTTTCAGATTCAGACCAAGTACCGCGACGAGGCTCGCCCGCGCGCTGGTATTCTGCGTGGCCGCGAGTTCGTGATGAAGGACTCTTATTCCTTCGACATGGACGACGAGGGGCTGGAGAATTCTTATCAGCAGCACCGCGGTGCCTACCAGCGAATTTTTGACCGGCTGGGCATTAAGTACGAAATCTGCCACGCCACCTCCGGCGCTATGGGCGGTTCGGCCTCCGAGGAGTTCCTGGCTGTTAGCGAAAGTGGCGAAGACTCCTTCGTAGTCTCCACCGACGGTGAGTACGCCGCCAATGTGGAAGCCGTGAAGATTCCGGCAGTTGAACCGCAGCCGATTGAGGGACAACCGGAGGCGAAGGTTTACGAGTCTCCGAACTGCACCACAATCGCAGCACTTGTTGATTGGGCCAATGGTGCGGACCTCGGACGCGAGGTCACTGCTGCCGATACTTTGAAGTGCGTTCTCGTCGCCGTCGACCCGAAGAAGGTCGATAAGGAGGGCAACGCCCTGCCGGAACAGCTCACCGCAATCCTGGTTCCCGGTGACCGTGAGGTCGATGAAAAGCGTCTTGAAGTCGCATTTGAACCGGGTGAGGCGCGCTTGCTGGAGGACAAGGACTTCGCAGCCAATGACTTCCTGATCAAGGGCTACGTCGGCCCGCAGGGGCTCGCCGATCGCGGTGTGAAGGTCCTAGCTGACCCCCGCGTGGCGGAGGGCACAAATTGGATTACAGGAGCCAACGAGGAAGGCAAGCACATCGTCGATGTGGTCGCTGGTCGCGACTTCCAGATTGATGGTATTTGCGATGTCGCAGAGGTGCGTGACGGCGACCCGGCTCCGGAGGGGCATGGCACGCTAAAGATCGAGCGCGGAATCGAGATCGGTCACATTTTCCAGTTGGGCCGCAAGTACACCAACGCCTTTGAAATCGACATCCTCGATGTCAACGGTAAGCGTGCTCGTCCGACGATGGGGTCCTACGGCATTGGCGTGTCCCGCCTGGTCGCTGTCCTCGCGGAACAGCAGTTGGATGAAAAGGGCCTCAAGTGGCCAGTTGCCGCGGCACCGTACAAGGTTCACATCGCTGTGGCCGGCAAGAACGCCGAAGCAGCTGAGGCCGCTGAACAGCTGGCGGAAGACCTCAGCCAGCAGGGCATTGAGGTGCTTTTCGACGACCGTCCGAAGGTCAGCCCCGGTGTGAAGTTCAAGGACGCCGAGCTGCTGGGTATGCCGTTTGTGGTCATCTTTGGCCGTGGCTACGCGGACGGCAAGGTGGAGCTGCGTAACCGCCTGACCAACGAGACCGACGAGGTCGCCGCTGACGGCATTGCAGCTCACGTCGCGGAGCTGGTTCGCAAGGCTTAGAGCCCGGGCAACGGCTCCAAGTTGTTGCCACCTAGCGCTGCCGCTCCGGCGGCAGCCACGCCAGCTGCCTGCAGCGCGAACATACGCATCCGAGGGTTATTAGCAGCGAGCAATACGTCTTCCCACGCCTGGGCACAATAGCGCTCCAATGCAATCATGTAATCGACGGGTGCCGTATCTGGCGAAGGAGCGCCTTCCGGCATATAGCCAGGTGCGCTCTCCGGCACCTCAACGTCGGAATCCTCCAAAATTAGTCGGGCACGATCGCGCAAAATTCGGTGGCGCTCGCCACGGGCCAAAAGTGCAGTAGTGGTATCGCCTCCGACACGTGGTGCGGCTACGCCGACACCGTAAATCATCATGTATTCGGCTTGCAGTGCCTTAGTCATCTGTTCTTCGGCACCCGAGATTTCATCCCTGTCACTGGGAATCAATGGGACAAGCTCCTCCCACTCAGCGCCCGCAACACGCAGAGCGAGGACGATACCGCCATCGACAGCCGTGGCGAGGCGCGCAGTGTGCTCCTCCCGCAATGCAGTGCGTGAATCCAGGGCATTCGTCAGTACGGGATTGTTTCGCGAGTCCGTGAGCAGTAGCTTCGCGTCGGAACCGGTAACCAGGGATCCTGGGACTGCTACGTCCGAGCCACATTCATCGACAGGTTTACCGTCCTTGTGGGTGCCGCAGGCGCGTGTGATTTCCTTATCCAGTTCGGTAACCTGCGCGGAGCGCACCGCTGCGAGGTCAGGATTGGCGTCGCTAAGCGACTGTGCATCGCGCGCCGCCAGCGCATGGAGAACCTCAATGGCGTAATCGGGGCGCGGTGCCACCAGATGCGAGCACGCGGAAAGCGCAGGAAGTGATCCCACGGCGAGGGCAGCAGCGAGGAAGCCACGGCGCGAGAGAGTACGAGTGCGATGCGATGCGGAAGCAAAACTGGGGGAGGGAGGTTCAACAATCACCTCACTATGGTGCCACGGCGGGCGGCACTTTGTGTCAATGCGGTATGTGGAAAGCGCCCAGGTGCGCAATTCCTAGTACTTGACCTGTAGACTCTACGACTATGGCGATACCCGCACCCGAGAAAATTGAACAGTTTGTGAGCCCGGCGCTCGCACAAATCGGCCTGGATGTGGAAGATGTCAAGGTCGTTCGCGCCGGCGCAAAGTCACAGGTCATTGTGTTAGTTGACGCAGATGAGCGTCCTGACCTCGATGTTCTGGAACAGGCCACGTATGAAGTATCTTCGGCTCTGGATGCCGCGGAGGCACGTGGTGAAGCGGACTTCGGCGCTCAGGGCTACACCTTGGAAGTTTCCACTCCTGGTATTGACGCACCGCTGACCCAGCCTCGGCACTGGCGTCGTAACCGTGGTCGTATTGCGGAGATTTCGCTTGCCGACGGTTCCGCGATTGCAGCCCGCATTGGTGCGCTGTCGCCGGATGAAGAATCCATCATTCTCGTTACCTCTAAGGGGCCAAAGGGACGTTTGAAGGCTGTTGGCCAGCGTGTCCAATTAACCAATGTGGCCCGTGCAGTGGTACAAGTTGAATTCTCTAATCCGCCCGCAGCCGAGAAGGATTTTGCGGGACTAGACTATGACGATGCCTTGACCAGGCTGGAGGATAACAAGTGAAGATTGAACTAGCTGCCCTGCGAACCTTGGAAAAGGAAAAGGGTATTCCTGTCGACGAAATGCTGGGACTGGTCGCCCGAGCATTGCGTGAAAGCTACCGTAACACCACCGCACCGGCACAGTATGCGCGCGTCGAAATCGACCGTGAGACCGGTGACGTCATAGTCTTTGCCCAGGAGCGAGACGACGAGGGCAATCTCATCTCCGAATGGGACGACACTCCGGAGGACTTCGAGCGTACCGCTGCATTCGCTGTTCGTCAGACCATCCTTTCGCGTCTGCGGGATGCGGAGAGCGATAAGGTTCTCGACGAATACGCAGACCTGTCTAATCAGGTCATTTCCGGCGTGGTCCAGCGCGATGTCTATGCCAATGAAAAGGGCATTGTCGTCGTCCACATCGGTTCGGAGGCCAACGGCCGAGACGGTATTCTGATGCCGGCTGAGCAGCTGCCAGGTGAGGAACTCAAGCACGGTGACCGCATCAAGTGCTACGTCGTCGGTGTGAACAAGACACCGCGCGGTGTTGCGATTCACCTGTCACGCACGCATCCGGAGCTCATTCGTAAGCTCTTCGAACTTGAAGTTCCGGAAGTTGCCGATGGGGCAGTGGAATTGATTTCCATTGCGCGCGAGGCCGGTCACCGCACCAAGGTTGCTGTACGCCCCACGGTCAAGGGCCTCAACGCTAAGGGCGCCTGCATTGGGCCCCGCGGTCAGCGTGTGAACTCGATTATGAATGAGCTCAAGGGCGAGAAGATTGACATCATCGACTACGACGAGGATCCGGCGAAGTTCGTTGGTAACTCGCTGGCGCCCGCCAAGGTAGTTAGTGTCAAGATTCTGGACATGGACGAGCGCCGTGCACACGTTGTGGTGCCCGACTACCAGCTCTCTCTTGCTATCGGCAAGGAGGGACAGAATGCCCGTCTGGCGGCTCGTCTGACCGGCTGGCGAATCGATATCCACTCCGACGCGGAGTAGACACAACGTCAGCGTCCCAGCGGTTGCGAAAGTGGCGGGAAAGTGCCTAGGGGGTTGGCACTTTTCCGCCTTTTCGGGTTATGCTGGGAGGTGGCCAAACGACAAGGCGTGATTTTCCTATGCGAATTTTCGCGCTGAATTTCTTAGCAGGAAGGTGGGTGCGTCAGGAGTATGACGACTTCGCGGGTGCTAAACCCGAATTCGACAACTCATACGCCTGCACCCACACGTACCTGTATTGCAACTAAGCAGCGCCACAATTGCTCGGAGCTGCTACGCATTGTCGCCACCACCCGTTCAGATGGCTCAGTAGCCGTCGTTGCTGATCCGCATCGTCGGATGCAGGGGCGAGGTGCCTGGATCACCCCAACACTAAAGGCTTGGGAGATCGCCGACAAGCGCCGTGCATTTGGCCGCGCACTGAAGGTATCTACGCAGGTAGATGCGTTTCCGGTTAAACAGTTTATCGCCACGCACTACGAAGCGGCGGAGGGTTTCGCCCCCGCTGACGATGTGCGTGTCGCTAAGCAGGGAGGCAGGAAAAATGACAACAGAAAGACCTGAACACTGATGAGCACACGATGAAGCATCAGCGATGAACGGCAATAGATAAGAGGGAGCCCTGCAGGCGCTCTCGGTGCGCGGACAAATCCGCCATCGGGCGCTGCTCGGCCCCCACTAGTGAGGAGAGCAGTGTCCGGAAAGCTACGTGTCCATGAGCTCGCTAAGCAGCTCGGGGTCACCAGCAAAGAACTACTCGCCGAGCTGAAGGCTCAGGGCGAGTTTGTTAAGACCGCTTCTTCGACGGTGGAACCACCCGTCGTCAGGAAGATGAAGAAGGTCTACGAAGAGAAGAATGCTGGCGCAGGTGCTGACGCGTCTGCCCAGGCCCCAACTACCAAGGCTGCTGCTAAGTCGGGTGCCAAGCCAGCTGCAAAACCAGGCGCTAAGCCTGCTGCACCAGCGGCGGCAAAGCCGGGTGCCAAGCCAGCTGCAAAACCAGGTGCCAAGCCTGCTGCACCAGCGGCGGCAAAGCCGGGTGCCAAGCCAGCAGCTAAGCCAGGCGCTAAGCCTGCTGCACCAGCGGCGGCAAAGCCGGGTGCCAAGCCAGCTGCACCGTCCCGTTCGCCGAAGCCGGGACAAGAAATGCCACGCCCGCCGAAGCCTGCTGGCCCGAAGCCAGGGCCGAAGCCAGGCGCACGCGCACCGCGTGTGGCGAACAACCCATTCTCGACCGGCGGATCCTCCCGTCCGGCACCGCGGCCGTCCAACATGCCGCGTCCGCAGGGTGGAAACGGCCGTCCGGGCCCGAAACCGGGAGCACGCCAGGGTGGCCCTCGCCCGCAGGGTGGAAACGGCCGTCCGGGCCCGAAACCGGGAGCACGCCAGGGTGGCCCTCGCCCGCAGGGTGGACAGGGCCGCGGTAATAAGCCGAGCGGCAATCGTCCGACTCCGGCAATGATGCCTTCGCACCCGAACCCGGGGCAGATGCCTGCAAAGGCAAGCCGCGGTGGCGGTGGCGGTGGCTTCGGCGGCCGTGGTCGCGGCCCGGGTGGCCCGGGTGGCGGACCGCGCGGTGGTCGCGGCGGACGTCGCGGTGGAACTGCAGGTGCATTCGGGCGACCAGGAGGCGCCCCGCGTCGCGGACGTAAGTCGAAGCGTCAGAAGCGCAACGAGTACGAGGCAATGCAGGCACCATCCGTGGTAGGCGGCGTTAAGCTGCCCAACGGTAAGGGCACGACCATTCGCCTCGCACGTGGTGCATCCCTGTCTGACTTCGCTGAGAAGATTAACGCCGATGCAGCATCGCTGGTCCAGGCGTTGTTCAACCTCGGCGAAATGGTGACGGCAACTGCATCGGTCTCCGACGAGACCCTGCAGCTGCTCGGCGACGAGATGGATTACAAGGTCCAGGTCGTCTCGCCTGAGGATGAGGACCGCGAGCTCCTCGAGTCCTTCGACCTCCAGTTCGGTGAGGACGAGGGCGACGATGAGGACCTGGAGCAGCGCCCGCCAGTGGTAACTGTGATGGGTCACGTCGACCACGGTAAGACGCGCCTGTTGGACACGATTCGTAAGGCCAACGTCGGTGGCCACGAGTCCGGTGGTATTACCCAGCACATCGGTGCCTACCAGGTGCCGGTGGAGCTCGACGGTGAGAAGCGCAAGGTTACCTTCTTGGATACCCCGGGTCACGAGGCGTTTACCGCCATGCGTGCTCGTGGTGCCAAGTCGACCGATATCGCGATTCTGGTTGTTGCAGCTGATGACGGCGTCATGCCGCAGACGGTTGAGGCTATTAACCACGCCAAGGCCGCTGATGTGCCGATTGTCGTTGCAGTCAACAAGATTGATAAAGAAACTGCAGATCCGCAGAAAATTCGTGGTCAGCTGACTGAATACGGTCTCACTGACGAAGAGTGGGGCGGCGACACTATGTTCGTCGATATCTCCGCTAAGCAAGGTCTCAACATCGATCAGCTTCTCGAAGCAGTGCTGTTGACTGCCGATGCTTCGCTGGATCTGCGCGCCAATCCGGATATGGACGCTCAGGGTGTCGCCATTGAGGCTCACCTTGACCGTGGCCGTGGTCCGGTGGCAACCGTTATCGTTCAGCGCGGTACGTTGCGCGTCGGTGATTCCATCGTTGTCGGTGACGCATATGGTCGTGTTCGCCGCATGGTCGATGAGTACGGCAACGACGTCGATGAGGCCGGTCCTTCCTGTCCGGTTCAGGTGCTCGGCCTGACCTCCGTACCGGGTGCTGGTGACAACCTCCTGGTTGTTGACGAGGATCGTACGGCCCGCCAGATTGCAGACCGCCGCGACGCACGTCGTCGTAATGCGCTGCAAGCACGTCGTCGCAAGCGCGTCTCCCTGGAGAACCTGGACGAGATCCTGAAGGAGACCAACACCCTCAACCTGATCCTGAAGGGCGACAACGCCGGTACCGTCGAGGCACTGGAAGAAGCCCTGCTCAAGATCGAGGTCGACGACGAGGTCGCACTGAACATCATCGACCGTGGTGTCGGTGCTGTTACTCAGACCAACGTCACGCTGGCTGCTGCGTCTGACGCCGTCATCATCGGCTTCAACGTTCGCTCCGAGGGTAAGGCCACAGAGGTTGCCAACGCTGAGGGCGTTGACATCCGCTACTACACGGTGATTTACCGTGCTATCGAGGATGTTGAGGCTGCTCTGAAGGGCATGCTCAAGCCGGTCTACGAGGAGAAGGAGATTGGTCGTGCAGAGATTCGCGCCATCTTCAAGTCCTCCGCAGTTGGCCTCATCGCCGGCTGTATGGTCGAGTCCGGCAAGGTCCGCCGCAACGCGAAGGCTCGCCTGGTTCGTGACGGCAACGTCATTACGGATTCGGCGACTATCGAGTCGCTGAAGCGAGAGAAGGACGATGCTACCGAGGTCGCAGCCGGTTACGAGTGCGGTATGGTGCTGTCTTACCCGGACATCCAGGTGGACGACGTTATCGAGGTCTACGAGATGGTCGAGGTTCCGCGCACGTAGCAACGTAAGCTAAACACTGCGTGAACTTTGATAAGGCGCTCCCTTCGGGGAGCGCCTTTTTGCGTATCGTGTTCGTTATGGGCTTCAAAACTAATCTCTTTGCACTCTCAGATGAACTGCCGCGAACGAATATTTTGAATTATCCTCCTGCGAGCGCAGAGGAGACTCTTGCGCAATTGGACAAGATTTGGCCAGGGAAATTCGCCTTTGATTCCGAAGAAACCATTGAGGATGGTCATAATTGGTACTTCCACGCGGTAGCGTTTGGGCCAACGCTGCTTTTCGGGACCGACGACGTATACGACCTTATTGAGGACCCAGCGTTGGCGAACGATCCTCGCGAAAGTTGGTCACTGTGCATCAATAGTGTTGTCGATTTCTGCCACTATAAGACTCCTACCAGGGAATTAGAAGCAAGCTGCGAAGACTATGATTTTGACATGCAGCGGTTTTTCAGCTCTGGACGACTGTTGGATTTTGAGGTACCGTTCGCTAACGGTGAACACGTCGAGGTACTACATCCGACGGATGTGGCTGAATGGGAACAAACCCATGGCAGTGTGGCGCCCAAGGATAAAAATGGTGAGGTAAGTTACCTTTTCCATCCGCTGGAGCTAGGTAATGCTGCGGTTAAATGGATTTTCGGCATCGAGGGAGAAACACCATTGCAGGATAGTGTGATGGATTCACTGCCTGACTGCTCCCATGTTAATGGGTTACCGATGTACAACTTCGTGGAGCGCCGTTAAGAGCGTACGGGTAGGCTGCGTTTCAGCTGCGCAATTCCGTAGTAGCGACTCCCCATGCCGTCGATGACATCGATGGTGGTGGCAGTGTTGTCGTGATGATTAATGGGTTAATAACAAAGGGCGAGCGTGCGGCGAAGCAATTGACTGCACTCGGTAAACGGGTGCGGGCGAAGTCGCGAAACATGCGGTTCGAAGTTGAGTAGTGTTTTGCGTGTTAGTATTAGCAGTCCTTTGTATTGAACCGTTTTGCCGGATCCCAAATGGGTCTTTGTCAGCGAAGGGGCACTTCAGGCCCCACGCTAAATGGGGTCTAGCTACGAATCGTTACGCACAGGTAGAGATAGATAGGGAGTAGCCAAAAATGGCAGATCCAGCACGCGCGCGCAGGCTGTCCAAGCGTATTCAGGAGATTGTCGCCAGCGCAATTGAGCGTGAGATTAAGGACCGGCGGCTGGAGTTTGTGACTATCACCGACTGCCGCGTCACCGGCGATTTGCACGACGCCACAGTTTTCTACACTGTGCGCGGACGTACGCTCGACGAGGAACCGGACTACGAGTCGGCAGCAGCAGCGCTGGAAAAGGCGAAGGGGCAGCTACGTTCCCTGGTCGGTCGTGGCACCGGTGTGCGCTACACACCGACGCTGGCTTTTGAGGTTGACACGGTGCCGGAGATTTCCGCGCACCTTGAGGAGCTGCTCGATAAGACTCGCGCGCGCGACGCGGAATTGGCTGAGCAGGCTAGAAACGCAAAGCCCGCAGGCGATGCCAACCCATACCGCGACGAGGAGTAAAACTCTCCACCGGCCACATCTATCGATGAAAGGGGCACCCACGTGACCACTTCTCCGCAGGCTCAGGAGCAGGCAGCTCACCAGCTTTCCCAGGCGATTAATCGCCGCATGTCCAAGCCGATTCAGCAGATGCAGGATATGCTTGCCGACGCCAAGAAGGTCGGCGTCATTGCCCATGTTCACCCCGATGCGGATGCGATTGGTGCTGCATCTGCGATGGTCATGGCACTTGTACAGCGTGGCATTTCGGCTGTAGCCAGCTACGGTGAGAGCGATTTGCCAGCCAAGTCGCTGTTGACCATCCCCGGATGGGAGCGATTTGTCGAGTACACGGACTTGGATGAAGACATTGACACGTGGGTGACTGTCGACTGCGCAAGCCCGGGGCGCCTCGGTGCGCTGGAAGATCGCGTGATGGCCTCCGACCGCGTTATCAATGTTGACCATCACGCGACCAACACTCGCTTTGGGTCCGTCAACATGGTTGACGAACGCGCAGAGTCCTCGACCATGGTGCTCCTGGACTTCTTTGGTGTCTGGGGTATCAAGCTGACCACGCCGATGGCTCATGCTCTCTATGCAGGGCTGTTGACGGACACCGCATCGTTCCAGTTCGGCCATTCCCGCATGCACACTGCAGCGGCGCGCCTGCTGGATAAGGGGCTCAATCCGCGCACGATTGGTGCACAGCTGCTGGAAGAACATCCGTTTGCCTACCTTCCATTCCTGGGCAAGGTGCTTTCCACCGCGACATTGGTGCCCGAGTGGGGCGACGGCGCTGGCCTAATCCACGTCGTCATTGAGCACGACCAGACCGCCGAAGTTGGCCACGATGAGATTGAATCGGTCGTGGACATTGTGCGTACGACTAATGCGGCCGACGTCTGTGCCGTGCTTAAGGAGTATGAGCCAAACCAGTGGGCCGTCTCGCTGCGTTCTCGCGAGCTTGTCGATGTCTCCCAGGTCGCCCTGGAAATTGGCGGCGGTGGCCACGAGCGTGCCGCCGGTCTGACTCGGGAGTGCAGCAAGGATGAGCTGCTGCAGGCCATCCTGGACACCAGCGATGTCGCAGCCCAGGCACGCCGAGGCACGAGCGAGGCCTAGGGGATTGTCGGACTCGCGAGAAACTCAGGAGCGCACTGAGATTGAGCAAACTGGCATAGAGCGAACCGGGCACAGTGCGAAGTCAGATGTCAGCCTTCGCGCAATCGTTTCGCTGGCGCTGCCAGCGTTGGGTGTTCTTGCCGCGCCCGCACTCTATGTGCTGCTGGATACGGCTGTCATTGGTCGGCTTGGAGCTGTCCAGCTTGCGGCGCTTGCCGCTGGTTCGACGGTATTTTCCGTGGTAACTACGCAGCTCACTTTCTTGGCTTACGGCACGACCGCCCGATCAGCGCGAGCCTTTGGCAGGGGCAACGTGGACGAGGCGGTTGAAGAGGGATTGCAAGCGACGTGGGTCGCCATCTTTGTGGGCCTTAGCCTCTTTGCCATCATCGTGGGGTTGGCACCAGTATTTACCGGTTGGTTAGCTCCTCATCCGGAGGTCGCTCATGATGCCGGGCAGTGGTTGCGAGTTGCTGCCTTCGCCATTCCGCTGACGTTGATTGCGCAGGCTGGAAATGGTTGGTTGCGCGGTATCCAAAACACCCGCGCGCCGCTGCTATTTGTGCTCTCAGGCCTTGTTCCGGCCGCCATTGTGATTGTGCCGCTGGTCCGCGCCTTCGGCCTCGAGGGCTCTGCGCTGGCCGTTCTCTTCGGCGAATTGATTACCGGCGGACTGTTCCTCCGCAGTCTTTTCAAAGAGTGCTCTAGCCGCAAGCTTTCCATGCGCCCGAATGGCGCCATTATCAAAAGCCAGCTGGTCCTCGGCCGCGATCTCATCGTTCGCTCCTTGTCCTTCCAGGTAGCGTTCCTCTCCGCCGCAGCGGTTGCTGGCCGCGTTGGGCCGACCACGCTCGGTGGGCACCAGGTCATGCTGCAACTGTGGAACCTGATTTCGTTGGTGCTCGACTCGCTAGCGATTGCTGCACAGACGCTCGTCGGTGCAGCGTTGGGCGGTAGCTCCACGGCCGTTGCCCGCTGGACTGGCAAGCGCGTGACGGTCTGGTCAAGCGTCATTGCCCTCGGCCTAGCGGCTGTTTTCGCAGTAGGTAATGCCAGCATCGTCCGCATTTTTACCGACGCAACAGGCGTGATTGACGCAGTCACCGCCGGACCATGGTGGATTCTTGTCGCAATGATTCCTATCGGCGGTGTCGTCTTCGCGCTCGATGGCGTGTTGCTCGGCGCCGGCGACGCAGCCTTCCTCCGTAACGCCACCGTTAGCGCGGTCCTGTGCGGATTCCTCCCACCGGTCTGGCTGGCGCAGGCATTTGGCTGGGGGCTGACCGGCGTGTGGTGCGGTCTCTTGGCCTTCATGATTCTGCGACTAATCTTTGTCGCTACCCGTTTCCGTGGAGAGAAATGGTACGGCATCAGCGCATGAGTGTGCTTGCCGACGTCCAGGAGTATCTGGCCAGGCATTTGCCCGCCGGTAGCCGGCTAGTTATTGACTCCAATGCCGAGCGTCCGTTTAGTGATGCGGAATTGCAGCAGCTCCGTAGCGCTGAGTTGAGGCTGTCTGATAGTGCAGCACCTGTTCGAATCCGTGATTTCACCCGAGGGCGCCTCGCTGCGCATGAGGCGGTGCAACGGCTAGGAGAGCCTGCCCCACATGGGATTGGCATGTCGACCACCGGAGCGCCGCTGTGGCCGCGAGGAGTCGTGGGGTCAATTAGCCATTGCGACGGGGCCGTGGCAGCCGTGTCCGCGAGCGCTGAACAGCTGCAGGGGATTGGCATCGATGTCGAGGTCGAGCAGACTCTAGAGTTAGGAATCATCGAGGCAGTCTTGCGCACTGACGAAGCACGCCTTGACCCGCTGGTGCAATTTAGCGCCAAGGAATCAATGTACAAACTCTGGGAGCCGATAGTCGGGCAGTGGCTAGACTTCGACGAAGTCTCCGTCCAACTGCGAAAGAAACGGATAGCAGCGCGAGGTTTTTCCCGAGGACTCACAGGCGGACCTTTACAGCTAACGTTTCACCGTGAGATTCCCGACGCCTTCTGCGGAGTAAAAGGCTTCTGGGCTCGCGGTGCAGGCATCGTTGCAACCGCGGTGTGGCTCGAGCAGTCTTAAAATCCTTGAGAGGTAGTCACAGCGTGGCCGGGCGCACCACGAAGACCGTCTTAGCCCGTTTGCCAGATTCTGTGAGCAGCGCCGGAACCTTTCCCGTTGGTGACACCGCCGCATAGACTCCAGGTTTTCCGATCGGCTCCAGCCACTTGCCCTGAGCCAAATCAGCCGCCTGCTGTTCAGTAATTTCGCGGGTATCAAAGCAACGCAGGCAGGCCTCGTCCAGACTCATCGGCAGCAAGGAAGCGGCGCGCTCCGGGACTGGGCGTCGCATCTCCGCAATTTCTGGATGGGCGGTGTCGAACTGCTCGGCCTTCGCCGTGAGCTCGTCGATAGTCAACGCCTCATCAATAGTGAAAACGCCGGCGGCAGTACGCCGCAGAGCAGTGAGATGACCACCGACTCTCAGTGCATCCCCCAAGTCACGAGCTAGGGCGCGGATGAAAGTGCCGGCAGAGCAGTCGACCTCCACGTCGATATCGATGCACTCCCCGGGGCGCGAAGGATCGGAGTCGTGGCGGATGTCCAGAACCTCATAGCGGGTGATCGTCACTGGGCGCGCAGGGATATCGACCTTCTCACCACGGCGGATGCGCTCGTAGGCGCGGACACCGTCAATCTTCACCGCTGATACCGCCGCGGGTTTTTGCATGATTGTGCCGGTGAACTTCGCAATTTCCGCTCGAACCATTTCATCAGTCACCGATGCCGCCGAGGATTCGGAGAGCAACTCGCCTTCGGCGTCGTCGGTAAGCGTGGCAGCGCCGAGTCGAATGGTGGCTTGGTAGGACTTCGTGTCGGCGTGGACATGTGGCAGGAAACGGGTGCCGCGGCCGATGCCGAGGACGAGCACACCGGTGGCCATTGGGTCGAGGGTACCGGAGTGGCCGACCTTCTTGGTGCGGAAGATGCGACGGAGTTTGCCCACTACATCGTGGCTTGTCCAGCCTTGGGGCTTGTCGACGATAACAATGCCGGAGTCTGCAATCGGATCGAAGTCGGTCATAGACGCAATCCTATGTTGCGCTATATGCGGTGTGTTAAACGGTGACCAGTTACACTGGCTCTTTGTGGAGATTTGGTATGGCTTGGACAATGCACCCGAAGACCTGGGGGACACGGTCGTAACCATCGGAGTGTTCGATGGTATTCATCTTGGGCATAAGCGCCTGATAGCTGCTGCGGTCAGTGACGCTCGCGCTCGTGGCGTGAAGTCGCTGTTGATGACTTTCGATCCCAATCCCGTAGCGCTGTTTGCCCCGGATAAGGTGCCGCCGGCACTGTCCACCGTGTCCCGTCGCGCCGAGCTGGCAGAAGCGGAGGGAATCGATGCCATGCTTGTCGTGCCTTTCGACAAGAACTTCTCCAGCATCCCCGCAGAAGACTTTGTACGCACCGTTGTCCGCGACAAGCTGAATGCACAGGCCGTCTTCGTTGGCCAGAACTTCACCTATGGGCAGAAGGCCGCAGGTACCGCCGAGACTATGCCGGAGCACGGCTGTAAGTGTGGGGTCGACGTCACCATCGTCGACCTTCTCGACGTCACTGCCGCGGACTCGACCGAACGTGTTTCGTCGACACGTATTCGCGGTTTGCTTGCCGACGGTGCGGTGTCCGCAGCCGCCTCGTGTCTCGGGTACTTCTACCGTGTCGATGGTGATGTTCTTCCAGGTCAGGGGCGTGGAGGAGCGCAGCTGGGCTTTCCGACCGCCAATATTGACTTCGCTGAGGGCCTGGCAATCCCGGCTGATGGTGTCTACGCGGCATGGTTCACGGTTCAGCCGACGGCAGCCCGCCCGGAGCCGGACCCGAAGGGCGATATCGAGTTTGGGGTGCGCTACCCAGCGGCCGTGTCGGTGGGCACTAATGTGACCTTTGGAGACACTGATCGAACGGTCGAGGCCTACGTGATTGACCGTCATGCGGACCTCTACGGCACCGCTGGGCAGGTTGAGTTTGTCGACCGGATTCGCGGCATGGAGAAGTTCGACTCGGTCGAGGAGCTCATTGACCGGATGAACCAGGACGTGGCAGACACCGAAGCCATTTTGGCTAAGACCGATTAGCTGTTAAAGTAAAACGTCGGCTGTGACTGCGGTCCACAAGCAGTTGCGAGGAACCAGTTGCCAGACGCTGTTTGGTTCCGGGAAAGCCGAGAATGTGGACTGAAAAAACGACCATAATTTGATTCAAGGAGTTAGATTTACATGGCTTTGAACACTACAGAAAAGGCTGAGATTCTCAAGGAGTTCGGCCTGCACGAGACCGACACCGGTTCCCCGGAGGCTCAGGTTGCACTGCTGACCGCACGTATTCGTCAGCTGACCGAGCACCTGAAGTTCCACAAGCACGATCACCACTCCCGTCGTGGTCTGCTGCTGCTGGTCGGTCGCCGCAAGGGCCTGCTGCAGTACCTGCAGGACAACGACGTTGAGCGCTACCGTAAGCTGATCGAGCGCCTGGGTCTGCGTCGCTAAGGTTCTCCTTAAGGTCCTGTTTGTCAGAGCTTCATTGGTGTAAGTTGCTCTGTTAATTCAAGGCTTTTAAGCTTTTTAGACTCGCCGTTTGGGTTTCCATTGGATGGAAGCTCACGGCGGGTCTTTTTTTGATCACTTGTCGTTGTGGTATTCACTCATCGATGCGCTGTAGCGTGGCCACAAGTGAATACCTCATCGACAGGTGGAGGGGCTGATCGAAAGCGTGCGCATAAGTGCCGGGGCACCATCGATAAGACACGGTAATTCGTCGATAAGACACGGTAAACCATCGATGAGTCAAGAAAAGTCATCGATAAGTGCCCCCCGCCCCGCAAACTCCTAGAACCCCGCGTAGGTGCAAGAACCCAGATGCAGTGAGAGATCTCCGATCCGTCCAATACGAGAACTTTCCGCGTTAGCTGGTAGAATGCGTGACGCAAACGAAGTTCATTCGATCTTTTACAGGCGACATCGATGATCGCCGCTATTTCTAGGAGTAAGAAACCTATGGCCAACAGCAAGGCTGTTGAATTTTTCTTTGATGAGGATTTCGGTATTACCGAGGCCGTTGCCACCATCGACAATGGTGATTTCGGCACCCGCACCATTCGCTTTGAAACGGGCCAGCTGGCTCGTCAGGCCGATGGTTCGGTGACCACCTACTTGGACGAGGAGACCATGCTCCTGTCCACCGTCACCGCTTCCAACCAGCCCCGCGAGGGCTTTGATTTCTTCCCGCTGACCGTCGACGTTGAAGAGCGTATGTACGCTGCGGGCAAGATTCCGGGTTCGTTCTTCCGCCGTGAGGGCCGCCCGTCTACCGATGCCATCCTGGCATGTCGTCTGATTGACCGTCCGCTGCGTCCGACCTTCGTCAAGGGCCTGCGCAACGAGGTACAGGTTGTTGTCACCGTCATGTCCTGGGATCCGAAGGACCGTTACGACGTTGTCGCAATCAACGGCGCGTCAGCTGCAACTCAGCTTTCCGGGCTGCCGGTCTCCGGCGCTGTCGGTGGCGTCCGCATCGCGCTTGTTGCTGATGACAAGCACCCAGAGGGTGCATGGGTCGCTTTCCCGACCGAGGAGCAGCACGAGCAGGCTCTGTTCGAGATGGTCGTCGCTGGCCGTATCGTCACCCGCAAGCGTCGCGGCAAGAACGTCGAAGATGTCGCCATCATGATGGTGGAGGCCGGAGCAGGGGAGACCGTCGTCAAGCGTATTGCTGACGGTGCACCGGCGCCGACCGAGGACATCGTCGCCGCTGGCCTCGAGGCAGCAAAGCCGCACATCAAGGTTCTGTGTGAGGCACAGAAGGGTCTGGCTGAGCGCGCAGCGAAGGAAACGCAGGAGTTCCCGCTGTTCCCGGCATACAGCGATGAGATTTTTAACGCAGTCGAGAAGAAGTCCGCTAAGAAGCTGGCCAAGCTGCTCACCATTCCGGGTAAGCAGGAACGAGATGACGCCACCAATGAGTACATGGAGGACGTCGAGGGGCAGCTGCTGGAGCGCTTCGTATCCGATGATGTCGACGAGCAAGCTGCATCTAAGCAGATTCGCGCTGCATACAACGCAGTGATGAAGCAGATTGTCCGTGAGAAGATTCTGGCTGAGGGCTTCCGCATCGATGGTCGCGGTGTCACCGACATTCGTGACCTGGGCGTTGAGGTCGGTCTGATTCCGCGTGCCCACGGCTCTTCGCTGTTTGAGCGCGGCGAGACCCAGATTCTGGGTGTCACCACTTTGGATATGCTGAAGATGGAGCAGCAGATTGACTCGCTGACTCCTGTTACCTCCAAGCGCTACATCCACCACTACAACTTCCCGCCGTACTCCACCGGCGAGACCGGTCGTGTTGGCTCTCCGAAGCGCCGCGAGATTGGTCACGGGGCACTGGCTGAGCGCGCTCTGCTGCCGGTCGTGCCGTCCCGCGAGGAATTCCCGTACACCATTCGCCAGGTCTCCGAGGCTCTTGGATCCAATGGTTCGACCTCCATGGGCTCGGTCTGTGCTTCGACTCTGTCGCTGTACAACGCCGGTGTGCCGCTGAAGGCTCCGGTTGCCGGTATCGCCATGGGCCTGGTTTCCGGCGAGGTTGACGGTGAGAACCGCTTCGTCGCACTGACCGATATTCTCGGTGCCGAAGACGCATTCGGTGACATGGACTTCAAGGTCGCTGGTACTGCGGACTTCATTACCGCACTGCAGCTGGACACCAAGCTCGACGGTATTCCGTCGAAGGTTCTGGCCGATGCTCTGTCCCAGGCTCGTGATGCACGTCTGGCCATCCTGTCCACCATGGCTGAGGTCATCGAGTCTCCGGACGAGATGAGTGGTCTCGCTCCGAAGATCACCACCGTTAAGGTTCCGGCTTCGAAGATCGGTGAGCTCATCGGTCCGAAGGGCAAGACCATCAACGGCATCACCGAGGAAACCGGTGCTGATATCTCTATCGAGGACGACGGCACCGTATTTGTCTCGGCAACTTCCGGTAAGGCCGCGGACGCTGCAATCGAGCAGATTAATGCCATTGCTAACCCGCAGCTGCCGAAGGTCGGCGAACGCTACCTGGGCACTGTCGTGAAGACTGTCGCTTTCGGTGCTTTTGTCTCCCTGACTCCGGGCCGTGACGGTCTGATCCACATCTCCAAGCTCGGTGGCGACAAGCGCATCGAGAAGGTCGAGGATGTCATCAATGTCGGCGACAAGATTCAGGTCGAAATCGCTGATATCGACAACCGCGGCAAGATCTCGCTGGTTCCGGTCGAAGACGATTAATGCTTGGCGACGGAGGATGTGCTTTAGGTAGCCTCCAACAACGCGTGTAGCGATGGCGCGGTTAGGTCACAAATTGACCTAACCGCGCTTTTGTTTTGGGTTAATCTCGGGTTTCGAAGGGATTAATTTTCGAACCCACGTGGAAGGTAATTTGCGCATGCAACTTGTCGCGCACGATCATGAATTCATCGACATTGCGGCCGGTGGCTATGTCGCAAGTATTTCCCAGTTCGGTGGTGGACCGAGATCACTGGAGTACTGTGGCCTGCCACTGCTGACTGACTATCCCAAAGGGTTCAATCCACCGTTGTCCGCAGGTACGCTCCTGGCTCCGTGGCCGAACAGGGTCGCTGACGGAGTATTCATCTTTGATGGGGAAGTCCATCGACTAGATATTTCGGAGCCGTCCCGGGCGAATGCTATTCACGGATTTGTTGCAGATCGCGTTTGGTCTGTGGTCGATTCTGATGACAGCAGCGTCACCTTGGGCGTGGAAGTTGAGCCGCAACCGGGCTGGCCTTGGGAACTCGGTATGACCGTGCGCTGGCAAGTCACGTCTGCAGATGGCCTATCGGCGGAGTTCACAGTGCATAATCGCAGCGATAGGGAGTGCCCGTTTGGTCTGGGCTGGCATCCCTATTTAAGCGCGTTGGGCGCTGACTTCGGCAGTTGCACACTACGGTTGCCCGTTGATAACAACCTGCCACTGGAGCCAATTCGAAACTTGCCCGCCGGCCCAGCGGTGCCAGCGGAGACAGTGGTTCCCAGCCTTCGAGAGGGGGTATCCCTGGATGGACTGTGGCTGGATCACTGCTTCTTTGCTGCCGCGGAGGCAGCGGGGAGTCACTCACCGTGCCGTCGTGAAGCACATTTGGTTGGACCAAATGGCAAGGGTGCTGTGCTCTGGGCCGATGATGAATTCCGCTTCTTCCAGGTCTATGTTGCCGACGCTGGACGACGAGAAGGATTTCCTGGGCACGGGAATGCGATTGCGGTGGAGCCAATGACATGTCCGCCGGATGCGCTACGCTCCGGTACCGGTTTGCTGCGAGTTCAGGCTGGAGAGACAACAACTCTTGCCATGGGACTGCGCGCGGAAACGGGCGGAAAATAGTTTTCCCAGCGCAGAAGAGTGCAGCCCCCTCAATCGGGTTAAAACCTTCTTAATTAATTCACCTGGAATTAAGAATGGAAAATACACTTGGGGACGAATGTAAAAGAATAGGTCTTCCTTTTGTTCCGGATAGTGGCTATCTGGCCCCACACTTCGGGGTAGGTCGAGCCACTTTCACGGCCTTGATGGGCGTGCACCAGCCAGGTGCCGAGAAAAAGAAATCCCAATTCGTGCATTTCCTGAATACGTTTTGACTCCCTAATTGTGAGGAGGCCGTCGTGATAGTGGCGCAATCAGCCCTACGGCTCGAGGCATCATGGGTGGATTACTCCATTGTTGCCCTATACTTCCTATTCGTCCTAGGCATTGGCTGGGCTGCACGAGCCAAAGTGTCCAGCTCCATTGACTTCTTCCTCTCTGGGCGCTCACTGCCGGCTTGGGTGACAGGGTTGGCGTTCGTCTCAGCCAACCTAGGCGCAGTGGAAATCGTCGGTATGTCCGCAAATGGTGTGGAATACGGTTTCCAGACCATGCACTACTTCTGGATTGGTGCGGTTCCCGCCATGGTGTTCCTGGGCATTGTCATGATGCCCTTTTACTATGGCTCCAAGGTTCGCTCAGTACCAGAATTCATGCTGCGTCGTTTTGGTCCCGGAGCGCACCTTGTCAACGCGATTTCATTCGCCGTCGCGCAGCTGCTCATCGCGGGTATCAACCTTTTGCTGCTGGCCAAAGTGGTCAATGCGCTACTCGGCTGGCCACTGTGGCTGACATTGGTCGTCGCTGCAGTCATTGTGCTGTCCTACATCACGTTGGGCGGACTGTCCGCAGCGATTTACAACGAGGTACTTCAGTTCTTCGTGATTGTCGCAGCTCTAATGCCACTGACTCTAATCGGTCTGCACAGCGTCGGCGGCTGGTCGGGGCTTAAGGAAAAAGTTGCCACTGAATCGCACTTCCACACCTGGCCGGGCACGGATATTTCTGGTTTTGACAACCCGGTAGTTTCAGTCATCGGATTGGTATTCGGTTTGGGATTCGTGCTGTCCTTTGGCTATTGGACAACGAACTTCGTGGAGGTTCAGCGATCCATGGCAGCCGATTCGCTGTCGGCCGCACGCAAGACTCCAATTATCGGCGCGTTTCCAAAGATGTTCATTCCGTTCATCGTGGTGCTGCCGGGCATGATCGCCGGCGCGACTGTCGCACCCATCATGGATCAGACTGCCAAGCCTAACGACGCAATTCTGTACCTAATGAGAGATTTGCTTCCCAACGGCCTGCTGGGCATCGCTATTGCAGGGCTACTAGCAGCCTTTATGGCAGGTATGGCGGCGAATATCTCCGCGTTCAACACAGTCTTTAGCTACGACATTTGGCAGACCTACGTCGTCAAAAATCGAGCAGATGATTACTACCTCAAGGTTGGTCGTATCGCTACCATTGGCGCGACCGGCATCGCAGTGTTCACCGCATTGATTGCCGATAATTTCGGCAACGTCATGGACTACCTGCAGACGCTATTCGGCTTCTTCAACGCACCGTTGTTCGCTACCTTCCTTATCGGTATGTTCTGGAAGCGCATGACGCCGACAGCAGGTTGGACGTCTCTGCTCGCAGGAACGGGTGCTGCGATTTTGTACTGGTACATCTCCGAGTTCACGTCGGCAAGCGCAACCATCTTTGAGCTGCCGGGGCAAGGCACTGCGTTCGCTGCCGCCTCCGTGGCATTCGTCGTCGATATTGTGGTGGCTGTGGTCGTTTCGCTCATGACAACGCCGAAACCCGATGAGGAGCTGGTGGGCTTCGTCAAGTCCGTCACGCCGAAGGCTCACTTCACAGACGCTGCTGAGGCAGAGCTGCCATTGTTACAGCGAACTGTTCCGCTGGGTATTTTGTGCCTGGTGATGGCCGTAGTTCTTAACATCGTTTTCGCATAGGAGCTAGTGAGAAATCATGTCACGGACACACAACAATTCAACTGTAGAAGCGACTATCAGCACCGGTAATAAGAAAGCAGGTGCCTTTGACATTCGCAATGTCATTGGGGCGCTGCTTGGTCTTTACGGCATCATTTTGCTGCTGTCGTGGCTGTTCCTCGATCCTGGAGTTAACCCGGAGACCAGTGTTGCCAAAGAGCCGATGTATAACCTGTACAGCGGCATAGCCCTGCTTCTCTTTGCAATCGTTTTCTATGCCTGGGCAAAACTGCGCCCAACGGTTGTCGAAGAATCATAAGGAGTAAAAATGACAACCGATGACCAGCCTTCTCACGCTTTTTCGGTAACGCGCACTACGCTTGCCGACGGTCGCGAGCTAATCTACTTCGACGATGACCCGGACTATGTCTCGGGCAAAAAGACTCGAAAGTTAACCGACGAACGTGATTTGCCACAGGCGATTACGGAGTCGGAGCTGCGCCAAGATCCGCTGACAGGTGATTGGTACTGCTACGCGGCGCACCGCATGAACCGCACCTTTATGCCTCCTGCTGGTGAGAACCCACTAGCTCCGACGCTGCCGGAACAACTTCCCACAGAGGTGCCTGCCAGTGACTACGACGTGGTGGTTTTTGAAAACCGCTTCCCTTCGCTTTCCATGCACATGGAAGTTCCGGATGACTTTGCCCAAACTGTCGACGGCGCCGAGATTTTCCCGCGGAAGCCGGCCTTGGCTCGGTGCGAGGTTGTCTGCTTTACCCCGAGTGTTTCGGACTCCTTCCGGGATCTGACCTTTACTCGTGCTCGCACCGTTATTGAAGCGTGGGCGCACCGCACTGCGGAACTCAGCAAGCTCGAAGGTGTGAGGTTGGTGTTCCCCTTTGAAAACAGGGGCAAGGAAATTGGGGTAACGCTGCAGCATCCTCATGGGCAGATTTACTCGTACCCGTATCTGCCCCCACGTGCGGCAGCCATTGTTTCACGCGCGAAAGCCCACTTCGAAACCACCGGTCGTGACCTCTTTGAGGATGTCCTGGAGGCCGAAAAGGCTTCAGGTCGACGGATCATCGCAGAAGGGGAGTACTTCACCGCATTCGTCCCAGCTGCAGCTAAGTGGCCAGTCGAAGTCATGATTATGGCTAACCGCGCTGTCGGTAGTTTTCAGGAGCTGACCGATGCGGAGAAGGACGAACTGACAGCAATGTACCTTGACCTGCTGCGACGTATTGACCGATTCTTCCCCGGCATCGACAAAACGCCGTACATCGCAGCATGGAACCAAGCTCCGGTAGGCGAGGATCACCAGTTTGGCCGCCTCCACCTGCAGCTCTATTCCATGATGCGCTCTGCAGGACGCATGAAGTTCCTCGCGGGTTCAGAGTCCGGGCAAGGAGCCTGGATTTCGGACACGACCCCGGAGGCAATCGCTGACCGCTTCCGGGAAGTTGGCCAGACTCGCTGGCTTCCCACTCGCTCCCATAAACAGGCGGTATCTGACGTAACTGAGCAATTCCGCCGCAGTTTCGGTTCGGAACCACAGGGCGTCTTCCGCGCCCCAGGCAGAGTCAACCTGATTGGCGAGCATGTCGATTATGCCGGTGGTATCTGTCTGCCATTCGCGTTGGCACAGAGTACTTTCGCAGCGGTGGGTGCCCAGGCTGCTGGTGACTCGTGGACAGTGCGAGTTGTTTCGGACTTGATGGACAAGGACGACGTCGCAGACGGTGACAAGCCGGTTGCTATCGCAATGTCCGATGTCGGTCCGAACTCTCCTGCAAATTGGACGGGATACGCAGTTGGCACTATCTGGGCTATGCGTGAGGCAGGGCTGTTGCCCGCGGATTGTCCAAGCCTTGACATTGCGATTTCCTCCGATGTTCCGATCGGTTCCGGGCTCTCCAGCTCCGCCGCTCTGGAGTGTTCTGTCGGCGTTGCAGCCTTTGAGCTCGTCCACGGGCGCGCACCAAACGATGAAGAGCAGCAGGGAATTGTTGAGGCGGCTATCCGCGCAGAAAATGAGGTCATTGGTGCCTCTACCGGCGGTCTGGATCAGCGTATTTCCATCAAGGGCAAGGAAAACCACGCACTGGTCATTGATTTTGCGAAGAGTTCTGACCAGCTTGTAAAGGCTGCTTTCGCAGACGAGGACCTAGAGGTTTTGGTAATCAACACCAACGTTCGGCATAGTCTCTCGGATGGTCAGTATGCGACGCGTCGCGGAATCATCGATGCCGTGACAAATGGTCTTGGGGTATCTGATTTCCGCGGTCTGGATGATGCAGTTGGTGCTGCTATCAATTGGGCGAAGGAGAACGTCCCAGCTGAGGCAGATAGGGATCAATGGGTTGATACCGTGGCGCGCCGAGTACGTCACGTTGTTACCGAAATTGACCGGACGGCACAGGCGATTGAAAAGCTTTCCGAGGGGGACTTCGAGGCCTTTGGCACGTTGATGGTGGCAAGCCATCTTTCGCTGAGGAATGACTACGAAGTTTCCTGTCCAGAGCTGGATCTTGCTGTGGACGTAGCGCTTGAGCAGGGGGCGCTTGGTGCCCGAATGACTGGCGGTGGCTTTGGCGGCAGTGCCATTGCGCTGCTGCCACACGACCGTGTCAGTGCTGCAGCGAATGCAGTTGCGTCGGCCTTCCGTGACAGAGGAATGCCGGAACCGGAGTTTTTCGTTGGAAATCCCGGGCCGGGAGCAAGCCGCCTAGTTTAGGCGGTATTCCCCCCCCGGTCTTGGGGGGGCTACTGTAATGCAATCTTCTTCCGCTGCGGCTTGAGCAGCGTGGTGAGGAAGATTAGCACCACGGCAAATCCCGCGGCGGTAAACATCGCAATGCTATAGCCACGAATCAAGTCGTCGGCGGCAGGAGCTGCTGCACCAGTGCCGGACAGGCCAGTGGCAATAACAGCTGACAGCGCCACAAACAGTGCGGTACCGACAGCGCCGGCAACCTGCTGTAGCGTGTTCATGATTGCTGAGCCATCCGGGTAGAGGCGCTTCGGAAGATCACCAAGACCGAATGTGAACAGCGGAGTAAACAGCAGCCCCAGGCCAATCTCAAGGACGATGTGGCAGGCGACAATCCACCATAGCGGAGTCGATGCTGAGATGAAGCCGAGCCCGAAAAGACCGAGGGCAAGGACAATGGAGCCGGGAATTGCCAGTGGGCGCGGACCATAGCTGTCAAAGAGCCGGCCGACAGCCGGTCCCATCAGACCCATAACCAGTGGACCAGGCATCACAATCAAACCAATAGTCTTGACGTCGACACCTCGCAGATTGAGGTAGAGCGGCAAAATGATGATCACACCGAACATCAGCATGAAACCAATGGTCAGAATGATTGTGGACAGCCTAAAGCTCTTTGTGCGGAAGGTTCGAAGATCCAGCAGAGCTCGGTTGTGCGGTGCCAAACGGCGCTGGCGCATGATGAAGAACACCAACAGCACGATGCCGACTGCGCACAGGATTCCGTCGATAAGCGAAAACTCTGCGCCTACGCGGCTCAGCGCGTACACCAGCGGGCCGAATGCGCCGGCACTGAGGAACACCGAGAGGATATCGATGGGCTTCGCGGAGTTTTCCTCAATATTGGGAACGAGGATGACGCCCACTACCAGCACAATTAGGCCGAGCGGCAACATCGTGTCGAAAAGCGCATGCCAATTGTTATTGGCAATCTCCAGAATGAGACCGGAGATGGTCGGTCCGATAGCAGGCGCGACAGCGATGACCACGCTCATTCGTCCCATCATGCGCCCGCGCTCATGCTCCGGTACTACGTTGAGCACCGTGGTCATCAGCAGCGGCAGCAGCACTGCGGTACCGGACGCTTGGACAATGCGTGCGAGCAGAACGATCGCGAAGTTTGGCGCGAAAGCACCGATGAGAGTGCCCACGACGAATAGTCCTTGACTGACCGCGAAAAGAATGCGGAACGGCACTGCCGAAATGAGAAATCCAGTGACCGGAATGACAACAGCCATGGTCAGCAGGAATGCCGTTGTCAGCCATCCGGCAGTCGCTGCGCTGATGTTAAGGTCCGCCTTGATGACGGGAATTGCGACACTCATGACCGTCTCGTTCAAGATAGCCATAAATGCCGCAGCTAGTAGCACATAAATGGCCATGTAAGCGTTTTTCGGCGCTTTGGCCTGTGCTGCTTCCGAACTTGGGCTCAATTCGGAATCTTCAGATTCAGAAACCAAGAGAAGTCACTTTCTAGATATAGGTACTGAAATAAGCAATTTTCTAAGATGTTGCGGCTTAGCGCAAGAAAATCCCCATCGTAAGCCGACAAAACGGCAAAGCCGACGGGGGCATTGGCACACAAGTTGCCCAATACATTCTAAGGTAAGGGATAGAGATGAACCCGTTGGGAAAGGACAAGAGAGCTGTGAGCAATATCAAGGTCGGCGTACTTGGCGCCAAGGGCAAGGTAGGGTCCACCATCTGCGAGGCAGTTGAAACCGCCGACGATTTGGAGCTGGCAGCGGATCTCGACTCGGGCGATGACCTGAATGAACTTGTCACGGCTGGTGTGCAGACCATTGTTGACTTTACTCAGCCCGACGCTGTGATGGGCAATCTTGAGTTCTGTATTAAGAATGGCATCAACGCCGTCGTGGGTACCACGGGCTTTACCAAGGAGCGCCTCGATCAGGTGCAGCGCTGGCTTGACGACGCCGACGGTGCCGCCAATGTCCTTGTTGCACCGAACTTCGCAATCTCCGCAGTATTGACCATGAAGATGGCAGAGCTAGCCGCTCCGTACTTCGAGTCCGCTGAAGTTATCGAAATGCACCATCCTTTTAAAAAGGATGCCCCCTCGGGCACCGCTATCCACACTGCTGAGGCTATTGCCCGTGCTCGCAAGGAAGCAGGCATGGGGGAGCAGCCCGATGCCACTGAGCAGACTCTGGATGGTGCTCGCGGCGCCGATGTCGAGGGCATTCCGGTGCACGCAGTACGCATGACCGGTTCGGTGGCTCACGAGACCGTTATCTTCGGCGCTGAAGGACAGTCGCTCACCATCAAGCAGGACTCCTACTCGCGCACCAGCTTTGTGCCGGGTGTGCTGCTGGGCGTGCGTAAAATTGAGGATTTTCCGGGCCTGACTGTGGGACTGGAGCCGTTCCTGGGACTGTAATTGCCAGGAGTTCACTGAAAATGTCTGAAAACGTCACTCTCAAGGCGCAACTGATTGCCTCGACCAATTTCTTCCCACCTGAGGACATCGACTTTGATACCGATGCCGACGGTGGGGAAGCATTAATTGAGTTCTCTGGCCGGGCTTGTTATGAAACGTGGGACAAGCCTAATCCGCGAACTGCGACGAATAGGGGATATCTGCGGCATGTGCTCGAGGTAGGCCACACCTCACTTTTTGAACACGCAAGTGCAAGCATCTATGTCCGTGGGCTGTCGCGCTCGTGTGCACATGAACTCACACGGCACCGTCACTTTTCCTTTTCGCAGTTGTCGCAGCGGTTTGTGTCGACCAGTTCCAACAATGTTGTAGTTCCTCCCGCAATTGCGGAGGACCCGGATCTGTTGCGAGTTTTCGAAAGCGCGGTTGATCAGTCCCGTTTCGCCTATGGTGAGTTATTAGACGCACTGGAAGAGAAGTGGGCCGACGAGCCCAACGCTATCTTGCGGCGAAAGCAGGCACGCCAGGCAGCCCGGGCGGTTTTGCCCAATGCCACCGAAACTCGAATCGTGGTTACTGGTAATTTCCGGTCTTGGCGCCACTTCATTTCGATGCGTGCGACCGAGCATGCCGATGCCGAAATTCGGGAGTTGGCAGTGGCTTGTCTGCGGGAGCTGCAGCGCTGCGCTCCTGTTGCTTTTGGGGATTTTGAGATCAACACTCTGAAGGATGGGTCGGTCGTCGCGTCGAGTCCTTACGCCTTCGAGGGGTAATCGCACGTACAGTGTGAAGATATAGTCGATTGAGATTTTTAAGAAAAGGTAGTCAACAATGAGCACAGGAATTGCGTCAACGCGCGGTGCTGACATTTTCGGCACTGTCGCCGTAGCTATGGTGACCCCTTTTGATAAGGACGGAAGCCTCGATGTCAAGGCAGGTGTGCAGCTCGCTGGGCACCTTGTAGACGGCGGCTGCGATGCACTCATTCTGGCCGGTACTACTGGCGAGTCGCCTACTACGACCGTTGAGGAAAAGCTTGAGCTTCTCCGAGCTGTCCGCGCAGAGATGGGCGATAAGGTCAAGCTTGTGGCCGGTGCCGGTACCAATGACACGGCCGAGTCTATTGAGCTGGCAAAGGCTTCTGTGGAAGCGGGCGTGGATGCGCTGCTCGTCGTCACGCCGTATTATTCCAAGCCGTCCCAGGAGGGCTTGTACCGCCACTTTACGGCGGTGGCCGACGCAACCGAGGCTCCGGTGTGCCTGTATGACATTCCGCCGCGTTCGGTTATTCCGATTGAAGTTGATACCATTTACCGGTTGGCGGAGCACCCGAGAATCCAGGCTGTTAAGGACGCCAAGGGAGACTTGGGAGCTGCCGCCGGCATTATCGCTAATACTGATTTGGCGTGGTACTCCGGTGACGATGTGCTGAACCTTCCGTGGCTGTCGATTGGCGCCACCGGGTTCATTTCCGTTATTGGACATGCAGCCCCGCAGCTGCTGGCCGAGGTGCGCTCTTGTTTTGACAAGGGTGACCTTGCTGGTGCGCAGGCAGCCCACGCGAAGATGACTCCGCTGTTTGCCGCTCAGGCTGCACTTGGCGGTGTAAGTTTTGCTAAGTCCGCTCTGCGTCTGCAGGGCATTGAGATAGGAGATCCACGCTTGCCGCAAATTGCAGCAAATGACCAGCAGCTTGAGGTGCTTGAAGAAGCTATGCGGAAGGCAGGTGTTCTGTAGTGGCTGAAGGACGCAATCGCGCCCGCAAGGTAACTCGTAAGGCCGGTCCGCCTTCCGAGTCTGACGTGGCTGCAGCAGAGCAGTCCAAGAACTCTGCATCCAAGGGCTCCGACAAAGGTCGAGCTAACTCCAACGGCTCGAAGTCCTCGCAGCGTTCCGGTGATCGTAAGAACGCCGGCAACGCTAAGAAGTCCCAAGGTTCGTCGAATTCTTCCAACCGCGGTTCTCGTGGTGGTCGCGGTGGCCGTGGCGGTAACCGCGGAAATAATTCGCGGGGTGGCCGTGGCGGGCGTGGCGGCAACCGTCGTAACGTAGTGCAGTCGATGCAGGGCGCAGACTTGACGCAACGTCTGCCCGCACCGCCGAAGGCCCCCAAGGACGGTCTGCGTGTGGTCGCGCTGGGTGGTATTTCCGAAATCGGTCGCAATATGACCGTGTTGGAGTACAAAAACCGACTGATTATCGTCGACTGTGGCGTGCTGTTCCCGAGCTCGGATGAGCCGGGTGTTGACCTGATTCTGCCTGACTTCTCCTACATGGAAGACAAGTGGGATCGCGTGGAAGCTCTCGTGGTCACCCACGGTCACGAGGATCACATCGGTGCTATCCCTTGGTTGCTCAAGCAGCGCGCGGACATCCCGATTATTGCTTCCCGCTTTACCTTGGCACTGATTCAGGCCAAGACGCAGGAGCACCGTCAGCGCCCGAAGGTCATCGAGGTCAACGACACCAGCCACATTCAGCGTGGTCCGTTCGATCTGCGTTTCTTCAATGTCAACCACTCGATTCCGGAGTGCCTTGGCATCGTCATTAAGACCGGAGCTGGCATGGTTGTCCACACCGGTGACGTGAAGATGGACCAGACCCCGCCGGACGGAAAGCCGACTGACCTGCCGGCGCTGAGCCGCTACGGCGATGAGGGAATCGACCTCTTCTTGTGTGAGTCCACCAACGCCACAATCCCGGGCTTCTCCGGTTCCGAGGCGGAGTTGGCTCCGACCCTGCGTCGTCTGATTATGGACGCAAAGCAGCGCGTTATCGTTGCGGCTTTCGCGTCGAATGTCTACCGCGTTCAGGCTGTTATCGATGCAGCTGTCAAGGCTGGACGAAAGGTCGCGTTCAACGGCCGCTCCATGATTCGCAACATGCGTATCGCGCAGGAGTTGGGTCTGCTGACCGCGCCAGAGAACACCATCGTGGAGATGAACGAGGCCGCTCGCATGGCGCCCCACAAGGTCGTGCTGGTGACTACCGGTACGCAGGGTGAGCCAATGGCTGCGCTGTCTCGCATGGCCCGTCGTGAGCACCGTCAGATTACCGTCCGTGATGGCGACCTGATTATCCTCAGTTCTTCGCTGGTACCGGGTAACGAAGAGGCGGTCTTCGGCGTTATTAACATGTTGGCCCAGATTGGTGCCACGGTTATCACTGGCAAGGATGCCAAGGTTCACACCTCCGGTCACGGGTTTGCTGGCGAGCTGCTGTTCCTCTACAACGCAGCCCGTCCGTCGAATGTCATGCCAATTCACGGTGAGTGGCGCCACATTCGTGCCAACAAGGAACTGGCTGTGTCCACTGGCGTGAAGCCAGAGAACGTTGTCCTCGCTCAGAACGGTGTGGTTGTCGACCTCGTTGACGGCCGCGCTCGTGTAGTTGGCCAGGTTCCGGTCGGTAACCTCTACGTTGATGGCGTCACCATGGGTGACGTCGACGCTGACGTGCTGGCAGACCGTGCTGAAATGCGTGAAGGTGGTCTTATCACCGTCACAGCCGTCATCGATAACCGCACTGGTCGTCCGTTGGAGAAGCCGCGGGCTCAGGCTCGCGGTTACTCGGACGACGCCAAGGAAGTGCTCGCAACCGTCGAGCAGGTCGTTGACGATACTCTCTTTGACCTGGCTGGCAGTGGCGAGAACAATCCATACCGTATGGCTCAGGAAGTTCGTCGCCGCACCGAGCGCGTCATTAACCAGAAATGGCGTCGCAGTCCGATGGTTGTTCCGACAATCGTGCCGATGTCCTCTGAGGCAGCCGAAGAGGTTACCGATGAGGAAATCCAGGAGTCGCGCGAAAGTATCTAAATTTCTAGAGCGTCTTTTAGCGTAAGAGCCCGCATCCACCTACAACCGTGTGGATGCGGGCTTCTCCGTGCCTGGTCTAGGCTGGAGCTATGACTTTTGCTGAACGGGAACGTGAAGACCTAGCTAATCTACTGCTCAGCGTCGGCCCCGACGCCCCGACCTTGTGCGAGGGGTGGACGACCCGGGATCTTGCCAACCACCTGTACATTCGTGAAAACCGTCTGGATGCCGCGGGCGGGATGTTCGTCAAGGCGCTTTCGGACCGCCTCGATGCTGTTACCGCTGAGGTCAATCGAATGCCCTACGTCGAAGTGGTGGGGAAGTGGGGTAGTGGTGCTCCGCGATGGAATCCAATGAACTGGGCAGACCGCTACGTCAACGCTGCGGAGAACTTCGTCCATCACGAGGATGTCCGTCGTGCCCAGGAAGGCTGGACCGTTCGTCAGCTGCCGCCCTCCGGAGTGTCGGACCTGTGGCGTCTGGTCACTACTGCCGGCCGTATGATGTTGCGCGGTTCGACCTCGACCGTGGTGCTAATGCGTGACGACGGAGTTGCGGTGACCCTAATCGACAACAGTGCTAAAGGTGCTCCAGTTGTGACTGTCCGCGGAAGCGTCGGGGAACTGGTGCTGTGGCTCTATGGCCGTGACGAGGTACGCGTCACCATCGACGGTGACGAATCGGGCATCAAGCGCAACAGTCTTTAAAATCACGTTCTCAGTTCTGGACGGTCGCGACAGCACGCCTGTTAAACAATGACACGCGTGTGACTAATGTGAAAACGATCCGGTGTTAGCTGTAAGGTAATGGTCATGTCTGCGACCAGCCGAACCAGAACTGACAATCGTCGTGGATCTTCCCGCTCTGCGGAGACAGATGCCACGCGGCGATACCCCGTGCACAGCGCCACGGAGGAATTCGAGCGCACTCCTAGCGCCATGTCGTTCGTGGCCAATAGCTTGGCCAGCGCCTGGACTGAAACTGCCCGCGGCGTGGCCGGTCTTGCCTGGCGGGTCAGCGGTCGCAAAAATAAGCGAAACGAAGAGGAGAATATGTCGCGGCGCGAAAGTGACGCCGATTTTTCGACGAAGCCCCGTAGGAAGCGTCGTAAAGCAGCTAGCGGCTATGACGATGTAATTGAACCGCCGGCACCGGCCTCCGTGCCAGCTGACGAGTTCGATGCAGACTTCGATGAGGGTGGCGAACCGGGATCGAAGGATGGCCTGGCACTACTCGTGCTGGCGTTGGCAATTGTGCTGGCTGGTTCGACATGGTTCCACCTGGCAGGGCCAGTGGGGGAGTTCATTGAAACGGCAGTGCGCACGCTCATTGGTATCGGCGCTTTTGTACTTCCGGTGCTGCTCGGTGTTGTTTCCGTATTGATGATGCTGGATGCGATGCCGCGTCGTGAACGTCTGACACCTACCATTACTGGAGCTTCGCTGATTGTGGTGGGTCTGCTCGCAATTGTGCATATCGGCTCTGGTCGTCCTGCGGACTGGCCGGGGCGACGTGCAGCTGGTGGCGCAATCGGTGGTTATATCGGTTCGCCGCTAGCAGCCGGGTTTACCTCGTGGGTCGCCGTCGTTTTGTTGCTGGGCATCGTTTTTTACGGCGCTCTGGTGCTCTCTGGCGCGACGGTGCGTCAACTTATCGATGCCACTAAGGAGTACTTCAACTTTTCCGAATGGTCTTCGCGTCGTGCCGGCGACGAGCCGGAATCGGACGATCCCTACGGCAATGTCGATGACATGCTGGAACGTCGTGCGAGCTGGGATTCGGATACCGCATATGCCGATGAGGACTTTGACCAGCCGACGCAGCTAATCGAGCGTCGCCCAAGCCACAGCGGCCGCACGCATCATTCCTCGTCGCGTTCGACCGATCGCTCTGCTTACCGAGCTCCTCGCCGTGGCGCGGATAGCCGTATGTCTGCACCCGAACCCGCGCCTTACGACGAACCGGATGCTGACGGTAACCTCTACGATCTTTTGGACGAAGAGCCGCAGAGGACTCGACAGGCTCCGCGACCTGCCCGTCAGGTTGAGGATGTCGACTACGATTCGGCAAAGACCACAGTGTTTGATGTCCGGAATGGGGCACAGCACTCCAACCGAGTCTCCCCGGTGGAGCCGGCGTTTCCGGCGGCTGAGTACGTGGAGGAAACTCAGTCGGATGCTGTGCATCGGGACACCGCCGAGACAGAATCGACTATTCCGGCTGTCGGGGGAACGAACTACCACGCTGCCGACGAGGAGTATGACGAGTACTCCGAGTACCCGACGCAGGAGGCTGCTGCAGCTAGCAACAGCGAACGCAATCGTGTTTCCGCTTCCCGAGCTCCGAAACAGCCCGTTCAGCCTGAGGCTGCAGCGCCGGCGAGTGCGCCGCAGAGCGAGTCGTCTGTCGATGATTCGCGGGATGCGGTTTCTGAGGCTACGCGCCGCACTATGGACGCCATTGCCGCTCGTTCTGGCATCGATGCCTCTAAGATTCCGGCTACAACTCCGAAGTCTGAATTGGAAAAGGATGCCGAGGGTACTTCCGGTTCGTCGGCACGCACGCCGGAGTCTGACTACCACCTGCCATCGACTAACTTGTTGATCCCAGGTGAGCGCCCCAAGACACGTACGGCGACGAACGACCGCATGATTGAAGCGATTACTGAGGTATTCGCAGAATTCAAGGTCGACGCTGCGGTGACTGGTTTCTCTCGCGGTCCGACGGTGACTCGCTACGAGGTCGAGCTTGGCCCGGGCGTGAAGGTCTCGAAGATCACGAACCTCCAGTCCAACATTGCCTATGCGGTAGCGACCGACAATGTCCGCCTACTGACTCCGATTCCGGGCAAGTCAGCCGTTGGTATCGAGGTACCGAACAACGACCGTGAGATGGTTCGGCTTGCCGACGTACTCAACGCGCCCAAAACCGTTGCGAACGATGACCCGATGCTGATTGGGCTCGGTAAGGATATTGAGGGCGAGTTCATCTCGCACTCTATCCAGAAGATGCCGCACCTTCTCGTTGCCGGTTCGACCGGTTCGGGTAAGTCCGCGTTCGTAAACTCGATGTTGGTGTCGCTGCTGACGCGTGCAACCCCGGAGGATGTCCGACTGATTCTGGTGGACCCGAAGATGGTCGAGCTGACTCCCTACGAGGGGATTCCTCACCTGATTACGCCAATCATCACTCAGCCGAAGAAGGCCGCGGCGGCTCTGCAGTGGCTGGTTGAAGAGATGGAACAGCGGTACATGGACATGAAGGCCGCCCGCGTCCGTCACATCAAGGACTTCAACCGTAAGGTCAAGTCCGGTGAGATTACGACGCCACTTGGCTCGGAACGCGAGTACCGTCCGTACCCGTACATTGTCTGTGTCGTCGACGAGCTGGCAGACCTGATGATGACCGCACCCCGCGATATCGAAGATGCGATTGTGCGCATCACGCAGAAGGCCCGTGCCGCCGGTATCCACTTGGTGTTGGCTACGCAGCGTCCGTCTGTGGATGTGGTCACCGGTTTGATTAAGACGAACGTGCCATCGCGATTGGCATTCGCTACCTCGTCACTCACGGACTCCCGCGTCATTCTTGACCAGGGCGGTGCTGAAAAGCTCATTGGTATGGGCGATGGCCTGTTCATCCCACAGGGTGCAGGCAAGCCGCGACGTCTACAGGGGGCCTTCGTCACAGACGAAGAGATTCAGGCAGTAGTCGATGCAGCTAAGGCGCAGGCCGAGCCGGATTACACCGAGGGTGTCACAGAGGATAAGAGCGCTGAGGCTGAGCGCAACATTGACCCCGATATCGGAGATGACCTGGAAGATTTGCTTCAGGCAGTCGAGCTGGTGGTCACCGCACAGCACGGATCGACCTCGATGTTGCAGCGCAAGATGCGAGTCGGTTTCGCCAAGGCCGGTCGACTGATGGATCTGATGGAAACTCGCGGAGTGGTTGGACCGTCAGAGGGATCTAAGGCACGTGAGGTGCTGGTCAAACCAGAGGAGCTCGAAACCATTAAGTGGATGATCAAGGGCGCAAACCCGGAGGATGCTCCTAAGGAAGAAGTAAACGTAGTCGACGCTGATCCGAATCAGTCTATGGCGTAGGACGACCCAGCCTTACCGCCGTTTCTGATTGCGTGTATAGTCGGCACACGTGGAGGGGAGTATCCCCGGTAAAAGTGGATGTTTTCCGCTAGCCCGTGACGGTTATCGTCAGCACGGATTGGACGCACAGACTCGTCTTGCGCACATCGAATCCCGGTGCCGTCACTTTTGCCACTATGGCAGAAGCAGGAGAGACCTCCGGTTCATGTTCGCACGACCGGAGGTCTTTTTTTAATATGCATGTCCCCGCATTGGTATGGATTATCACCATTGTGGTCGTCATGGGTTTTATCGCCTTTGACTTCTATGCACACGTTCGCACGCCGCATAACCCAACTATGAAGGAAGCCGGCATCTGGACCGCTTTCTACGTAGTCTTGGCATTAATTTTCGGCGGAATGGTGTGGTTGTTATGGGATCACCACCGAGGCATTGAGTTTCTATCGGGCTATATCACCGAAAAGGCGCTCAGCGTAGACAATCTATTTGTCTTTGCACTCATCATCGGCGCATTCAAGATTCCGCGCCAGTACCAACAAAAGGTTTTGCTGTTCGGTATTGCGATGGCGCTGGTATTCAGAGGCCTGTTCATTTGGGCTGGTGCGGCAGTTATTGCCAAGTGGTCTGACGTTTTCTACCTGTTTGCAATCTTCCTGATTTACACGGCTATCAAGACGGTGTACGACGAAGCCGTCGATAAGCCGGAACCCGATCCGTCGGATATGAAGCTGATTCAATGGCTGCGTCGAATCGTCCCAATTTCGGACCATTACAACAAGGACAAGCTGACCGTTAAGGAAAACGGCAAGCGTTACTTGACTCCACTTGCCATCGCGCTGGTGTCCATCGGTTTTATCGATGTGATGTTTGCGTTTGACTCTATCCCGGCTATCTACGGCCTGACGGATGAGGCATATATCGTCTTTACTGCAAATGCCCTTGCTCTCATGGGGTTGCGACAGATGTACTTCCTGCTCGACGGTCTGCTGGATCGCTTGGTGTACCTGGCTTATGGCCTGGGTGTCATCCTGGCCTTTATTGGTGTGAAGTTGCTGTTGCACGCACTGCATGAAAACAACCTGCCGTTTATCAACAGCGGTGAGAACGTGTCGGTGCCTGAAGTATCGACCTGGGCGTCGCTGGCGGTCATCGTCATCGTTCTGGTGGTGACTGTCCTGGCATCGTGGCTCAAGAGCAAGCGTGATGAAAACATGGGTGCGATTGCCCTTCCGCGTGTTCACCACGATGATGATGGAAGCCGCGATGGCCTCGGCTCTCACGCCTCCTCTACTTCTGTCAGTGAGGGGTCAACGTCGGCCGGAAGCGAAACTAACGGTTCACACACCGGTAAGAACGAGCCTGGGCGTTAATCGAACACGATTGTGAGATAAGGTAACAACTGTGACTGCTCCAAGTGCTGATACAAGCCGTGTTTCCAACTGGAACTTGCCCAATTTCCTGACCGTGCTTCGCATCCTCGGAGTACCGGTGTTCCTGTGGGTACTTCTTCAGGAGGGCGGCGAAGCCACCAATTGGCGCTGGTGGTCGTTTGTCGTATTCGCGCTTCTGATGGCGACTGACAAGTTGGACGGGCACCTCGCACGTAGCCGTAACCTCATTACCGACTTTGGCAAGATTGCCGATCCGATTGCCGATAAGGCTCTAATGCTGGCTGCGCTGATTGGTATGAACATCATCGACATTCTGCCGTGGTGGGTGACTGTCATCATCGTGATTCGCGAAGGTGGCATCACCATCTGGCGTATGTTCGCCCTGCGTCAGGGGCGTGTTGTTCCGGCTTCTCGGGGCGGCAAGATAAAGACGGTCCTGCAGTCTGTAGCAGTGGGGCTCTTCCTGATGCCAGTGGACTGGTTGTTCTGGCCGTCCTGGATTGTGATGGTTGCCGCCATTGTCGTCACCGTCGGTACTGGTATCCAGTACATTGTGGATGCGCGAAAGGTCTCGTAGAGAAATTAAGTGGAGGGTAAAGCTGTGAACACAGTCGAACGCCTCGCCCAGAGCGACGAAAACGCTGACGGTGTCGATGGCGTTTCGCTTCAACTCGTCCAAACGCTTACGGCTCGTGGCGAGACTTTTGCAGCCGCAGAATCACTTACCGCAGGTCTTCTCTGCGCTACAGTTGCCTCCGTACCGGGAGCCTCCGCCGTTCTCCGCGGTGGCGTGGTCACTTACGCCACTGACACGAAGGCGTTGCTTGCCGACGTGCCAAAGGATGTTTTGGCCGCATATGGCCCCGTGTCCGAGTTGACGGCCCGGTATATGGCACTTGGAGTGGCGAATAAGACAGTGGCGGGCTGGGGGATTTCGCTAACTGGCGTTGCTGGTCCAGCGATGCAGGATGGGCACCCAGTAGGTGAAGTCTGGTGTGGTCTGAAACCGCCGGGGGTTTCAGACCTTGATGGGGTAACCGCTGTTAGGTTGCCGGTGAATAAAGAGGGTTCGCGCGCGGAGATTCGTCGTCAAGCAGTGGTATTGGCGTTAGAACTGTTGTTGCAGAATCTCGACGGTGAGTAGAATTTTTGAAAATTGGGAACAGGTCGGCCTTCTAAAGCGTTAGAGAAAGTGATGACCAACAATACTGCACTTATGACCATTCGCTACCCAGAGGTAGATAGCGCTGCCGCTTTCGAAGCTTCCATGGATGCCACAGCACCGTCGGCGCGGGTGGCTGTAGGGGAGCAGCCTGGATCGGTTGCAAAGTTAACGGCACAGGATTTGGCGGAACGGGGAGAATCCCGTGAGCCACTCCTGCGAGAGGCACTGGGGGAGACGCTGCGTGATATCCGTTCGCGCAGTGGACAGACGCTGCGTGAGCTTTCTGAAAATGCGGCTATTAGCCCTGGTTATTTGTCTGAGCTTGAGCGTGGACGGAAAGAAGTCTCATCTGAGCTGCTGGCGTCGGTATGCGCGGCGCTTGGTGTGACGGTGTCGGATTTGATGATGGAAGCAGCCACAGCGATGGCCCTGCATTCGGCGAGCCCAGAATTGGCAGCGATGTAGAAATTGGTTGCGGCGGTGGAATTTCATTCCATTGCTCCGGTACTTAGCACCCGAAGACGCTCGGCTTTAGTTAAGATTGGGTGCGCGATAAGCACAGACCTGCTTTGAGGTAGTTGCAATAAGAAAGGTGTATGGGACGCTATGGCTAATCCATTTGTAAAGCTGTGGAATTACTTGATGGCCGCTTTTGATTCCAAGATTGAGGAAAACGCTGATCCGAAGGTGCAGATTCAGCAGGCTATCGAGGATGCCCAGCGGCAGCACCAGGAACTATCGCAGCAGGCAGCGGCGGTGATTGGTAATCAGCGCCAGCTGGAAATGCGCCTTAACCGTCAGCTCGCTGAGATTGAGAAGCTGCAGGGGAACACTCGTCAGGCATTGCAGCTCGCTGACAAGGCTCGTGCTGAGGGGGATACTGCCAAGGCTACGGAGTATGAGAACGCAGCTGAGGCTTTCGCAGCTCAGTTGGTTACTGCTGAGCAGTCGGTAGAAGATTTGAAGGCTCTGCACGATCAGTCGCTGCAGCAGGCGGCTCAGGCTAAGAAGGCCGTCGAGCGTAATTCCATGCAGCTGCAGCAGAAGGTCGCGGAGCGCGCAAAGCTCCTCAGCCAGCTGGAGCAAGCAAAGATGCAGGAGAAAGTCTCTGAGTCCCTGCAGTCGATGAATCAGATTTCTTCGGGGGCTACACCTAATCTGGATCAGGTTCGTGACAAGATTGAGCGTCGTTACGCTAACGCTCTTGGTCAGGCCGAGCTAGCTCAGAACTCGGTTCAGGGGCGTATGGCTGAGGTAGAGGCCGCAGGCGTTCAGCTTGCTGGGCACTCTCGCCTGGAGCAAATCCGCGCAGAAATGAACGGTGGCAACGAGCTCTCTGGTGGCGAGGCTCAGAAGTCCATCGAGGGAAGCGCTGCCTCCAACGTTGACCCTGCTGTTGCTGAGCGCATGCGCCAGCTGCGTGAGGGCAATTAATTCTCCTACTCACCTTCACCACGTGCGATTAGCGAATCACCCATTGCCTTCGAGCGATTAATGGTTCGGATGACCACAGGTACGCCGAAGGCAATGATTGAGCCGGCAGCCCCTCGTGCTTTTCGAGCCTCCAGTACCTCGGCAGCGGCCATAACCTGAAGCGGAATCATACGCAGCGTCAGCGATAGTGCGAGCGCGATGGTGTCGACTGGTAGGCCGAAACGGGCGAACGGCTGCATCGCAGTGGTCAAAGTATCCATGATGTCGCTGACGCGGGTCGTCAGCGTTAGCAATATTGCCGCTGCGATTGCGGCGAGAAGCGCGAGGAAGGTCGTCAGCGCTTGCTCACCCCCGGCGCGCCACCACAGGAGAAGCGAAAGCAGCGCCAAAATGACTACGGCTCCACGGAGCTGTCGGAAAGCAACCATTGGTGGCACCTTGGCCACCGCATAAGCGAGGGTGACAATTGCCAGGGCAATCGCCCCGCCTAGCCAGGTATCCACGAGAATCCCGGTGAGCAATAAAAATGCGATGACAATGATGAGTTTGGGGGCCGTCGGGAGCCTGTGCACAGGCGACTTATGGTTTAGGTAAAGCCCTAACGGGACATCGGCTGGATGAATCATGAGCGGCCTTCTTCCGCACGAGTCATATCGCTGACGTATCGGTCAATAACTTCCTTCGGCGCACCGTCGTCGACGATTTCTCCTGCGCTTACACGGATAACTCGGTCGAAGTCCATAAGAAAATCCAGATCATGAGTGACCACGATAATTTGCTGCTCAAGCTGGGCGAAAATACTCCGAATGTGGAGACGATTGCGCAAGTCGAGGAGCGTAGTGGGCTCATCGGCAATAATGGTCGTGGGATTAAGAATTAACACTGCCGCCAGCGCCAGTAGCTGTTTTTGTCCACCCGAGAGCAAGTGTGGCGAGGCGTCAGCATGATCGGCAAGCCCAAACCGCTCGAGGGCTTCCTGCACCAGCTGGTTGCGCTCATCCTTTGGTAGTTTTCGCTTGCGTAGTGAAAAGGCAATGTCCTCTGCGACTGTAGGCATCACAATTTGATTATCCGCATCAGAAAAGATGAAGCCGACATTCTTGCGAATTGCCTTTGCCTGCTTTGCGACATTCATGCCCTCATACGTGACCGTGCCACCAGTGACCGGGCCCAGGCCGTTAATGAGTCGCACCAGCGTGGACTTACCGCCACCGTTTTCGCCGATAATGCCAATGCGCTTCTCTGTGAGAGTTAGCGTGGTCGGCTTCAGTATCTGGCGTCCCGAATAGGTTGCGGAAGCGCGGTCAAAAGCGATGGTGGGCATAGTGCGACTCGAGACCCTTTCTAATTCTGTGGGGTTAATTGCCCGAGGTGGCTGCTTCCTTAACCAAACGACTTTGCTTACGGTTGGCAGCGTCGGGAAGCAAATCAGGGAAAGCCTGCAGTACTGCAGTAGCAATAAGCGCGGCTACGACAACCTTTGCCACGTCGCCTGGGATAAACGGGACGTTGGTAATCAGTGCGTCGGTGAAGCTAAGTCCCATACGCCAAGCCAATCCGACAGATCCGAAGAAGTACTGTAGTAGAACTCCAACGAGGCCCGCGCCGATGAAGACGCTGATTCGTGAAACTTTCGCCCGTGGTGCTTGCTGGGCAATCGCGCCGATTGCGAAACCTGCAATTAAGTAGCCGACAATGTAGCCCACGGTAGGGCCGGGAAGTGCGGCGAGAAGTGGTTTCCAGCCCGCCATGTTTGGGACGCCCACGAGACCAACAGCCAGGAACAGGGTAGTGGCGAGGCCACCGCGTTTGAATCCGAGAATCATCCCGGCCAGTGCGATGCCCATGTTCTGTAGCACGATTGGCACGCCGAGGCCGCCAACGGGAATGGCAATGCCGCCGAGCACGATGATCAGTGCTGCGAAAGCAGCGATAAGAGTGAGGTCATACACCTTGGAATTATTCACAGCTCTCATCTTAAACCCATGGGTTGAGCACTGTTCAGGCAGGGGAGCGGGGATTAGGTTATGAAAAGAGGGTGGCCAGGTAGGTATCAGTGACAGGTATCTTGTACGTTGGTCTCATGCGATTGGCCGATTTTCACAACTTCGTCAACCACGAATTTGGGCCTCAGCACGGCCCGTGGCTGTTGCATTCCCACGTACTGATGGAATATGGAAAAACTCCCGCGGAATTGCTCGAGGACGGGGTCGAACCTCGGGATATCTGGTGGGCGCTGTGTAGGGAACACGATATTCCCGAAGACCGCTGGTACGGTCCTGACGAATAGGTTCCGGCGTAGACGACGGTGAATGCTTGCCGACGGCTCTTGCGTGTCGTTGCCATTCGAACAGGGTTTCGCATATTATCGAAAGTGCTGATGAAGTCAATCCGTCTGATTCGGTATAACTTCCGGGTGTAACCGGCAGTAGAGGTGTCGCGGACCAATTTGGAACCGGAACGGCTAGTTTCGCGCCTAATTAAGTGTGAGCGAAGTTTCTGTTTTGGATGAAAATCGGGAGACACATTCTCTGAGTACGGCTCCAGAACCCGATACCGTACGCGACAATGACCGCGACAATGACAATGAGGAAGAACAACGAACTATGGCTCGTAAGAAGGCTACGGCTTCGAACCAGGGCAATGATCGCCTGAAGGCGCTCGATGTAGCTCTGGCGAATATTGAGAAGGACTTTGGTAAGGGTGCAGTTATGCGCCTGGGGGACGACAATCGTCCTCCAATTCAGGTTATTCCCTCCGGCAATATCGCTATCGACGTGGCCTTGGGCCTGGGCGGGTTCCCGCGTGGTCGTATCGTAGAAATCTATGGTCCAGAATCCTCGGGTAAGACCACAGTCGCACTGCATGCTATTGCAGAGGCGCAGCGGCAGGGCGGTATTGCCGCATTTATTGATGCGGAGCATGCGCTGGATCCGGTTTATGCGCGCAAGCTTGGAGTAGATACGGACAACCTTCTGGTATCCCAACCAGATACCGGTGAGCAGGCACTTGAGATCACAGATATGTTGGTGCGTTCCGGTGCTATTGACATCATTGTGGTTGACTCGGTGGCCGCGTTGACTCCGAAGGCTGAAATCGACGGTGAAATGGGCGATTCCCACGTTGGTCTGCAGGCGCGGTTGATGAGTCAGGCGCTGCGCAAGATGACGGGTGCGCTGTCCCACACCGGTACCACTGCCATCTTCATTAACCAGCTGCGTGAAAAGATTGGCGTCATGTTCGGCTCTCCTGAGACCACCACGGGTGGTAAAGCACTGAAGTTCTACGCTTCCGTTCGCTGTGACGTACGCCGAATTCAGACGTTGAAGGATGGCCAGGATGCGGTGGGTAACCGCACGCGCTTGAAGGTAGTCAAGAACAAGGTGTCGCCGCCGTTCAAGCAGGCAGAGTTTGACATCATCTACGGCGAGGGCATTTCGCGTGAGGGCTCGTTGATTGACATGGGCGTTGATAACGGCATTGTCAAGAAGTCCGGTTCGTGGTTTACCTACGAGGGCGATCAGTTGGGGCAGGGCAAGGAAAAGGCTCGTATGCACCTGCGCGAGAATCCAGAAATTGCCCAGGAAATCGAAGTCAAGATCAAGAAGAAGCTCGGCGTCGGGGAATTCGCGGAGGTCGAGGACGAGACCGATATCGATGCCCCTGTCGATGTCGTGCCGGACATCGACTTCGATGATTTGGAAGACTAGCTAGCTCGAGGCGTAGTGCCGCGACACACGAAAAGTGAGGACCGTGGAGGATCGTAACGGCCGCGATGTGCGGGAGACTATCGAAAAGCTTGCTCAGCAAATTGCGGAAGCTGACGGTAGTTCGCTCTACGATGCGGGTCGTGAGGAATCCAAGGCCCCGATTCGTGCTAAGGCACTGCGCTTGCTCGATCAGCGAATGCGTTCCCGCAAGGAACTCGTAGAAAGGCTCGAGGCAGTCGAGGAGTTTCCAACCTCGATGATTGAAGAAGTCGTTGATGACCTGACCCGAAGTGGATTGGTCAACGACGAGCTTTTCGCATCCGAATGGGTGCGGCAGCGCTTTGCCAGTCGCGGCAAGTCGAAGATGGTTTTGAACCGGGAGCTGCAGGAAAAGGGCATTGATGTTTCACTTCGTGCAGATGCGTTGGAGCAGATTACGCACAACGCGGAAGAAGAAGTCGCCCGGAAGCTAGCGGCGAAGAAAGCGGCCACTATTAAAACAGTGGCACCTGACTTCAACTCCAAGCAAAAGGATTTACGCAAAGTCGTCGGTGTGCTGGCGCGGCGTGGTTTCCCCTCTGAATTGTCCATGAGCATTGCTCGGGATCAGTTAGAAGAGCGATACCGGGAACTCGAAGAGGACACAGATTAGCGCCGGTGCCACCGCACGCCGGATTAGCACGCCGGCTGCGGACCCGTCAGGTTTAAAGGGGTCGCTGATTGGGGAAATGGGCCATAAACAGCTAACCTAAACTGCCGTGACTACCCCTTCTTTGAACTCTCAGCAGCAGTCTTCGCCTCGCACATATGAGGTACGTACGTTCGGTTGTCAGATGAACGTCCATGACTCGGAACGACTGTCTGGCTTGCTGGAAGAAAACGGTTATGTAGCGGCTGCAGAAGGCGATAATCCTGATCTGGTCGTTTTCAACACCTGTGCCGTTCGAGAGAATGCGGACAATCGCCTTTATGGCACGTTGGGACAGCTCAAACCAGTCAAGGATGCTCACCCAGGCATGCAGATTGCCGTCGGTGGCTGCTTGGCCCAGAAGGATAAGGACGTCGTCGTAAAGAAGGCCCCATGGGTGGACGTTGTCTTCGGTACGCATAACTTGGGTTCGTTGCCAGCACTGTTGGAACGCGCCGCTCATAATGACCGGGCTGAAGTCGAGATTAAGGACGCACTGGAAGAATTTCCCTCGGTGCTGCCGGCCAAGCGTGAATCCACTTACGCAGGTTGGGTGAGTATTTCCGTAGGCTGCAATAACACGTGCACCTTCTGCATCGTCCCCAGTTTGCGTGGTAAGGAACGCGATCGTCGTCCGGGCGAGATTCTCGCTGAGGTACAGGCACTCGTGGAGCAGGGCGTTACTGACGTCACCCTCCTCGGACAGAATGTCAACGCCTATGGTGTTAACTTCGCCGACCCTGACATGGAACGCGACCGCTCGGCTTTTTCCAAGTTGTTGCGCGCCTGCGGCCAGATTGAGGGGTTGGAGCGCGTGCGCTTTACGTCTCCGCACCCAGCTGAGTTCACCGATGATGTCATCGACGCTATGGCGGAGACACCGAATGTGGTTCATCAGCTACACATGCCACTACAGTCCGGTTCCGACCGAGTGCTGAAAGACATGCGCCGTTCCTACCGCACCAAGAAATTCCTGGGAATTCTGGAGAAGGTTAGGGAAAAAATGCCGGACGCGGCCATTACCACTGACATCATTGTCGGTTTCCCAGGCGAGACCGAAGAGGACTTCCAGCAAACTCTCGACGTGGTGGAAAAGGCTCGTTTTAGCTCGGCGTTCACCTTCCAATACTCGCCTCGCCCGGGAACTCCGGCGGCGACCATGACTGATCAGGTTCCACCAGAGGTTGTGAAAGAACGCTATGGTCGTCTGTTAGCGCTTCAAGAGCGTATTTCCGAGGAAGAAAACGCCAAGCTCGTCGGTCGGGAAGTTGAGCTGCTGGTCAGCCAGTCCGATGGGCGTAAAAATGCGGAGACTCATCGCATGTCAGGTCGGAGTCGGGATGGCCGCCTGGTGCACTTCAGCCCGTCGGAAAGCGAACCAGGCGTCGTCGACCGCAAGATTCGCCCAGGTGATTACGTGACAGTGCGTGTGACCGACTCCGCACCGCACTTCCTCATTGCTGACTCCGGTGTGCTCACACACCGCCGCACTAAGGCGGGGGATAATATAGAGGTCGGTCAGACTCCGACGACCGCTCCGATTGGAGTTGGTCTGGGCTTGCCAAAGATTGGACGCCCGGAGAAAACGAGTGTAAGTGAGGGATGCGGCTGTGAGTAGTGACAAGGCTTCGCCGGAAAGTGATATGGAATCCACTAGCGAGCAGTCGGTGGAATCCGCGCAGGCGTTGCGGGTTCAGGAGCGCAAGGCCGCTGGCGAGCTGGACCTCGGCCGTGCGGTGATTCCGATGATGGTTGCCGTCATCGGCCTCATTACGAGTTTCTTCCTTCCGCACTCGGGCGTTGTTTTGGGCTTTGATGTGTTGCTGGATACGGATGTTGCGCATCAGTACTTCACGACTCGACCGGAGCGAATTTACTCCATTCTCGTGGTGGTAGGTGTCTTGCTAGCTATTGCCACGCTGATTACGCGGACGACGATTCTCGCATTCGTCACCTGGTTTTTTGCCTGTATTCAGATGGTCTACTCAGTCTTCGCTGGTTGGATGCGTCAGTCTCGTCCACAGGAACTGGCCGGCGAGGGTATTTCCTTCGGCCTGATGCTCGGTATTTTCTGCAGTTTTCTACTGGCCATCTCCGTGACTTTCATCGCTTTCCGACGTAGTAAGGAGCAGCTCGCAATCGCGACGAAACGTCGCAAGCACGCTGACACCGATCCGGTACTGCGCGCGCAGCAGGTTTACCTGCGGGCGGGCCTGACACCGAATACGACAACGGATGTTGAGGTCGTCGACGACCGCCGTGAACGTGCTCGCCGACGCAATCGCGGCCAGCAGGGCAGTAGTGCGGACAATGTCTCTCAGCAGACCGGCGAACAGGACGAACAGGTCAGCGACGAGTAGTGAGGCTTTTTAACTAGCGCAGTAAGTAAGGGGCTCTCTTCCACTCCGGAAGAGAGCCCCTTACTTTTAACCATCGACGCGTTGCCAGCGCGTAGCTGAGCCAGGATTCTGTTGCGGACGCCGGAGAGCGAGAACATGCTTCCCCGACACACAACTAGCTTCTGTTAGAGCTCCTTGAGAGTCTCCGCGGCCTGCTCTGCCCACTGTCGCCACTGTTCGGCCTGCTCCCGAGCCTTGGCTGCCTGAGAAGCCTTGCCCTTCGCCTCAAGTTCGGCGGCCTTCTGCTCAAACTCCGCTGCGCGGTCGGCGAACTGCTGGACGCGAGCCTGTGCTTCGGGGTCGGTACGGCGCCACTGCGAGTCGGCAGCATCGGAGACGCGCTTTTCCAGTGCGCCAATGCGGTTTTCATACTCACGCACACGACCACGCGGCACAAAGCCGATGGCCTCCCATTTCTCCTGCAACTGACGCAGTTCGTTGCGAGCGTGATCGAGGCCCTTGGACGGATCAATGCGGTCTTCGTATTCAGCCAGCAGTGCGTCCTTGGCCGCAGCGTTTTCCTCGAACTCCCTGTCTCGAGCTTCATTGACCGCGTTGCGAGCACCAAAGAACTCATCCTGGGCGGCCTTGAACTGCGCCCACAGCTTGTCATCGACCTCGCGCGGGGCTCGACCAGCGGCCTTCCACTCAGCCATCAGGTCACGGAAGGCAGCAGCGGTGCCACCCCAATCAGTGGAGGTCTTCAGGGCCTCAGCTCGCTCAATGATGTCCTCCTTAACGCGGCGAGCAGCCGCACGGTTGCGGTCCAGTTCCGCAAAATGGGCACCGCGGCGGCGGTTGAAAGAATCACGCGCGCGAGAGTAACGGCGCCAGAGTTGATCATCAGTTTTGCGGTCGATGCCGCGAATCTGCTTCCACTCCGTGAGAATCTCGCGGATACGGTCGCCGGCGACCTTCCACTCGGTGGAGTTCTCTGCGAGCTCCTCGGCCTCTGCGGCGAGCTCTTCCTTACGTGCGATGGCGTTCTTACGGCGCTCTGCCTTGTCGTGAGCGACTTTCTCCTCTGCGACGTGGGAGGTGGCAATGACCTCTGCAAGGCGCTTATCCAGCGCATCGATATCGCCGAGAACCGTGGCGGTGGCAAGGCTCTCACGCAGTTCAACTGCGTTGTGAGAAATGGTCTTTGCCTCCTGCGGGTGGGAGACTACACGAGATTCCAGTAGCTCGACCTCGGTGGCCAGATCCTCGTAGCGCTTGCCGTAGTGGGCATAACCCTCTTCTACGGTGCCAGCCTGCCAGGAGCCAATATTGCGTTCGCCGGCGCTGGTGACCAGCCAAACAGTGCCGTCTTCGTCGATGCGGCCAAACTTCTTTGGATCATTGTGGACGGCATGTGCCACAGCGGCCGACCCCGCAGGCGCTGGAGTAGCTCCAGGGGCCTTACGATGAGCCGGCATTGAGCCTGGTCGAGGTCCCGGGCGTGGACCCGGGCGTGGACCTGGCTTAGGGGAATTGCTGGTACCGGTCATAGTGGGTAAACCTCTTCCAATCTTCATGCAGAACTGCCGCGCGACACGGCTGCCATCAAACACTTACGGTATGTGCTCGAGTATCCCAAAAATTTTGGCACAGCGCGCGTAACACCGCCGGATTAAGGCATCGACTAGCCCCTCACGGTAGCGTTGAGGACGTGAATTCGCGTTTGCCTCGGCTTGTTATCGTTCCGCGTGCGCTCCTCATCGTCGAGGAGCTAGGTGGTTTTGCGCCCACCGCCACGGAATTGCGCCGTCATGCCCGTGAAACCGTCGCGACGCTGTGGACAGATGACGAACCCGGGGAGCCCGGCGCGGTCGCTATTATCACTGGCAGGATGCAGGCGAAGTCCCCGCACCAGACCAGCGCACCCGGCAGTTTTTCTCCGTATGGGGTTGATGTCACGGTGTCAGGCGGAACCGAATTACCTGAGCTGCTGGGACGCTGGCTTATCGAAGACTACGCGCGACGGAATTCTGAAGGACCCACTGGCCGCGTCATTCAGGCAACGTGCTTCGACTCTATCGCTGAGGCACTCGCTGCCGGTCACACGCGTCTGCTTGTGCTTGTCGACGGCGCATTCGGCCTTGCGGACGATTCCCCGGTCGGCGTAATTGAAGGTGCAGCGGAGGTTGATGCGCTGTGCAGTCTGATTGCTGGTCAGGACTGCTCAAGCATTAACGTGGAAAATATTGTGTTTCCAGCTCCCGGCGCGTACGCGGCCGAGTTATGGCAGCAGCTGAGTAAAGCTGCTGAAAGCTGGACGGGGTCTGGAATGACCGTCGTAAAGCGTTCTTACTATGACGGGGCGCCTTATGGAATCGGCTACCACGTGGCCAGCTGGCGGTGTGTTGCGAAGTAAGAGCGCGCGTTTTTAGTTTTTGTGCAGGAGTGTGAACTGGGTAGTGACGGCTTTCGAGAGTGAGAGCTTGCCGGTGCCGATTGCGGTGGTAGGGCCGACGGCGTCGGGAAAGTCGGATTTGGGGCTGGTACTTGCGGAGCAGCTTGGCGGTGAGGTCGTCAATGTTGATTCGATGCAGCTCTATCAAGGAATGGATATCGGAACAGCGAAGCTGTCGGTGGACCAGCGGCGGGGGATTCCGCACCACCAACTCGATGTGCTGAACGTGACGCAGCCGGCGAGTGTGGCGACGTATCAGCGTGAGGCGGTCGCGGATGTTGAGGCCATTCGCGCGCGGGGGAAAGTCCCCATCCTTGTCGGCGGGTCGATGATGTATGTGCAGGCGTTGGTGGACGACTGGCAGTTCCCACCTACGGACCCTGAAGTACGTGCGAAGTGGGAGACAGTGCAGGACGAGATCGGTCCGGCGGCGTTGCATGATCGGCTGGCAGAGATTGATCCGGATGCGGCGGCAATTATTGAGACCAATGACCCGCGGCGCACCGTCCGCGCCCTGGAGGTCATCGAGCTCACGGGCAAACCTTTTGCAGCGTCGAAGCCGTCGATTGATAAGCCACCGCGGTGGAACACTCGCATATTGGGGTTGCGCACGCAGGCGGAATGGCTAAATCCGCGGATTGAACAGCGTACGCGGGGCATGTTTGCCGCTGGCCTGGTGGAAGAAACTGAGAGTCTGATTGCGCAAGGGTTGCGCGAAGGTGTGACCGCTAGTCGCGCGATTGGCTATGCGCAGGTGCTGGACTACTTCGATGGGGTTTACGACCTGGATACGGCTTGTGAACGCACGATTACTGGTACGCGCAGGTATGTGCGACGTCAGCGCTCCTGGTTCAACCGTGATCATCGGATCATGTGGCTAGACGCTGCCGGTGACGTGCCGGGACAGGCGTTTTCCGCACTTGGTCTGTAAGAGATTCGGACCTCCCGCTAGCATCAAGGGCATGGTTTCATTTGCCAAAGGCCACGGTACGCAAAACGATTTCTTGATTTTTCCAGATGATTTGGTGTCGATTGATTTGACCGAATCACTGGTCGCAGCAGTGTGCGATCGACAGCGAGGTCTTGGCGCTGACGGCGTCCTGCGGGTTGCCCGTGCGGGGAAACTCGTCGATGCCGGTGTTTTGGCGGCATTGCCGGAGGGCGTTAAAGCCGACGATTGGTTTATGGACTACCGCAATAGTGACGGTTCTATTGCCGAGATGTGCGGGAATGGTGTCCGCGTCTTTGCACACTATATTGCCGCGATTCACAGCCCGGACAGTGTCGTCGACGGAACCTTGCGGGTGGGCACTCGAGCAGGGCTGCGCGCTGTTTCGATTGATGAGCTCAGCCGCAGGCACGCGGTCGTTGGGGTGGATATGGGCCAGCCAGAAGTCCTCGGCCTCGCTACTGCGTTCATCGGTTCGGGCAACAATGCCCAGAAATTCGCCGGGATTGGTGTCGACGTGGGAAATCCGCATTTGGCCTGCGTCATGCCTGGCCTAAATGCCGCCGCTCTGGCGGAGCTGGAATTGGAAGCGGCGGGTAGTGTCGCGAAGCCAGTGCGTGCCGACGAAGCCATGTTCCCGAACGGCCTCAATGTGGAAATTGTCACCCCGCTGGATGCCTCTGATTCGGTGTCCATGCGAGTAATTGAACGTGGAGTTGGTGAGACCCGCTCGTGTGGCACCGGTACGGTTGCGGCAGCTATTGCCGCGCTGGCCGATGCCGGCCGGACTGAGGGGGTTGTGACAGTCAAGGTGCCTGGCGGTGTGGTGACTGTGGATGTCCACAAGGCCAGCAATGCGGATGGGGACTTCTCGGCGACCTTGACCGGGCCGAGCGTGATTCACACGCTCGGCGATATTGAGCTGGAAGCCCTGTGACTGGTAGCTAGTGCAGCAGGAGCCCTAGCAGGGTAGTGGAAGCGGTGGGGAGTTAGCGGACTAGTGTCCGCCGCAGCCACCGTCGCCACAACCACAGCCGCCATCGCCACAGCCGCCTCCGCAACCTTGAGGCGGAATGATCTCACCGGTCAGTGAGAAAGTGCCGGAGACGACCATACCTGGCTGGGGAGCTTCGTCGCCGCCGGGGACAAGTACGTCCATGGGGGTCGGAAGAGCAAGGTTGAGCACCCAGAACTTCTTGCCGGTCAGCTCATTGACATGCTTGCGGGAGTTATTGATAACACCAGCCAGTTTGACGGTTGCGCTAGGCGATGCCTTGCCGACCTGATCTCCGACAATTGCCTTAGCACCTTCGAAGTCCAATGTTGTCGGGGTTGCCCCAGTGCGCTTTTCGTACTCCTCAGCGGATGCGTCGAGGGTGAAATCAGTTGCCAGAGCTGATAGCGCGACATGCTCAAAAGTCTGAGTTCCGGCATCAACAATCATTGGCCCCTGTGACAGCAGGCAGGTAGCGACCTCGATGACCTTGTCAAAGTTATCCGAGGAGGGATCATCCTCGACGATTTCCACGAGCGCCAAGACATCGTCCACGCTGGATACATGGGCAGTGACGGTCGGGCTGCCCGCGAAGCCGGCGTAGGTAGAAAATGGTTCAACACCCAGGATGTGCAGACGCGCACCAGAGGAATCTTCGAAACGGACCAGCTGGCCACCGCGGACCTCGCCGATGACCGACAGATTGTCACTGGCAATCGCGGCTTCCATCGCGTCTCGCCAGCTGGGGTAGTCCATGCCAATGCTTCGCAAGTCAGTAGTCATACTTTTCGATGATACTTCCCATATCTTCATCTGCGAACTAACGAATCGCACGTGAGCACATTGTGCTCTGGGGTACCTAGAACCATTCCTCCACGCCGCGGCAACTATTCGGATGGGACTAACAATTCTGCCACGCTAAATAGGCAAATATTAAGTGTGGCATAAATAACTTTCCTTAGGTGTGCCCGGTTTATTCCATTTAGGCATGCCTAAGAGTAAGCTCATCTCCGTAAACACGATTTGCTTAGCTTAATTCTTATCTATATAAGCGAGGTTTCTCATGCTCGGATTGCGGTCTCGAAAACAGTCGGATGACATTCAGTCGCTTGCCGACGTCCCGGTGGGGGTAACCGTCACTCTGGGAGCGTCGCATGTGGATGAGCGCCTGTGCCGCAGGCTTTCGCAACTGGGGCTTCGCCCTGGAATGAGTGTCACTGTGGGACGGAGCACCAGCGGCGGTGGGCGAATCGTCCATGCTGGCGCAACGCGCTACGCCATCGATGCCAGCACGCTGCACAAGATGTCCGTCGTGGGTTAGGTCCCCTACATCTCTTTTCTCACCTCCCTCCTGAAAGTAAACAATGACAACACCTACGGATTCCTCAACGCGAAAATTCGCATCCACGCCCAGCTGCCATGCATGCAGTGGCGGAGCACCAGCAAAGGATGGTGCACCTGTTGTCGCAGTAGTCGGCGCACCGAACTCCGGTAAGTCAACACTGTTCAATAGTTTGACTGGTGCGAAAGCGCAGATGGGCAATTGGCCTGGTACGACCGTAGAGGTCAGCCGCGGCGCGTGGAAGACCGATGCCGCTGAGTACGATGTCATCGATTTCCCGGGTGCCTACTCGCTGGATGCCATGAGTCCGGACGAAGAGCTCACTCGCGAGATGCTCATCGAGAAACCGGAAGAAGAACGCCCGGATCTCGTCGTTGTCGTTGTCGACGCCACGGCACTGGGCCGTGGTCTCTACATGGCCGCGGAATTGGCGGAACAGCCCCAGCGCATCGTTCTGGCTCTGACCAAACTAGATGTTGCCAAGGCCAAGGGCATCGATGTGAATCCGGACGCATTGCAGTCAGCTATGGGGATGCCGGTGGTGGCGCTGGATCCCCGTCGTAAAGCGGGAATGGCGCGGTTGGCCGACGCGGTAGCAGCGGCTCTGGACGGATGTAGTTCGGTGTCGTCACCGATTCGCCAGGTCGATGGTGAATCGATTGAACGCCGGGACGACGCACGCTTTGCCGCGATTGATGCGGCGGTTGCGGCATCTACGGGCGGGGTGGAAGATCGCCAGACTTTCTCCGACCGCATTGATAACGTGGTTCTTCACCCGGTGCTCGGACCGATTGTGTTCCTGGCAGTTATGTGGGCAGTCTTCCAAATCACGACGACGGTAGCAGCACCGTTGCAGGACGGTTTGGAAACCCTTATTACCGGTAATTTCGCAGATTTGGTTACCCGTGGATTAGAAGCGGTGGGATGGGGCCATCCGATTGTCACCGGGCTGCTTGTAAACGGCATCATCGGTGGTGTCGGCATGGTGCTGACCTTCGTTCCGCTAATGGCACTCATGTTCCTGTGCCTCGCAGTACTCGAGGATTCAGGGTATATGGCGCGTGCAGCCGTGGTGGCGGACCGTGTCATGCGTGCAATTGGTCTTCCGGGTAAGGCATTTATTCCGCTCATCGTCGGCTTTGGCTGTAATGTGCCAGCAATCTCGGCAACACGTGTGCTGAGTAATCCGCGCCACCGCATTTTGACGGCTCTACTGGTTCCGTTTACCTCCTGCTCGGCGCGCCTGACCGTGTATGTCATGTTGGGTGCGGTGTTCTTTCCGGAACACGCGGGCACAGTCGTCTTCGCTATGTACGTGATCTCGATTCTGCTGATCGTTCTGACCGGCCTTGCACTGCGTAAGACCCTGTGGCGCACCATGCCGTCGGAACCGCTGGTCATTGACCTGCCAACCTACCAGCTTCCGACCGCACGGCTGGCACTATCTGTGATGTGGATGCGTCTGAAGGGATTCCTGCAGACCGCTAGTGGAATCATCGTCAGCACCGTCATCGTCGTATGGCTACTGATGTCTATTCCGGTTGTCTCCGGGCACTCCTTTGCCGATGAAGACCTGGCACCGCAGGACTCCGCATACGGTGCAGTCAGCGAAACTATTGCTCCTGTGTTTAACCCGGCAGGATTCGGTACATGGTCTCTGACAGGTCCGTTGGTGACGGGCTTTGTGGCCAAGGAAGCCGTCATTTCTACCTGGGCACAGACCTATGCAGTGGAGGACGTCACCGACTCCAATTCGAGCGAACAGGCCTCCAGCCCGCTCGCGGAGAATATTCGACGTGACTTTGACAATGCATCCGATGGACACGGATTGGCAGCAGTCTGGGCCTATATGATCTTCCTGCTGGCTTACACACCGTGCGTGGCTACGCTCGCGGCACAACGTCGAGAGATCGGCGTGAAGTGGACGGGCTTCGGTTTGCTAGCGCAGCTGGTCGTTGCATGGGCACTGGCCGTGATTGTTTTCCAAGGGTTGAAGCTGTTCCTGTAAAGCCTCGTTGATTCCTAGTAGCTTCGGCAAAGCTACTAAGTCACACTTGCGAACTAGAAATCAGATCCAACAAGAATCGCGATACGGAAAGGAGCTATCGCCGTGGGACTCTTTAGAGCCAGGAAGAATACGACGGTTACTCGTCGGCCTTCAGAAGCCGTTCAGGATGCAATTGCGCAGGGCATTAGCTCCCGACGCAAGATTTGCGAAATCACTGGCCTGCAGCGAGCAACGGTAGACCTCATCCTTGACCGCATGGAACACACCGGCCAACTGCGCCGGGAATCCCTCGGTGGCATGTGCCCAGGCGGAGGTTGTTCCAACTGTGGAATGTCCGACAGTGGTACGTGTGCTGGTGGTAGTTCTAAGAGTGGTCCGGTCGCACTGGTTCTGACACGCAGGCCACCTTCTGCAGCCTAAGTCTTGAGCTTCGGCTCGGTATTCTCCGCACACAATGCGGAGAATTTGGCTTGTCATGCGACAATAGCAGCTAGTATGACGAATTTTTCCAACAACTTTGATGAGGTCAGCGACGAAACGTCGCAGCAAGCTCGCACCTCGCACGAGATGGACGATTTTTTCATCGACGCTAACGATGCTGGCGAAAACGCCGATAGTGCCTCCGGGGATGCGTTCGCAACGGACGTCGGCACGCAAAGGGAACCTACCGTCGGTGATTTGGATCTGGAGGCGCGTTCCTCTCTGCGCCGGCTGACCAGGTCAGTAGCACATACTGAGTCTGAAGAAGTGATGGTCGAGTACCGTCAGCTCCGACTGGAACGCGTGGTGCTGCTCGGTGTCTGGACATCCGGGACCCTTCAGGAAGCTGAAGTGGCGATGGAGGAGCTCGCCGCACTGGCAGAGACTGCAGGTTCGGAAGTTTTAGAGATGGTGCTGCAGCGCCGCGATAAGCCGGACCCTGGTACTTACGTGGGATCTGGCAAGCTCAACGAGCTTCGCGATATTGTCGCCTCTACCGGCGCAGATACAGTTATTTGCGACGGTGAACTGTCTCCCGGTCAATTGGTGGCGCTGGAGGATCGCCTTGACGCCAAGGTTATTGACCGCACCATGCTGATTCTGGATATCTTTGCTCAGCACGCGAAGTCCAAGGAGGGCAAGGCGCAGGTCTCGCTGGCACAAATGCAGTACCTGTACACGCGTCTGCGCGGCTGGGGCGGCAACCTATCGCGTCAGGCTGGTGGTCGCGCGGGCTCCAACGGCGGCGTGGGTCTGCGTGGTCCGGGTGAAACTAAGATCGAAACCGATCGTCAGCGCCTACGCCAAGATATGGCGCGAATCCGCAAGGAATTAGCTGGCATGAAGACTGCGCGTGAGATTAAACGCGCACGTCGTAAGGCTGGACACCTGCCGCGCGTGGCAATTGTCGGCTACACCAACGCGGGTAAATCTTCGTTGCTCAACGCACTGACAGGCGCTGGTGTGCTGGTGGAAGACGCGCTGTTTGCAACGCTGGATCCGACGACTCGTCGCACCAAGCTTCGCGACGGTCGCACGGTGATTATGACCGATACGGTCGGATTTGTTCGCCACTTGCCGACGCAGCTCATTGAAGCTTTTCGCTCGACCTTGGAAGAGGTGCTCGAAGCCGACGTCATCATGCACGTCGTAGACTCCTCTGACCCATTCCCGCTGGAGCAGATTAAGGCTGTCAACAAAGTCATCAACGAAATCGCGGAGGAAGAAAAGGCCGAGATTCCGCCCGAGCTGTTGGTAGTCAACAAGGTGGACAAGGCCGATGGCATTACCCTGGCGCAACTGCGCCACCAGCTCGATGATGCGGTCTTTGTCTCTGCGCGAACGGGTGAGGGGATTGGTGAACTGGAGACCCGACTCGAGCTTGCTCTCAATGAGTTGGAGTCTCACGTCCATATGTTGATTCCCTATGACAAGGGCAATATTGTCTCCACGCTCCACGAAGATGCGACTGTGCTGTCGGAAACATGGACGGAGCAAGGCACCCAGATGGATGTGCGTTTGCCCACTAGCCTCGCGGATGAACTGTCGGCATACCGCATCGAACCTGCAGCGGATCCTCACTTCACGGCGGATGCGAATGAGGATAGTAGCAACGACGCCTAGTCGGAATAGGGAGAGCGGAGTTGGAATAGGGAGAGCGACAAAGAGCTCCGGCAGTCCTGGGTTTAATGCGGTATCCGTGGCGTGATCTGCGGTGGGCATCCACTAGCATTACAACCATGAATTCTACTTCTGACGCGGAGACCCAACAGGGAACCTCCGCAAATCCGCCTGCTGAAAACGCCGAACGTGGCCGTCTTTTCGGTTGGGATATTCACGGTGACGGTCGAAAGATTGCACCGGGAGCCGTGGTGGCTCCCAACGAACGCCTCGATTGGCCTCGTACAATTGGCATTGGCGCACAGCACGTCATTGCTATGTTTGGTGCAACTCTTCTGGTGCCGCTGTTGACTGGTTTCCCAGTCAATACCACACTGCTGTTCTCGGGTATCGGCACGATTGTCTTCCTGCTAATCACCCGAAACCGCTTGCCCTCTTACCTGGGCTCGTCGTTTGCCTTCATCGCACCACTGACCGCGACACAGGCGCAGGGTATTGGTGTTCAGCTCGGTGTCGTGCTCTGCGCCGGCATCGCGCTCATGCTCGTTGGCTGCGTTGTAAAGTTCGCCGGCAAGCGTGTCCTCGATGCAGTGATGCCACCTGCAGTAACCGGTGCCATCGTCGCTCTCATCGGACTTAACCTGGCGCCTGCCGCCACGGAGAACTTCGCCACTCAGCCGTTGGTCGCATTTGTCACGATGGCATCCATTGTCTTCGCAACCGTCGCTGGCCGCGGTATGGTCAGCCGTCTGGGTGTCCTTATCGGCGTACTAATCGGCTGGGTCTTCGCCGCTGCCACTGGAAATCTCTCGCCCGAGGCTACAGAAACTGTCGGCAATGCCGCCTGGATTGGTCTGCCCGCATTCCACGCGCCGGAGTTCCACTTCAATGCGATGCTGATTGGTCTGCCCGTCATCGTAGTACTCATCGCAGAGAATGTCGGTCACGTCAAGGCTGTTGCTGCCATGACCGGCCGAAACCTCGATGACATCGCTGGCGATGCTCTTATTGCAGACGGTCTAGCCACCACCATCGCCGGTTCAGCTGGTGGTTCTGGTACCACTACCTACGCTGAAAATATCGGTGTTATGGCCGCTACCCGTGTCTATTCGACCGCAGCTTACTGGGTGGCAGCTTTCACCGCCATTGCACTGGCTTTCATTCCAAAGTTCGGCGCACTCATCTTGACCATTCCTACCGGCGTGCTCGGTGGGGCAACGATGGTGCTCTACGGCCTGATCGGTTTGCTCGGTGTGCGCATCTGGATGGACGAAAAGGTCGACTTCAACAACCCGGTTAATCTCACCGCTGCCGCCACCGCGCTGATCGCGGGTATCGGTAACCTCACCCTCGACATTGGTTCGCTGACGCTGGAGGGTATTGCTTGGGGGTCGGTCGGCATTATTATCGGCTATCCAATTTTGAACTGGCTCTACAATCGCATCGGCGAGAACCGCTCGTAGGCCACCCGTCCAGGGCAGAATCTCGCACGAATGCTTAACGACGGACCCCGTGACCGTTGCCACGATGTTTCGTCGTTAAGCTCTTTTGCTTTTTAATCGCTCAGGTCTTGGGCGATGAGTTCGGCGATTTTCTCTACCGCAACCGCGTTACTACTGGTCACAGTGACTTCATCGCCGAATTCGGCACCGAGTGCCATGAGCATCAACGAGGATGAAGCATCGGCCGGTTCGTTGTCGGGCTCGTCTGAGTCAAGGAGCTCGACCAGAATTTCTTCCTGAAAACGGGAGGCACGCTCAGCGATGACCGTTGCAGGGCGGGCATGAATACCCACCTTGGAGCCGACGTGGACATGTTGAGTAACCATGCGAGCGGCATCCTGCCTTTCTGCTTCTCGATTTCCTCGATGCCATTTCTGAGCTTAATAGGTTGCCCGGATGGGTTGGGGAATGTTTGCTGAAAATCGTAGAAATGCTCGTTGGGATAAACCAGCCGGTGCGGTAAAAACTACGCTTCCGCTGAAACGTCTGCTTCTAGGTTTTGATTATCGGTGCTGACTTGCCGCGGCCACAGGCTTTTAGCTGCCACAACGAGAATTGCTGCCACTATGCTGCCCAAGACGATTGCAGTAAGCCATGCGACAGGGTTGTCGATTGCAAACAGCACAAAAATACCTCCGTGCGGAACACGTGTGGCCGCACCCAAAGCCATTGAGGTGCCACCGGTGACGGCACCGCCAATCACAATCGACGGAATCACACGTAGCGGATCTGCGGCGGCGAAGGGAATTACTCCCTCTGAAATGAAGGCCGCACCGAGCACCCAGCCCGCTTTGCCGTTTTGACGCTCCGCCGAACTGAACAGCTTTGGTCGGAGCACAACTGCCAGAGATGTAGCCAATGGAGGTACCATGCCCGCCGCCATCACAGCGGCCATGACCTTCCATGATGCGGGATCTGCTGAGGCGATGTTTGCGACGGCAAAAAGATAAGCAGCCTTGTTGATCATTCCGCCCATATCCACGCACATCATTGCGCCGAGAAGACCACCGAACAGGAACGCCGCCGTCGTATCCAGTGATTGCAGCCACTGCTGCAGAGCCGTCATCAGCCACGCCAGCGGCATCCCGAGCAGCAGGTACATGGTGAGCCCAACGGACATAGCGCCGAGCATAGGAATCACGACAACCGGCATCAGCGGTCGCAGCCAGTCCGGGACTTTCATCCTCAACAGTAGGGCTACAACTAGTCCCGCCAGGATGCCTGTCACCAGGCCCCCAAGGAAGCCGGCGCCAACCGTGACCGCGATGGCACCGCCAATAAAGCCTGGTGCAATGCCGGCTCTGCCAGCCATGCCAAAGGCGATATAAGCACTCATTACAGCCACAATGACCTGCATGCCGTGGTTGCCAATGGCAAAAAGCGCCGAGCCGAGATACAGCCACAGCCCACTACGATCAATTAGCACGGTGCTGAGATCTTCTGTCGGCACAGCAATCGGGGCATCGAGTCCGATAATCTCCGGCAGCCGCAAATCCCTAGTCACGGCGTCAGCTACTACACCAACCTGATGACCGCCGACGAGGAATCCCAGCGCAATCAACAACCCCGATGCGGCCACGAACGGCACCATATAGCTGACACCGGTCATAATGGCATCACGAACCCAGTGTCCGAAGGCTTTGTCACCGCCTAACGATGATTTATGTGCCCCCACCTTCGTAGTTGCTTGTACCCTCTCAGATGAAGGGTCTGCGCCTGTAGTACCGGTTTGCGAACCGGCCTCCTTGTCGTGGTCATCCTTAGGTTGCGGCGCCTTTCGGTCGTAGGCGCGAACCCGTGATTGTTCTGCTTTTGCCTTCGCTTGTTTAATAACCGCAGTAGGTTCATTGACTGCCTTACGAATTGGCACTTTGACCTGTGGTTTATCGCTGAAGCGCTTAAGCCCCGTAACCCCAATATCGGCTGCGATTACTAGCACGTCGGCCCGGACAATTGCCTCTGCGGGGGCTTCCTGGGTTCCTGCCGAGCCCTGCGTCTCTACAGTTAGTGTGACATCAGACATGCTTTCTGCCGCGCCAGTAAGCGCTTCGGCTGCCAAATAAGTGTGTGCGATGCCCGTGGGGCAGGCCGTGATGGCGACGATATTGGTCTTCGCCGGAGGTTTTTTCGCTTTCCGACGAGGCGCTTTGGTGACGTGCTCGCTAATGATCCGGGCAGTCTCTTCATCGCTTTCAGCACCGCGAAGAGCTGCGCGAAACCCCTTATCGCGAAGTGCTTTTGCGAGTGCGGCCAGAATATCGACGTGGACATCGCTGTTACTAGATGGGACACCAATGAAAAAGAGCAGGTCCGCCGGCCCATCTGGTGTGGTGAATTCTGTAGCGCTGGTTAAGCGGGCAAACATCAGGGTCGGCTTCGACCAGTCCTCATGGCGGCAGTGGGGGATGGCTATCCCTCCCGACAGACCTGTCGGGGCCTTCTCTTCGCGTTCGAGGGCTGCTGCGACGATGCCGTTGCTGTCGGTGGCGCGGCCGGTCTCTACAGCTTTAGCGATGAGATAGTTAAGGATCTTCTCCTTTTGCGGACCGATATCTAGGTCAAGGAACACTGTCGACTCATCGGCTAGGTCTGATGCAATAGCGGAAAAATCTGCCGAAGAAGACATGGTTTTCTAATGCTCCTTATCTAGGCATCGAAAAGCTAAGTGTCGAGCTGCCATAACCGGCCGGCCTCGGGGTGAACCTGTTCTGGATAGGGGATGGTCGTACCGGGAAGACTGGTTGCCGCCGCCCCATAAGCTACGGCGGTGGTTAGTGCATCTTGGTAGCTATCACCGCGTTCGCGGGACATAACGTAGCCGGCCAAAGCACAGTCTCCAGCACCGACCGTCGACTGAGCGACTATCGAGGGGGAGGTAGCAGCGAAACAACCGCCTGACTTCACTGAAAGCACCGCCCCTGCTTCGCCGAGAGTGGCCAGGACTTCGGAAACGCCAAGCTCGTTCAGCGCACGAGCAGCCTGCGCTACGGGAAGATAGTTCCCTTCGGCTGCAGCGGCCTCAAGTTCTTCGCCGTCCTGATCAATGATTTGACCAAGTTCGTAGGCGTTCGGCTTCATCAAAAAAGGTCGCACCTTTGGAAATGCGCGAACGACCTCAGTCAGTGGGCCGTCGCTCGTATCCATAGCAACACGAATATTCGGGTTGACCGAATACACCGCCTCGGTGCATTGAACGTAAAAATCCCTGGGGACACCAGGGGGCAATGAACCTGCGAAAACTACCCACGTGGCGTGTTTAGCATGGTGGATAAGTTTCTCCAGGACACGCCTACGGTGCGCTTTCGTCAATGTCATGCCAGGGGAATTGAGCTTGGTGGTCGTCCCATCTGGCTCTGCGAGTGTGAGATTAACGCGGGCTTCGTTAGTCGTGTTGATGGCTTCATGGGGTATGCCAGAGACTTCCAACAGGCGCGTGAATTTTCCGGAGTCCGATGCCGGGTAGAGCGCGAGCGTCTTTTCTCCGGCGTAGTGCAACGCCTTGGACACATTAATTCCCTTGCCACCAGCCATGTCCTCAGCCATTGGTAGGCGGAACACGCCACCTCGCTTGAGCTCCGTATCGAGTCGAGCAAGTCGATCGATTGACGGATTTACAGTCAAGGTCAGGATCATGAAGCAACCACAACCTCGACACCTTGCTCCCTGAGATCGTTGACGAACTGTTCCGGGGCAGAGGAATCTGTAATCACGACGTCGATATCTTCCAATGCTGCAAAGCTGACGAGAAAGTCGCGGCCAAGTTTCGTCGAGTCCGCCATAACGATGACCTTGCGCGCATTCGTAATCATCGCGCGCTTTACCGCCGCTTCCTGCGGATCAGCAGTAGAAAGACCGTGGTCAATTGTCAAGGCATTAGAACCAATGAAAGCGACATCGGCACGCATAACCGCGAGAGTGCGGAGTGCCGTATCGCCAGCAACCGCCTGAGTAATGACGCGAACTTGGCCGCCAAGGAGTTGAAGCTCAATGCGGTTCGATCCTGCGAGTGTGATGGCGTTGGGAAGAGAGTTTGTGACAACCGACCAACGGCGGTTATCAGGGGAGTGGACCATCAGCTCTGCAAGAGCCTCGGTGGTAGTTCCAGCATCGAGAAAAATTCCACCACCAGAGTCAGGCAGAAAATCCGCAGCACAGCGGGCAATAGAGAGCTTCGCGTCCTTTTGCGCGTTCTTTCGAGCGGCAACTGAAAACTCAACAGTCTGAAAAGAACGAGTAGCCACAGCGCCACCGTGTACGCGGTGAACTGCGCCCTCTGCATCCAACTGAGCTAGGTCACGGCGAATCGTCTCTGCTGTGACATCGAAAGCTTCCGCAAGATCAGCGACCGTCACGCGCCCTTCGACTGCTGTCAAAGACGCAATCTTCCGGCGGCGTTCCTCTGCGTACATTCCCCGCTCCTTAGCTGTTAAGAAATTTCAGCTTTACTATCTGTTCCCAGTATGCCCGTTTATGTCTGTTTCGGGCAACGAAAATGTGGGAAATTAGAGGCTGCGTAGGACGCTGACAATCTTGCCGAGGATTTTGGCGTGCTCCGCGGGGAGTGGGTCAAAGGCGCGATTATGGGGCATGAGCCACTTGCCAGCAGCGTCTTCGTGCCATTCCTTGACTGTTGCTTCATCTTCAAACAGGGCTGCAACGAAATCTCCCTGTTCGACCACGTCTTGGGAACGGACTACCACCCAGTCTCCGTCGAGAATGCCCGCGTCAACCATGGAATCACCCACGACCTTGAGTAGGTATAGCTGACCAGAGCCCGTAATCTCCATCGGAAGTGCCATGTGACTTTCCACATGCTGCTCCGCCAAAATAGGGTTGCCAGCCGCAATCTGTCCAACGATAGGAACGAAGATTGGCTCTGGCATGTCCTCTGGCATCTCGGGAGTTTGGGTGGTGCCAGTAGCCTTTGGCCCAGGCTTTACCGGAGTGAAAGTGCCAGCGGAGGACTTCGAATCCCTTACGTTTACCGCGCGGGGTTTGTGTGGGTCGCGGCGGAGAAAGCCCTTCTTCTCCAACTCCTTGAGTTGGTATGCCACCGACGAGGTGGAATTCAAGCCCACAGCATCCCCAATTTCTCGAATGCTCGGTGGGTATCCGCGAAGTACGACGGCATCCGAAATGACGTCAAGAATCCGACGCTGCCGATCGGTGAGTGTTTTAGGGTTCGCTTTCTTCTTTTGAGCCATGGAACATCCCTTCTCAAACTCTTTCGAATGAATCATAACTCAAAACTGTTCGAATCGTCGAGCATCGAACACTGTGCGCCCTTGAATTCTTTAGAAAACGTGTACATTATCCGTGCTCGGAGGCGGTGATGATGTCGAAAATCGAAAATAAATCCGGATAGCAGTAGACAATATTCGAACATGGTGTTATAAATCGAACATGACAAGTTACTCGAACAGTCGTTTGATGAAAGGGTCTAGACGGATTCTCCGCATCCGCCCTTGGACATAGTCTCCACAGCGTCGGGAAACGGTCGTACAACTCTTATTCTCTCCAGGCCGGCAACGGTGGGAGAGTCAACGTTGGAAAGGGAGAAAACATGATGTCTACGGTTTCAACCGCACTTGGTGTTAGCAGCACATCTGATATTGACTTTTCTCAAGTTTCCGAGCTCCCTGCTCGGACGACACGGAAAGCTCCGTTGGTGTGGGGTGAACGTAGTGCGTCTTGCACACAGCACATCGTTCGGCCCGGTCAGCGTGCACGTATTGCACAGCGCAATCGAAATGGGGCTTCATCGGCGCGAATGCGGAGGGACAGGTCGCGGCCCAGTCATGTCTCGGTCAACTACGGGCGTCCGTCTCTATCCGTTAGCAGGGCGCAGCAGTCCAATCGTAGTGATGTATCCGCAGGCACTAACCTGACTCGCCTGATGGCGGTATGGGCTCTAGGGCTTGGTGCTTTCTTCGGAGTTTTCGGCAGCATGGTCTTTGAACAGGGACAAAGTGAGGCGGTCGAAAGCACCTTTACGTCTACGTACGCTTCCTACTCCGCGCAATAATCATTCCAGTTTCCGGTGTTGGGGTGGGACGTAGACTGGAGACCGTGTATTGCCAGTTTTGTCATCATGATCAGACACGAGTCTTGGACTCACGGTTGATAGATAACGGTATGGGGATTCGTCGCCGAAGGGAATGCCTGAATTGCGGCAAACGTTTTTCTACGATTGAACGCTCGCAGCTGATGGTCGTTAAACGGGATGGAATCCCTGAGGAATTCAACCGCGAAAAGGTTATCCAGGGTGTTCGACGTGCGTGCCAGGGGCGCGAAGTATCAGAGTCTCAGCTGAAGAAACTTGCACAAAAAGTGGAGGAGAGCCTCCGCGAGAAAGGCACGCCCCGGGTGGACTCAAACGATATCGGCCTTGCCATCCTTGAGCCGCTCAAAGAACTGGACGAAGTTGGCTATCTCCGCTTCGCTTCGGTGTACAAGTCCTTTTCCTCCGCGGACGATTTCGCGCAAGAGATTGCCAGCATGCGCAAGGGGAAAGGACCGCAGGCTAATGGCAACGAGGTTAAAAAGAACTAACGCAGTTTATCCACACGTTTCTTTACTCGGGTCAGGGATACGCTCTGGGCGGTACCCAAGCGTTGTGCGAAAAGGCTGACGCGCAGCTCTTGGATGAGCCACTGAATATCCCGTACTTCCGCGGAATTCGAACGTGCCTTAGGTAGCTGCTTAAGCTTTGCCGCCAAGTATTCGCGGGCCTCAGTCACCTCATCCTCACGTTCAGCATCACGGTCCGGGTCACGGTTCATTTCCTCAAATCGAATCTCCATTGCTTGGAGATAACGCGGCAAATGGCGTAGGTGCTGCCAACCGTGCCTTGCCACAGCGCCCTTAGGGAACATGAACGCCAGCTGGCGACGCATATCGTCGATGGCATCGCCTTCCCACTTGTTTAGCTGATTCACCACCGAGACATAACGGGGCATTGCCTGGGCAACGCCGACGACCAATTGACGTACCTCTGAGGCAACACCAGAACGAACGTGTTCGAGTAGCTTGTCGAATTCCTTCGGATCGCGGACGGGGCCACCGGCAGCCATCATACGGTCGCGGATCACGGCGACACGGCAGTCCTCGACAAGTCCATCGGCGCCCCCATGTGGCCATGCGTCCACGCCAACACGTTGTTGGAGTGGAAGCCCCTTAGTCATTTGTGCACCATTTACTGGGCACTCCCGCAGTAGCATTGTCAGATTTGTGGTCGCCAACGTCGCCTCTGCCTGCGCCTTAGTTGGTTTGACCTCGATGGCCACGCCATCCTTAGTGGTCACCAGCGTCGGATACATGGTGACGGACTGACCGTCGACAGTACTTTTGACCGTTTCTGAGACGGCGCCCAAGTTGTCTGAAGTCCACTTTTTCACAGCTTCGCGAGCTGCAGACTTCGAACGTTTCGACACAGCCGTTGAGACGGTCGTGGCATGCTTGTCTCGAAGCCCAGCAAGATCCCGGCTCTGATCGACGATCTTTCCATGGCGGTCTACCACTGCGTAGTTAAAGCGCAAGTGTGCTGGCAGCTTCGAAGGCGCAAAGTCTGCACCATTGATGCCCGAGCCTCCGAGTCGTCGTAAAGCATCGGCAAAAACATCGACGAAACGGCCTGAGTACGGAGTCATCGTCTCCAGCGCGCGGCGTGCGAAATCCGGTGCGGGGACAACGGACTTGCGCATTGCCTTCGGCAGAGTGCGAATGTAGGCTTCTGCGAGCTCAGCGCGAAGACCTGGCACCTGCCAGTCGAAGCCATCTTCACGCAAACCCGCAAGAAGAGGCACGGGGACACGGAGAGTCACACCGTCATCAGGGGCGCCCGGTTCGAATTTATAGGACAGTGAGAAATCGACCGAGCCCTGCTGCCACATTTCGGGGAAGGCATTGTCATCGATGTCGCCGGCTTCGGGGTTGAGAAGCTTATTGGGATCAAAGTCCAGTAGATTCGGCTGTTTGGGCTTAGTTTTCTTCCACCAGCGGTCAAAATTGGCGGCCGTGGTGATAGAGGCGGGCAGCTTGGAGTCGTAGAACGCGTAGAGCACGTCGTCATCGACGACAATGCCGCGCGAACGCTGCTTTTCCTCGATCTTCTCGGCCTCGGCCAGTTTGTCTTGGTTGTTCTTGAAGAACTCGTGATGTGTGTTCCACTCGCCGTCGACAAGCGCAGAGCGAATGAAGATCGAGCGGGCGGCATCGGCATCGACTCGGTGATATGGCACCAGGCGATCAACCACCACAGGCACGCCGTAGAGCGTCGACTTCTGGTAAGCCATCGCTGCACCGCGTTTAGTCGACCAGTGAGGCTCTGAGTACTGGTGCTTGAGCAGATGAGGGGCTACCTTCTCTACCCACTGTGGCTGAATCGTGCCTACGTTGCGCGCAAAAGTGCGCGAGGTCTCGACGATTTCCGCAGCCATCACCCAGCGAGGCGGCTTCTTTGCCAACGCGGACGAGGGGTGAATGAGGAACTTCGTGTTTCGGGTGCCAGTAAATTCCTTGCCCTCGCCCTCGCGCGTACCAATCATCGATAACAGACCCGGTAACAGCGACTTTGCCACCTCGTCGGGATCGTCGACACCACTGGTTGAGCTGCGGGCCGAAAGACTCCAGCCCAGCTCAGCCGTTGCCTGGTGGAGTTGACGCACCAAGTCCTGCCACTCCCGAACGCGCAAATAGTGGAGGTACTCGCGCTTGCACATCTTGCGGAACTGGTTACCGCTAAGCTCGCGGCGCTTTTCCTCCAGGTATTGCCAAAGCTTCAGCAGGGAGTTGAAGTCGCTGGTGGTGTCCTTAAAACGGGCATGTAGCTGATCTGCCTGAGCTTGGCACTCCAGCGGACGTTCGCGGACATCCTGCAAAGACAACGCGGCGACAATGACGGTCACAGCCCCAAGAGTGGTGTTTTCGTACCCTTCGACCAGCATGCGGGCAAGGCGCGGGTCGACAGGTATACGGGCAATCTGTCGGCCGATGTCCGTCAGTTCGGGGGCGTCGGCACTGGAGCCGGAGCCAGATTCACGGCCTCTCCCAGACCCCGACGTTGTGGTAATAGCCTGAAGCTCTGTGAGGAGGTTAATGCCATCGCGCACTGCCTTCTGCTCTGGTGGCTGGACAAAGGGGAAGGCCTCAATCGCGCCAAGCCGCAGCGAAATCATTTGCAGTACAACCGAAGCGAGATTGGTGCGCAGAATCTCCGGATCCGTAAACTCGGGGCGCGAGAGAAAATCCTCCTCGCTGTAGAGACGAATCGCCACGCCATCAGCTACACGACCACAGCGTCCAGAGCGCTGATTCGCGGATGCCTGGCTGATGTCCTCGACTGGTAGACGTTGGACCTTCGTGCGGGTGGAGTAGCGGGAAATGCGTGCGGTACCAGTATCGACGACGTACTCGATACCCGGTACTGTCAGCGACGTTTCCGCAATGTTGGTCGCCAGCACAATGCGACGCCCGGAATGCGGGGTGAAGATCCGATGCTGCTCTGCATTAGATAGCCGTCCGAATAGTGGAACGGCTTCTACCCCCTTCCAGTGCTTGCCCTCGATGGCCTCGGCTGCTTCTCGGATCTCGCGCTCACCCGAAAAGAACACCAGGATATCGCCATCGCCAAGCCGCATGAGCTCCTCGCACGCAGCGATAACACCATCGATCTGCTCAATGGCGACTTCCTTTTCTTGCCCATTTTTCGCAACAACAGTCCGCACCAGAGGGCGATAGCGGATTTCTACCGGGTAGGTGCGCCCTGACACCTCGATGATGGGCGCAGGGTGCTCGTCGTCAGGCGCGAAATGACGGGCGAACCGTTCCGGATCAATCGTCGCCGAAGTGATAATGATCTTCAGATCTGGGCGCTGCGGCAGAATATGCTTTAAATATCCCAGCAGGAAGTCGATGTTGAGGCTGCGTTCGTGCGCCTCGTCGATGATGATGGTGTCGTACTCACGTAGCAGGCGGTCGCGGCCAATTTCGGCCAGCAGAATACCGTCGGTCATCAGTTTGATGCAGGTATCCTTGCCGACACGGTCATCGAAACGCACCGCATAGCCGACGTGCTGACCAATCTTTTCGCCCAGCTCATGAGCAATTCGCTCCGCCACCGAACGCGCCGCAATACGACGGGGCTGCGTATGGCCAATCTTGCCGCGTACGCCCCGTCCCAGTTCGAGGCATATCTTCGGAATCTGCGTAGTCTTACCAGAACCAGTCTCACCAGCAATAATGACGACCTGATTGTTCTCAATCGCCTCTGCAATGTCGTCGCGGCGCGCGGACACCGGCAACTGGGCAGGGTAGGTGATGCGAGGAATCGCTTTACGACGATCTTCTAACCGCTCCAGCGCAAAGTCGAGGTCTGCAGAGATTGCAGACAGCGCCTTCGGCGCGGATGCTCGCTTTAGCCGGCGTCGGAAGGACTGAGCCTCCCGAATCGGCAATTGATCAGCGAGCTGGTAGAGCTCCTTTTTACGCGTGTCCTTAGCAGGTTTGCCAGAGCGCTGTGGCCTGGCGGAATTGCGGTGGCCGGAGTGGTGGTTTCCCGACTGGGCACGTGGAGCTGGTTTATCAGAACGGCTAGGAGTACTCATGGTTGCCTACTAGATTAGCCGCGTCTGGGGAGACAACCCACATCTGTGCTGATTAAGAGGTGCTCGAGATAGTCCGATGGCAGCAGGGAGCGTCCTACTTTGCGGCTGCTAGCTCTTCGGCAACTTCCTTGCAGTCCTCGCGCCCACAGTGCTGTGTCTCGGTGTGCTCCCAGCAATCATCGCAAATAAGCACCTGACGACGGCAGGTATCTTCGTTGATGCAGTTCTGGAAGGTGTTTGTGGGCTTGCCGCAGTGGACGCAGTGCCCGAGCTGTACGTAGTCCTCGTCTTCGATGCCATCGCCAAACTCCATATGCATGCGCTTGTCGAAGACATATAGGGAGCCTTCCCACAGCCCCTTATTGCCAAACTTTTCGCCGTAGCGCACAATACCGCCGTCGATTTGGTAGACCTCTTCGAAACCGCGGTTCTTCATAAGTGCGGAGAGGATCTCGCAGCGGATGCCGCCGGTGCAGTAGGAGATAACCGGCTTGTCCTTCATCCAGTCGTACTTACCGGATTCCAGTTCGTCGATGAAGTCGTGCGTGGTCTTTACGTCCGGGACGACAGCGTTTTTAAACTTGCCAATCTCGGCTTCCATTGCGTTGCGGCCATCGAAGAAGATGACATCGTCGCCGCGTTCCTCGACCAGTTTATTGACCTCTTCCGGCTTCAAATGTGTGCCGCCGCCAATGACACCATCGACATCGACTTTCAGCTCACCCGGAGCACCGAAAGCGACGATTTCGTCGCGAACCCTGACGGAGAGTTTTGGAAAGTCATCAGCGCCGCCTTCGCTCCACTTGAACTGCATGGAGTGAAAAGCGGGGTACTGCTTGGTTTTCTTGATGTACTTCTTGCAGGCATCGAGATCACCGCCGACGGTGCCATTGATGCCGTGCTCGGACACCAGAATGCGGCCCTTGAGCCCTAACGACTCGCAAAGATCGCGCTGCCATAGCATGATGGCACGCGGATCGGACAGTGGGGCGAACTGGTAGTACAGAAGAATCTTGCTGATGCTCACGGGGACTATTCTAGTCTGCTCTCTCAGTTATCCTATTTTCGGCGTGAGCTGCTGGTATGGCTTAGTGCTTCTGATAGAGAGCCTTCTTCTGGTACTTAGGCTCCGAAGTCACTAGCACACCGAGGTTGCGGAAAATTGTTTCGTCCACGCTGCCCAGAATGGTGGTGGTGTGGACATCGCAGTTTCGAAGGTTCTTCAGCTCGGCGAGGGCTGCGCGGGCATCGTCGCTGGTGGCCGCCGACACGGAAAGGGCGATAAGAACCTCGTCGGTATGTAAGCGGGGGTTGCGGCTGCCCAGGTGATGCGTCTTAAGCGTTTGAATTGGCTCAATGGCAGCTGGGGAGAGCAAGTGCAAGTCCGGGTCGATATTGGCGAGCTTCTTGAGAGCGTTGAGGAGCATTGCTGCTGAGCATCCGAGTAGTTCAGAAGTCTTGCCCGTGATGATTGTGCCGTCGTGCAATTCGATTGCGCTACCCGGTGCCCCGGTAGATTTCTCAACTTCAAGTGCTGGTGCGACGACTCGGCGGGCGGCTGTCGACACGTTGGCCTTGCTCATAATCATGGCAATGCGCTGTGAGACTTCGTCGTCTGCGCTGTTCTTGTGTTCGTCGACAAGAGCCTTGTAGTAACGGCGAACGATTTCCTGGTTGGATGCCTCTCGGCACACTTCGTCATCGTCGATACAGTAACCGGCCATATTGACGCCCATGTCGGTCGGTGACTTGTACGGCGACTCGCCCGCGAGCTTCTCCAACAGAGTGCGCAGCAGTGGGAAGACCTCGACATCACGGTTATAGCTGGTGACCTTGGTGTCATAGGCGGCCAAATGAAAAGGGTCGATGAGATTGATGTCATCGAGATCAGCTGTTGCCGCCTCGTAGGCCAGATTTACCGGGTGTTCGAGTGCCAGGTTCCAGATAGGGAAGGTCTCAAACTTTGCGTAACCGGAACGAATTCCGTGTTTGTGATCGTGATAAATCTGCGATAGACAGGTCGCCAGCTTTCCAGAGCCCGGGCCCGGCGCTGTAACAACGACCAAGTCCCGCGACGTTTGCGCCCATTCATTCAGCCCGAAGCCGGCTTCACTGACAATTTTCTCCGTGTTTGTCGGGTAGCCCTCGATATTGCGATGGCGGATTACGCTCAATCCGAGTCGCTGCAGGCGCTCAATGAAGTTCTTTGCCAGGGTGTTGTCGTCGGAAAGCTGCGTGACGACGACGCTGTCGACTAGAAACCCGCGTTCACGAAAGACATCGACGAGGCGCAGCACATCGTCTTCGTAAGTGATGTCGAGGTCAGCGCGGACCTTGTGGCGCTCCAAATCCTTGGCATTGATGCACACCATGATTTCCAGATCGTCTTTGAGGCGATCGAGCATAGCGATTTTATTGTCAGGCGTGAAGCCGGGGAGCACGCGCGAGGCATGCATGTCATCAAATAGCTTGCCGCCCATTTCGAGATAGAGCTTGCCGCCTTCACCTGCGATGTCTGCGCGCCGCTTCTTAATATGAGCGGATTGCATTTCGATGTACTTTTCGCGGTTAAAACCGACAGCCTGAGCCATGGTGCCCTTTCTGAAGTTGTGTCTGCGAGGAGCGCGCTAAAGCTTGCGAAATTCTACTGTGTCCATGGTAGTGATACTGCCTTGCGAATGTCGTATCGGTTACTGCTGTCGCGGGGGGAATTTTGGGAACTTTGGCTTATTAGGCCACGCGTAGGGGATTGTCTGATTAAAGTCCAACATATTGATATTCAAAAAGAAATATGAAGAGGATGTGACATGCTCGATCCCCAGATGGCATCATCGTCGAATTCGGCAGAACCAACCGCACGCGCCCCGTACCAAGTGGGCAGGCGAGGCTTCCTCGTCGGAGCAACTGCCGTGTCAGCTGCGAGTATGATGCCTGCCGTAAATGGTGCATCAAAGGCAAACGCCGCTCCTGCAAACGGGGCTTCTGCCGCCGCGGGGAATTCGACCACCACTTTGAATGTCGGTCGAGGAATGGCTGACATGACAGGCGAGCCACTCGGCGCTGGCATGAACGGGTATGCGGTCATGGACCAGACCACCTCGGGTCTGCGTCTTCGCCAGATGGCGCGTGCATTCATCTTCGGTGATGACAACGACAACCGTGTCGTCCACGTCACCGCAGATATGGGGCTCATGTTCCAGTCCATCCAGATGGAAGTTCTGCGGCGACTGCGAGCTCTCTTCGGAGACCTCTACCACGAGGGCAACGTGCTTATCTGCGCATCTCATACGCATGTCGCGCCGGGTGGTACATCGGGCCATCTTATGGTCGACCTGACTACTCTCGGTTTCCGTCCCGTCACTTTCGAAGCTGTGGTCGTCGGTGTGGTCAAGGCTATTGAACGTGCACACGCTGATTACCAGCCGTCGACTATCCACCTGACCAAGGGGATTGCCAAGGATGCGGGTGTTAACCGCTCCCTGGAGGCATTCAGGCGTAACCCCGAGGAAGAACAGCGTCTTTTCCCCGACGGAGTCAACCCGGAAAGCCATACACTGCACGTGAGTCGCGGTGGTCGCGAAGTCGGATTCATTAACTGGTATGGAATTCATCCGACCACCTTCGGCCCCGAGCACACCATCATCGACGGCGACAACAAGGGCTATGCAGCATGGAAGGTTGAGGTCGACCGCGGGGTTACCCACCGTGAGCCGGCCGATGCCCCCTTTGTCGCCGCATTTACCATGTCGTGCCCGGGTGACATCAGCCCGAACATGGGGCTCGTGCCAAATTCGGGTCCCGGCAACGGAGACGAAGCAGAGTCCGCCCGCATTCTCGGTCAGCGTCAGATTGACGCTACCCAGGGTCAGACCATTGCACTGCCAGGAGGCGGAATCTCTACCGTCCACAAGTGGGTCAACCTCGGCGATGTCGACATTGACGGCCAATTCACGCCCGACGGCCAGCCGCACCGCACTGGACCTGCAATCCTCGGTGCGGCCTTCGCAGCCAGTAGCCAGGAGGACGGCGGCGGCGAACCAGCCCTAGGTTTCAACGAGGGCCAGCGTGGAGGCACACCGTGGGTACGTCAGCTCAATAACGTCGTACTCCCGAAAAATATCGGGGAGATTCAGGGCGAGAAAGAATGCCTGCTGCCAGTGGGCTACATCGATGGTCTTCTCCAGCAGACCCACATGTTCTCCATCACCCGCATCGGTGGCTTCACCTTGATTACCAACGGCCTTGAACCCACCACGATGTCGGGTTACCGCATGCGTCAGCACGTCGCCGATGTCCTCGGCGTTCCAATCGACACTGTCATCTGCCAGGGCTACACCAACAGCTATGGACACTACGTCGTTACCCCAGAGGAATACGATCAGCAGGACTACGAGGGCGGCGCAACGGCTTTCGGCAAGTACACGCTCAGTGCGATGATCTCCATCTATCACGATCTCGCCCACGCGCTTGCCGACGGCATGGCTGTCGACCCGGGCAGTGCTGCAGGTGATCTCACTGGCATCATCCCGCCGTCGCCAGCAGGAGGAAAGACTATCGATTCCGTACCAATGGGCAAGAATTTTGGTGACGTGCTCGAATCGACTGCAAGCGTCACGGTAGGGCAGCAGGCCGTTGCCCAATTCGTCGCGGCAAATCCGAATAACGACTTGCGACTGGAAGACGGCTACCTACTCATCAAGAATGACCGCGGTGAGATCGTTTCTGACGACTGGGACCAGGCAACTGTCATTGAATTTGCCAAGGACGGTAATTACACCACCGCCAAGGTCACTTGGGAGACCGGAGGAGTCGCGCCGGGCAAGTATGACATCATCGTGCGTGGTAGCGCGTTGGGTGCCGGTGATTCGCTGAACGAGTTCGAGGGAGTCGCCGCGGTGGAGCTCGTGTAAGAACGTCCAATTAAATACGTCCATGCGCACAATGTGACTTATACTTCGGCCTTTAAAAACTCATCAAGGGCTTGTCTCACGTATAGTCCGTTGTGCGCGTTATTTGTATGTATCCGTCAATTTGGCAGGAGCAATTTGCTTCATGAATACCTCAAACGATCCATATAGCAACAACGATTCTTACGGTGACGGCAGCCGGGACAATGAGTCCAATAACTATGACTCCCAGAGTCACGGTTTTCCCAACAATGGTTCGCAGGACTACAACCCTTACGGGTTCGATTCGGACGCACAACATGGCCCGCGTGGACCAGAGGATTCGCCACAGTGGAATCAGACTTACGGCCGTGAACAGGCTTATGGCGAAATTCCTTCTTATGGAACTGGCGAGTCGCGCGATAGTTACGGCGGGCAACCCTATGGTGCGGACTCGAGCTACTGGCAGCACCAGTCCAGCGGGGCTTCTGCAGCCGGTGCACTTGCTCCCGGAGTCAACATGCCAGGTGGCGATGAGCCGCCGGTGAAGCCTGTGGCACAGGGGCCGACGAAGGTCGACATTGGAAGTGCCTTTTCCGCGGCGTTTCGTAGTCTAAACAGCAATTTTGCTTCCTGGCTTGGCATCATGCTGACGTTCTTCGCCGTACTAGTCGCACTGATTGTTGGCGCAGCGGCAATTCTCTTTGCGACTGGTGACTTCGATCCGGACTTTGAGCCGAACTATCCAGGCGATGTTCCGTTTGAGGATCTAGGGTCAATGTTCGCGACTCTCGGCGCGATGGCACTCCTATTTGCCGTGGGCATGTTCGCGATGCAGGCATTTATGCTGCGCGGTGCATTCGAAGCTGTCGACGGCCGAGTGCCGAGCTACGGTACTTTCTTCCGTGTAAACCGGTGGGGATCTCTTATCGGTGCCTACATTGTCACGTTCCTGGTGGGGCTGCTCGCCATGCTTCCGGGGATGGTGCTCTTCATCGCTGGAGTATCCCTGTCTGCCAACGGCAGTGAAGCTGCAGCTGCGATGATTCCCATCGGCTACCTGTTGGTACTTGTGCTGTCCATCTTCATCATGCCAATCACAGCGACTATGCCGCTTCTTGTTTTTGATGGTCGAGCAACAGCACTTGAGGCTCCGGTCGTCGCATGGCGCTTGGTGAAGCCTCAGTATTGGACGATGCTCGTTGCATTCATTCTGACGTCAATTGTTTCTTCCGCAGGTGCAATGCTCTTCTATATCGGTATGTTGTACACAGTCCCGCTTGCTCTCCTCGTGCAAGTACATATCTACCGTCAGCTCATCGGTGGCCGTCGAGTAGTTAATGAAGCCCAGGAGAATCCGGGTTATTACCCGCCACAGCAGTAGCCAAAAACGTACAAGAAAAAGCGCCCAAGGAACCGATAAAAATTGGTTCCTCGGGCGCTATTTCGTCAGCAGGTAATCCTGCGGGGGAGCGTTCGGCTATCAAAAGCCGAACCTAAGCTCTGAATATTTAGCGGGTAGCCTCAGCGAAGACAGCCTGTGCAACACCAGAGACGGTGCCTGCAATCTTCACAGCTTCCCAGACCTGCTCCTTGGTCAGACCAGCATCGCGGACGACCTTTGCGTGAGAAGTCACGCAAGCTTCACAGCCGTTGATGGCAGAAACTGCCAGAGACCACAGCTCGAAGTCTTCCTTCTCGACACCCGGATTGGAGATGATGTTCATGCGCAGGCCGAACTTGACCTGTGCGTAGTCATCACCGAGCATGTGGCGAGTGCGGTAAGCAACGTTGTTCATGCCCATAACGGTGGCCGCACCAAGCGCAGACTCGAAAGCCTCGTCAGACAGGTGCTCCTCGGCTTCCTCAGCGATCTCGGAGAAAACGGTCTCGTTGCGGGTGGCAGCAGCGGATGCAAGCAGGGTACCCCACAGCTGCTGCTCGGAGAGTTCCGTAGAACGGGTGAGAGTGCCAAGGTTCAGCTTCATGTCCTTGGCGTACTCCGGTAGACCGGAACGAAGGTTATCGATGCTCATATGAGTTACTTCAGCTCCTGCTTCAGAACGTCCATCTTGTCGATGTTCTTGGTCGGGTCATTCTTCTGCCAGTTACATGCGCAGACCTCTTCAGACTGAAGAGCGTCGAGAACACGCAGAACCTCGTCAACGTTACGACCGACAGCGTCCGGGGTAACGGAGACGAACTGAATGATGCCGTCCGGGTCAATGATGAAGGTTGCGCGGTCTGCAACACCGTCAGCGTTCTCGACGCCGAGTGCACGCATCAGGTCATGGCGGATGTCGGAGAACATCGGGAACGGGATGTCCAGCAGTTCCTCGTGGGTTGCACGCCAGTTGAAGTGGGAGAACTCGTTGTCGCCAGAGCCACCGAGAATAACGGTGTCACGGTCCTCGAATTCCTCATTCAGCTTGCCGAATGCAGCAATCTCAGTCGGGCAGACAAAGGTGAAGTCCTTCGGGTAGAAGAAGACGACCTTCCACTTACCCTCGTAGGACTCATTGGTTACCTGCTCGAAGTAGTCATCCGGAGAAGAAGCGTTTGCATCACGCAGGTTGCCGCCCTTCAGAGCGGTCAGAGAAAACTCGGGGAACTTGTCGCCAACAGTCAAAATTGCCATGGAATCCTCCTGAATGTATTCCTTTTGGGGTCACACACCATTATGCCTATGGATTCCCGAACCGTCAAGAGGAAAAAGTTAATAAGCTCGTGTAGGCTTATAGGTATGCGTAATAGAGATTATCGGCCCACTTTGCCTCAGTTACGTGCCTTTGTCGCGATTGCCGATACCGGTCACTTCGGTCAAGCCGCTGCCCGCCTCGGCATTTCACAGCCCAGCCTGTCACAAGCGCTTTCCACCCTTGAGCAGGGACTGGGGGTGCAGCTTGTAGAGCGTTCGACTCGCCGAGTGCTGGTGACGCCACTCGGTCGCGGTCTGATTCCATATGCCCGCCAAGCATCTGAAATTGTTGACGAGATCGTTGCTCGCGCCTCTGGCCGTACAGATGATTTGTCCGGACCACTATCCATTGGTGTTATCCCTACGGTTGCTCCATACGTGCTGCCCAACTTCCTCCAGTTGGTTCGTGACGAGCTGCCAGATCTAAAGCCTAGGATCGTCGAAGAGCCGACCGAGCGCCTCATCGAATCACTTCGCTCCGGCACCATTGATGCAGCCATCATGGCACTGCCGTCCGATGTGCCTTCCTTTGAAGAGATCTACCTCTACGACGAAGAGTTCTACATCGTCGTGCCAGAGGATCATCCGCTGGCAGGTAAGGAAGAGGTAAAGCTTGAGGCAATCAGAGACTTGGACTTGCTTCTGCTTGACGACGGTCATTGCCTGCGCGACCAAGTGTTGGATATTTGTCGCAAGGTCGATGCTGTTCACGGCGAGACCTCCAGCTTGGAAACACGGGCGGCTTCTCTATCGACCGTCGTGCAGTGTGTTGCCGGTGGGTTGGGGCAGTCGCTTGTACCGGAATCGGCTGTCAAGATTGAGGCCGACCGTCCCGGCCTGGCTGTTGCGCGATTCGAAGGTCCGGCACGGCCGGGACGCACCATTGGGCTGGTTCACCGCGCATCATCGGTACGCGGCGGCGAGTTCAATCGAATTGCTGAACTGGTACGGCAGGCCTACATAGACGCTGTTGCCTAAAGCTCTCTTGGCGCATGCCGCAGTAGCGTATGAAATAAGCAAAACCGGGCTGGTAGTTCCAGCCCGGTTTTTCGCGTTTATCCCTGAATAATTCGCAGCGATGCCAACCTGACCTCGCCGTATTCATCAGATGCAGCCAAGTCAACGCCCGCTTCAAAGCGCCAGCCGTGGTCGCCCTCAGGGTCATCGAGTATCTGGATCACATGCCATAGGCCCTCACCAGCCTTGCGGTCAATCGAAATCATATCGCCGCCGCGAGCCTTTGCATCGATCCCTAGGTCATCGTATTCATCGAAGTAGTCATCCATCGCGGCAGGCCAATCTGGCGCATCGTCGAGGTAGTTGTCCAGGTCGGCCAGCTCCTCCTCCTTTTCAAAGGCAAAGAGCTGCACGTGGCGAAACATGAGATTGCGCACCATACGGGTAAATGCACGTTCGTTGCCTGTAAGGGGCCGCGACTCGTCGGTGCCAAAAGCCGCTTCCTTGAGAGTTTCCTCGTCCAATGGCTTGTCCGGATCGGCCATCTGCGCCCATTCATCCACCAGGGAGTTATCCACCTGCACAACGAGCTCGCCGAGCCATTCCACAATGTCCCGGAGTTCCTCGTTAGCGGCTTCCGGAGGGAGAGTGTGTCGCAAAGTGCGCCAGGCATCGGTGAGGTAGCGCAGGAAAATACCTTCAGAGCGGGCAATTCCATACTCAGATACCACGTCCGAGAAAGTCATGGCCTTTTCCACCATCTCGCGCACCACAGACTTGGGCGACAGCGAAAACTCACGCACCCACGGGTGACCTTGAGCATAGGTGTCGAATGCGCCCTCCAGCTCGTCGGCAAGCGGCATCGGCCATGTGATGTCTTCGACGATGTTCATACGTTCGGTGTAATCAACACCCTCGGCCTTGAGCGCGGCGATTTCTTCACCGCGTGCCTTTTTCTGCTGCGCGATGAGCAGTGGGCGAGGGTCTTCCAGAATTGACTCAAACACACTGATGACATCGAGTGCGTAGTTCGGGCTGTCCTTATCCAACAGTTCGAGCGCGGCGATGGCGAAAGGCGACAGCGGCTGATTGAGCGCGAAGTCACGCTGCAGCTCCATTGTCAGCTCGGGGCGGCAGTCATCGCCCTCGCCATGCATGACGACGATTCCCGCGTTGACCAAACCGCGGTAGAGCTCAATTGCGGTCAGAATAGCCTCATTTTGCTGGTGGCGGGTGTCGTGATTGGTGCGCAGCAGATGACGCATGTGTTCGTAGGTATCGCCACCACGTGCAATGACGTTGAGCAACATACCGTTGGTAACTGCAAAGCGGCTGGTCAGCGGCTCCGGTGGCTGAGAAACGATTTTGTCGAAGGTCTTCTCCGACCATGTCACTTCGCCCTTGGGAACGGACTTCAGCCGCAACTTCTTCAGTTTGGCCTCATCCTGGCCGGCACGGCGCCGCAGCTTGGCGTTTTCGATTTCGTGTTCAGGTGCTTCGACAACTACGGTGCCCTCGGTGTCGTAGCCAGCACGGCCGGCGCGTCCAGCGATCTGGTGGAACTCGCGTGACTTGAGAATACGGCTACGACGGCCATCGAACTTGGCCAAACCGGTAATCAGCACCGTGCGAATAGGCACGTTAATGCCGACGCCGAGGGTATCCGTGCCACAGATGACCTTCAGCAGACCAGTCTGAGAGAGACGCTCAACCAAACGACGGTACTTCGGCAGCATTCCCGCATGGTGGACGCCAATGCCCTGGCGCACCAACTTGGAAAGAACTCGACCAAAGGCCGTGGTAAACCGGAAATCGCCAATCTCTTCGCGAATCCGCTCCTTCTCCTCCTTCGTCAGCAGCTTCAGACCGGTCAGTGCCTGAGCCTGTTCAGCTGCTTGGCGCTGGGAGAAAAAGACGATGTAGATTGGGGCTTTGCCGGATTCCAGCAACTCCGCCAGCGTGTCATGAACTGGTGTGTAGACATAGTGGAAATCCAGCGGTACCGGGCGCGTCGTACCTGTAACGAGGTTGACGTCGAGTCCCGTGCGTTCCTTCAAATCCGTCTCAAACTTTTGAGTATCGCCGAGAGTGGCGGACATCAACAGGAATTGGCAACGGGAAAGCTCGAGCAAGGGCACTTGCCATGCCCACCCGCGATCGGGATCCGCATAGAAGTGGAATTCATCCATTACCACCTGGTCAATATCGGCGTCGGCCCCGTCGCGCAGGGCGATATTGGCGACAATTTCCGCAGTTGCGCAGATGATGGGTGCACCACCGTTGACGGTGGCATCGCCGGTCATCATACCGACGTTCTCAGCGCCAAAGACCTCGCAGAGGGCAAAGAACTTCTCGCTGACCAAGGCCTTAATAGGCGCTGTGTAAAAGCTGCGCTGGCCACGAGCGAGGGCGCAGAAGTGGGCAGCAATAGCCACCATGGACTTGCCCGAACCTGTCGGAGTGGCAAGGATGACGTGGTCGCCACCAGCGAGACCAATAGCGGCCTCCTCCTGGGCCGGGTAGAGCGTGATGCCCTGATCCCTGGTCCAGGCAATGAACGAGTCCATAATCGCATCGTCGAAAAGGGACTCTGGAACCTCAGCTAGGTCGGGAAGCATTTCAGATAGTGACACGCTTCCCACCCTAGCGGTAACCCCGGATTAGAAGCGGAACCAGGGCTTCCAGCCGCGCCGACGGCGAGGTTGTTCCGGTTCACCGGATTCTTCGCTTTCCGCCTGCTCTTCCCGAGGCTGTTCTGACTCAGGCTGTTCGGCAGTGCCGTCTGCAGAAAACTCCGCAGACCTATCATCCGCCGAGGCCGACTCGGATTCTTCCGAGTGTGCGTCAGTGTCCTCTGATGTAGTTGCCGAGGAATCCGAGCTGGCCGGGGTCTCCGCCTCGTCGTCAAGCGAGGAAGAATCCTCTACTGGGCGCAGCGGTTGAGAAGCGAGGAACCTTTCGAACTCAGCGCCAATCTCGTCGGCCGAAGGCATCTCGCCGTTAGGTCCAAGCAGGGGAGAAGTCTCCAGCTCTTGACGACGTTGAACTTCCTGGTCGTACTGTTCCTCGAGAAGATTGACCAGCTGAGAGACCTCGCCGGAATCATTCGTCTGCGTATTGAGCAGCTCCGCCACCCGCGCGGATTCCTTCTCCAACGCCTCAAGCGGGAGCTCGAGCTTGGCTAGTTTTGCTACCTCCTGCAACAGCCGCAGTGACGCCAGCGGATACTCAGAGGCCGCGACATAGTGTGGCACCTGTGCGGTGAAACCAAAGGCATCACAACCGCGGCTTGCGAGCTCGTACTCAATGTTCAGGCTCGCAGCACCCGGAACTGTGACGCGGTTTCCCCAGGTATGCATATCACCGAGTTTCCGCTTATCTGTGCCATGGGCGATGATGCCCAGTGGTCGGGTGTGCGGAACCGTCATCGGAGCCGAGTACAGCGACACAGTCCGACCGACATCGTAGCGCTCCGCCAACTCTGCAACGGCAGTCGAGAAAGCCTCCCACCGCATGTCTGGCTCAGGGCCAGAAAGCAGCAAGAACGGCTTACCGACGTTGTCGCGAACCACATTGAGTGACAGGTTCAAATCGGATACATCCACAATCTGGTCGTGGTTCATCGTCACAGAGGGACGGCGAGAACGATAATCAATCAGCTCGTCGATAGAAAAGTTCACCAATGGACGGTGCTCGAGAGCATCCAAGAGGAAACTAGCTGATTCCGAGACGGCATTACCGGCATCCGCATAACCGCTAAGTGCAATGACCAGGGTCAGATGGCCCTCGCTTCCCGTTACGTCAGGAACCGGAAAAACTACCTCGTACATATTGCCCTGAGGCTTGTCGGTCGGATCACTCACGTACGACTACCTCCTGCATCACATTTTTCGTCATTTGAAGTAAACAACCACGATACCGCAGAAACTATTCCAGTTATCCACAAGTAGAAAGTAGTCCACAGATGGGCCGATTTTTCCGGTCGCGCACAAGCAAGGCTGTTGCGGATTCGATAACAATGAGAGCCACCAGATGGCGAGAGGATTGTCCGCTGTCGAGCTATTCCAATGGGGGAAAAGGGGTAAGGAATTAATGGGAAACAAACAGAACTTCGGTGCAGGACAAAAGCCTGAAATTGAGCCGAGTGTTTTTCTGACGAACCTGCCGGGAATCGTTGGATTCTATCCGCGGGGGCAGGTAGTGATTGCGGCGTTGTATCGTCAGCAGGTCGAAGATCTCATCGATGGCAAGGTCGAGTTTGATCCGACAGCGCATGCTGGCCCGATGCTGATTAAGGATGTGGCCTCGATGGAGAACAATCCTGACTTGGTGCGGGCAGCCGCGGACTTCCTGCTCGATGAAGGATGCACTCACGCAGATGTGTTTATCATCGACGAATCCTGGGGGATTGAAAAGGACTCCACACCTATTACAGGCTGGCTGCGAGAAGGCGGCCTGCATGAGGTGCGTTTGGCGGGCGTTGCCACTATTGCTGCGGGGGAAGTTGTCACGGACGAGCAGGGAGAGATCGTCGGCATTGTCGGTGACAGTCTGATGACCGACAATGCAAATCTAATCTCTCGGCAGGGAGAGCAGATTTTCAAAAACTATGAGGAGTACCGCAGCTATTTTCGAGGTGGCCAATTCCGCGACAGTAAAGACAGGGCTCTGATTGAACGCCTCCGGGAACGAGCGACAGCCGTTGAGCAGCCTAGGAAGCTCAAAATTGGTTCGGACAATCCCGCGCTCATCGAGCATTTCGACATGCTAAAAGCCGCCGTGGAAAACGTGGCCGATGGTGTGATGGATGCACATGAGGCGGTTCGCGATGAAACCGCGGGATATGCCATTGCTGCAGCACTGACCAACGTCACCTTGCGCGATATGTCCATGATTTTCATTACTACGCAGTTGGCGCAATCAATGGGAGAAATCTGGCGCGAGGCCGCAATCGTCCACCGCGGCAGCCTGCGTGCTAACGCTTTAGCGTGTTTTGCCATCGCAAAGTTCGCGGCTGGGCTGGAGAACTATGCGCAAACAGCTCTCGATGAGGCAGCGGGGGAGCAACCGAATCATTCACTGACTCAGTTGCTGGAAATTGCGGTCGCCAATCAAATTGTGCCGAGGTGCGTTGGCACAATTCTTGGTGCGGCACAAGAGGTGCTGCGCAGGGTATACAAGGTGAAAATGCCGCGTATTGATTAGCGACCCTGCAAGCTGTGCTGCAGTACCTAGCGGTGCGCCGAGTGGGCTCGGTCGCCGAGGTTCTTGGTGTACTCCCATGCATCGGCGACGATGGTTTCCAGCTCCGTATGATTGGGCTTCCATCCGAGCTCGTCCATGGCGCGCTGAGAAGAGGCAATAAGGGTTGCCGGATCACCGGCTCTACGCGGTGCATCCTCAGCAGGAATCGGGTGACCGGTGACCTTACGGCAGGTCTCAATAACCTGGCGAACCGAAAAGCCGTCGCCAGAACCGAGGTTGAAGATACGGTGGGTTCCCGGCGTGTTGGACTCCAGTGCCAAGACGTGCGCATCGGCGAGGTCTTTGATGTGGATGTAGTCACGAACCGCGGTGCCGTCCGGAGTCGGCCAGTCATTGCCAAAGACCATAATCTTGTCGCGGTGACCGAGCGCAACCTGCAGTACCAGGGGGATGAGGTGAGTTTCCACCTCACGGTTTTCGCCAAAACCGCCCCAGGCACCCGCCACATTGAAGTAACGCAAGCTGGTAGCGCCGATGTTGTATGCCTTGGCGTAAGACGAGATGGCGTAGTCCATGGCCAGCTTGGTGGCACCGTAAGGGTTGGTCGGTGCGGTTGGCATGTCTTCGGTAATTGGTGTCTTCTCTGGCTCACCGTAGGTTGCAGCTGTCGAAGAGAACACCAGGTTATTCGTACCGGTATCACGCATTGCGTCGAGTAGCTTCAGGGTTTGGCCCACATTGTTGTGCCAGTAGTCGGAAGGAACCTCAACAGACTCGCCAACAAGCGATTTCGCAGCGAAATGAACGACGCCGTCGAAGCTGTCGGAGGACAGAACCTCGTAGGCCTTGTCCGCCACATCGCCTTCGACTAGGGTCGCGCCCTCTGGCACCGCATCACGGTTGCCAACAGAGAAGTTGTCCAGAATGGTGACGTCGTGGCCAAGAGAAATCAATACTGCCGAGCACACGCTACCGACGTAGCCGGCACCACCAGTGACGAGGAGTTTCATTTGATAATCACCATGATTGCGTGAGACAGAGTATCCGGAATGTCAAGAGAATGATCACCACGGGCGAGAGTCACGCGGCCGGCGGCAACCTCGGCAAGTGCCTCAGTACCCGGCATAATTCCAGCCTTGTGGAGACGCTTCATGTAGCTCTGCTCGACCTGCAGGATTTCGTTAATCTGGACGATCTCAACGGTGTACTCGCCGGGGTTTAGATCGGACAGTCGGCGAACGTTCTCTAACGACTCTGGTGACTGAGTCCCACCGAGGTCTCCCAAACCGGGAATCGGATTGCCGAATGGGGAGCGTGTGTAAGAGTCAAGCACGTCGAGAAGTTTGCGCTCGACCTCGTCACTCATTACGTGCTCCCAGCGGCAGGCTTCGTCGTGAACCTTGTCCCATTCGAGGCCAATGACATCCGTAAGTAGGCGCTCAGCTAGGCGGTGCTTACGCATGACAGCCGTGGCCAGCCTGCGGCCCTCGTCGGAAAGCTGCAAGCTGCGATCTGGGGCAACTACGAGAAGGCCATCGCGCTCCATGCGCGCAACGGTTTGGCTAACGGTCGGCCCCGACTGCTCAAGGCGTTCGGCAATGCGAGCACGCAAAGGAATGATGCCCTCTTCTTCGAGTTCGAAAATCGTACGTAAGTACATTTCCGTGGTGTCAACCAAATCCCTCACGGTTTTCCTCCGATAACACAGTCTTAAAAGTTTTCACTCAAGTATTAGGATAACCACACTTGAGCAAGAAAGATGTTAGGGCTCGCAAATCTAGTGGCTTTGGTGCTGATTAGGCAGCGAAAAGCTTGGTTCGGTGGGCGCTGCTGAGACGGAAGGGAGCGTACGCGATGTCGAAAGTTCGACGTGCAGACGAAAACGCCGACCGCCAGTGTGGATGAAACTCCGGCACGGGGTCGGCATTGAAGTCCAGCTCTATCTCAGGGCTGAAATTAGGAACCCTATCGATGTCACCGCCATGTGGCGTTAGTTTGCGTACTCACGCAGCTTGTCAGCACGGTCACCCTCGCGGAGCTTGGACATAACTTCCCGCTCAATCTGGCGGACGCGCTCTCGAGACAGGCCAAAGTGGCGGCCAATCTGATCCAGCGTGCGGGGCAGGCCATCGTCGAGACCGTAGCGGAGCTTAATAACTTCCTGCTCTCGAATCTCGAGAGTGGACAGAACCTTGCGGACATCGTGGTGACGCAGGGAAGCGACAACTGCCTCCTCGGCATCAGTTGCCTCTGAGTCCTCGATGAAGTCTCCCAGAGGAGCTTCCTCATCAGTGCCCACCGGCATGTCCAAGCTCACCGGGTCGCGGGACTGACGCAGCAGCATCTCAATCTTGGCTTCTGGAATGCCGGATTCCTCTGCCAATTCCTCATTCGTAGCCTCACGGCCGAGTTGCTGGTAGAGCTCACGCTTGATACGAGAAATCTTGTTGACCTGCTCAACCAAATGAACAGGGAGGCGAATGGTGCGCGACTGATCAGCCATACCGCGGGTAATAGCTTGGCGAATCCACCACGTTGCGTAAGTGGAGAACTTGAAACCCTTGGTGTAGTCGAACTTTTCCATGGCGCGGATGAGGCCCAAGTTGCCCTCCTGGATTAGATCCAGCAGAGGCATACCGCGGTTGGTGTAGCGCTTCGCCAGCGAGACCACAAGACGGAGATTGGCTTCGAGTAGGTGGGCGCGTGCAGCCTTACCTTCCTTTGCCAAAATCTTGACATCACGCTTCTTTGCGCGGGTCATTTTCGCGCCGGTCTGCAGCAAATGCTCGGCGTATACACCGGCTTCAATGCGCTTAGAAAGTTCCACCTCTTCTTCAGCGCTGAGAAGAGCAGTCTTTCCGATGCCGTTCAAATACACACGAACCAAATCGGCGGACGGATTGGAGTTATTGCCAGTGCGGCGCCCCTTGTCCCGTGGCTGACCTTCCAGTTCGTCATTTTGAATATCGGCACTCTTCATGAATCTGCCTCCTGGATTTTTAAGTGGACTCGATAACTACAACGCACGGAGTTACGGAAATGTTCCCGTGAAAGTTGATGAATGTCAATAGGGTAATTTTGCCATGCAAATATAATGTTAAGAAAAACTGCCGCGACTAGCATTCTATGAGAACTGTAAAGGGTCCATCATTGACGGATGCGACCTCCATCATCGCTCCAAATTGTCCCGTTTCGACCGTCAAGCCACGATTGCGCAAGTTCTCGACAATTTTTTCTATGACGGGTCCGGCCTCTGGGCCCGGAGCCGCGTCTACCCACGACGGCCGCCGTCCCTTCTTTGTCGCCCCCATCAACGTGAATTGGCTAACAACGAGCACCGGGGCGCCAGCGTCGACAGCGCTGAGCTCGCCATCCAGAATGCGCAGCTCCGCAATCTTGCGGGCCATCGTTTCCCAAGCATCGGCAGTGTCCTCGCGGCCAACACCTACGAGCGCCAAAATGGCGCCGGTATCGCCTCCGTCAACGTGGCCAACAACGGAGCCGTCGACAGTGACTGACGCGGATTTAACTCGGGTGAGAACGGCTTTCATTTACTGTTTATCCTCCAAGAGCTCGGCGGGGAGAATCAGACCATGGCGAACCAAGTCAACGACGATGGGAACTAGGGCGTCCTTGATTGCAGGGACTTCGGACTCATCAAAGGCTCCAAACATTGCCATGATGTCGATGACGGAGCCCAGGGCAGCTTCGGGATGCAGTGCACCCAGGATGGTTGCGACGGACTCATCGATTGAGTGTGTCCAGGCGGGGCCGTCGGTGCGTGAGATGCGCGTATCGAACTCAGTGAAGCCCTGGCCGCTGTCGACGTCGGCAAGCGAAACGCGTTCTAAGGCGACGCCGGGTCGCACAGTAAAGGCAGCTTCGAGGATGGTGTTAGCAGTTTGTGCGCGAAGCCATTCGGCGCGGCCGAGATACTCCTGGGCTTCGGCGCCGAAGGGAGCGGCCAAAGGCTGCGGCATTTCTTCGCACACGGCGGAAGTCGGGCCGGCAATGCGTTGGACTGTGATGTAGCCGAACCCGATGCCTGTCACGCCGCTGTTGCGGAAGTGCTCCAGCCAGGCACGGGAGCGCTCGCAGCCTTCTGGGCTGCGGGGGTCGATGGACTCGTCTCGAAGCCAGGTGCCGATGTATTCCGCCGGCGTGGCGACATCTCGTTGTGTTACCCACACTTCGAGGCCTTCAGCAGGGAGCCAAGAGGCGATGCGCTGTTGCCAACTTTCGCCTTCGATATGGGCCCAAGCACCGAGCAGATGCGCCGTGCCGCCGTCGGTGAGATGGTCGGCCAGACCGCGGATCATAAGTTCGGTGGCACCGTCCAGATTCAATCCTGAGTCACGGTAAACATGTTCCACACTTGGCAGCCCTACGACGAACGGCGGGTTCGCCACAATGCGGTCAAACTTCTTGCCTGCAACCGGTTCAAACCACGAACCTTCGACGGCCTGCGCCTGGTCGAAGCCATTTGCGGCGAAAGTAGCGCGGGCAAAAAACAGCGCCCGGGGGTGAATGTCCGTCGCGACAATCGACTTTGCATCCGGCTGGGCAAGACTCTGGACGCCACAACCGGCACCGAGGTCGAGTACGGATTCCACCGCCGAGGTCGGCGAAATATCGAGGAGGGAGCGGGAAGCCCGCCCTACGCCCAAGACATGATCGGGTCCAGGAACGTGATCGCTCATAGAGGCATCGCGGTCGGAAAAGACAATACGGTCGACTCCCGCAATCTCGACCGGGCGCACATCGATACACACCTGTGCGTTGGTGGCGGTGCCGGCAAGTATGCCGCTGCCCAGTAACTTGGCTGTCAGCTCAGCCCCAAATAGCTGCTGTGCGTCGGCGAAATCGCCCAGGATGAAAAGACGCAACGCGGTCACAGTGTCCGCAGAAACGCCCTCAGTTTCGGTAAGTAGAACATCGACAACGCCGGGCTCACCGCGGTCCAGCGCGGCCAGTCCCTCGGCGCCTAGGACTCGACGCAGTGACTCACTGGAAAACTCAAGGCGCCTGAGCGCGGTGGCAAATTCCTCCGCACAGTCGACAAAATCACGAAGCTGCTGATCAGTCGGTGGGGTGAAGGTGGAGGGGGAAAAGGTCATCGTAGGCACTACCTTCGTCGTAAAGCGGGGCGGAGGGGCTAGTTAGGGGAGCTTGACGACGAATCGTCGTCTTCCGGCATATCGATGACATTTGCGTCATCGAAGGGATTTGAGGTGGTCTCGTTACCGGACTGCGTCGGTGCGTCGGTGTCTTCGGTACTGGCGGCAGAACCGAGCGCGCGCATCTCTGCTTCCTTGAGGGCGCGCTGGCGTTGCTGCTCCTCCCATTTGCGGTTTTGCTCGCGTACAACTCCAGGCTTGTAGACGCGCGGCTTACGCTTGTCAGCGGGTTCTCCAACGCCATTGGCGATGACAACCGCGATCCACGGCATGGGTACGGAGACGACCATGAGAATCGCTGCAATCCACGGCACATCCCACCACAGATAAAAAGCGCCGGAAAGAAGCAGCAGCGGAATGCGAGACCATTGCAGAGCCGCGTAGACGTGGCGGCGGTGGTCATAGTTGCGAATCCGAGAGCCGCGGGCGTCGGTAATCAACGCCGCGTCTTTCTTGCGTCGCCGGGAACTTCCGCGTTTCGGCAGCGCGGAGTCGCGACGGTCATTGATTCGCGCCATGGTTGTCTAGCATACGCCTGTGGCGTGGGGTCGTCTCAACTAGCTATGTCCGTTGCAGCCGCATGCTCGCGTAGTCGTAGCGATGTTGTGGATGGCTGTGGAAGGCAGCAGTCAGCAGCGGCCAGCACCTGGGTCACTGGGCATAATTTGACCGATGGGGCACAATTGGAATCTGTGAGCACTCCATTGAAGACGACAAAGACGATTGAACGCACCGATACCCGCGTCGATGAGTCGACGAGGGACGATACCCCGAAGTTCTTCCATTACGTCAAGAAGGACCAGATCGTGAACTCCGCGGTCAACGGCTCCTACGTCGTTGCTCTGTGCGGTGAAACCTTCCCTGTGAAGAAGTCAGCGAAGCCGGGTTCACCGGTATGCCCTGACTGCGAGCGGATTTACAAATCCCTGCGTCGCAAGTGAGCGGGCTTCGTAAATGGCAGCAGGAGGCTCTCGACAAATACCTGGCGACTAACCCCAAGGACTTCCTTGCAGTGGCGACACCGGGCGCAGGTAAGACGACCTTCGCCCTGCGTATCGCCAGTGAGTTGCTGTCGCGCCGGATTGTCGAGCGCATCATCGTCGTAGTTCCCACTGAACACCTGAAAGTGCAGTGGGCTGCTTCTGCTGCTCGTTCGGGGATTGCGTTGGATCCCAAATTCTCTAACGCCAAGGGTGTGGTAAACCCCTCCTACCAGGGAATTGTTGTGACCTACGCCCAAGTCGCAGTGCATCCGTTTAAGCACCATGCCGTAGCCACCGCTCGGCCGACATTGGTGATTCTGGACGAGGTGCACCACGGCGGCGATGCCAAGAGCTGGGGCGACGGTATTTCCGAAGCTTACGGCGATGTCGAACGCCGCCTGTGCCTAACTGGTACGCCGTTCCGCTCCGATGACGCGGCGATTCCGTTTGTTCGCTACTCGCCGGACGGCGATGGTTACTCGCGTTCCGTCGCCGATTACACGTACGGCTATTCCAATGCGCTTGCCGACGGCGTCGTGCGCCCAGTGGTCTTTTTGGCTTATTCCGGTGAAGCTCGCTGGCGTGATAGCGCGGGTGATGAGTTCGCTGCGCGACTGGGCACCGTGATGAGCCCAGAGGAGACCACGCGTGCTTGGCGCACCGCGCTTGACCCAAAGGGCGAGTGGATGCCATCTGTGCTGCGGGCAGCGCACACCCGGCTCTCGCAGATGAGGCAGCATATCCCGGACGCGGGTGGCCTAGTTATCGCCTCCGATGCGGCAACTGCCCGTGCGTACAAACGCATTCTCGAGCAGATTGCCTCTACGCCGGTGGCGTTAGTGCTCTCGGATGAACCGGGCTCGTCGGAACGAATCAAGACTTTCTCCGAGTCCACCGATGAGTGGATGGTAGCCGTGCGCATGGTCTCCGAAGGCGTGGACGTGCCGAGGCTGGCGGTCGGCGTGTACGCGACCAGTTCCTCGACTCCACTATTCTTCGCGCAGGCTATCGGACGATTCGTGCGAAGCCGCATGCCGGGGGAGACTGCTTCCGTCTTCTTGCCGTCGATTCCGGTGCTGCTCGACTTGGCCTCGCAGATGGAGGTGCAGCGCAACCACGTGCTCGGCAAGCCGGATCGGCCTTCGGAAGGCTGGGAAGATGACTTGGTCGCTGAGGCCAATCGTCGCAAGGATGAGCCCGACGAATTGCTGCCGGCCTACGAATCCATTGGCGCGGATGCTGAACTCGACTACCTCATCTACGACGGCTCCTCCTACGGCACCGCAACCGTTGCCGGTTCCGCCGAAGAGGCCGATTACCTGGGTTTGCCAGGGCTTCTCGACGCCGATCAGATGCGACTCTTGCTGCGTCAGCGGCAGGATGAACAGCTTAAAGCCGCCAGTGCCCGAGAGAAGGAAGCCCGCGAGGAGGCGAGGGAATCGTCGTCAAGCGGGGGCGAAGGGGGCGCGGTGCACCGGATTGAAGGATCGGCGTACCCAAGGCCGCAGAAGGTGGCTAGTGAGGTGTTGCCGAAGTTGCGGAAGGAGCTCAATACGTTGGTGTCGATGACAGCGGCGCGAACCGGTAAGCCACATGGTCAAGTGCATAACGAGGTTCGGCGCGCCTGTGGTGGTCCGCCGACTGCGCTATGTACGGAGGAACAGTTGCGTGATCGCATCAGCTACCTGCGTAATTGGTAGGGTTTCAAACGAACTGAGCAATCTATGGTGGAGAGAAGAATGTCGGCAAGCAGTGATAAGTCGAGGCCGTCGGAATTGACCGGCGGTGGTTTGTCGGCTGTACCAGGCAATGACGGTCGGACTATTGGCGTGCTGGCACTGATCTTTGGCGTCGGCGGACTCTTGATGTCCTGGATGATTGTTGGTGGCATCCTCGGGGTCTTTGGCATTGTTCTGGGCATTATCGCGATGGCGAAGGCAATGAGTGCTAAGAAGCGCGTGCAGGCAGCTGGGGGAGACGCGGTCATCAGCGGTTCGTTCGGATTGGGCGTGGTCGGCATTGTGACGGGTATTGCAGCCGCCGTGGTGTCGCTGATGCTGTATTCGTCGACATCAGATGCGATGTCGAAGTGCGAGAAGTTCGAGCGCACCTCTGGAGAGTATGCCGAGTGCATCTCTAAGCAGATGGGTACTGATCAGCCAAAGAAGCAATCGGAGTGAGTTCGGAAGCGACATCAATGGCGGTCTTACTTTGTGCCCGGAGTTTTCGGTCAACGCCAGATACGCAATCAGGAAATGAGCTAACCCCGTAATCCACCCCCGAAGCCCAACTGCCTGCAGTTTCGGCCGGGGGTTTCTTAGTGAAATCTCATATTTGGCCGAGTGTTGGTAATGATATTGGTGTCAGAAAGTACCCACATTTGGCATCCCCTACATGCGGTAAACGTTTGAACATGCGTGCAATACAGGATGTCTGCTGATTATTAAATAGGAGCGTGAATCGTGGCAGCGACATCTACGCGCGACAACTCCCCGGAACTGTCACCTGGCCAACAAGACCGTGGATACCTCAGCCGAGAGCTTTTCCGTAAGCGCACCGGTCTAGGACTCGGTATCATCCTGGCCCTGCTCGTGTACTTCTTTATGCCGGCTGAGCTCGATCACAACCTGCGTGCAACCGCAGGTGTAGCAGTGCTTATGGCCGTGTGGTGGATGTCCGAGGCTATCCCGATTGCCGTTACGGCTCTGCTGCCGCTGGCTCTATTCCCGATTCTCAACCTCGCGGAGATTAAGGATTTCTCGGGCAAGTACACAGACCCGACTATCTTCCTCTTTATGGGCGGCTTCCTGTTGGCGCTGGCGATGCAGCGTTGGAACCTCCACAAGCGCGTCGCATTGTGGGTTCTGGTGCTCATGGGGTCGTCACCAAAGATGCTGATTCTCGGCTTCATGGTGGCTACTGGCTTCCTGTCGATGTGGGTCTCCAACACGGCCACGGCCGTGATGATGCTGCCAATCGGTGTGTCCGTCCTGAGCCTCATTGTCCGAATGCTGCACGATGAAAAGGTTCCTGCAGAGGATACGGGCTCTGCGAGTGAATCCGTCGCTGAAACCCCCGGTGGGGATGCGCTGGAGGAGGCCGAGGAGTCGTCGTCAAGCTATGACCCGATGCCAAAGTCAAACTTCGGTATCGCGCTGATGCTGGGTATCGCTTACGCGGCATCGATTGGCTCGCTGGGCACGATTATTGGTACTCCGCCGAACGCGATGCTGGCGGCCTACATGGCGGAGCAGGGTGTCAACATTGGGTTCGGCCAGTGGATGCTGCTGGGTGTCCCAGTGGCGGTTGTGCTCATGCTCTGTGCATGGTTTTTGCTGACAAATGTTCTGTTTAAGCCGGAGATTACGCATATTCCAGGTGGGCGCGAACTCATGCGTGACGAGTTGAAGCGCCTTGGCCGTATGTCGACTGGAGAGCGCCGAGTGCTCCTGGTGTTTATCGCGGCGGCACTGGCGTGGGTCTTTGTTCCGGTGCTGCTGCCCGACACCAAGATTGCCGATGCGGTTATCGCAATGACCGTGGGTATTGCGTTGTTCCTTATTCCGGGTGGCCCTAATGGCGTGAAGCTCATGCGCTGGGAAAATGCGTTGGAGCTGCCGTGGGGTGTGCTGCTGCTGTTCGGTGGTGGCCTGGCGCTGTCCTCACAGTTCGGTGCCTCTGGGCTGTCGGACTGGATTGGCGAGCAGCTGTCTACTCTCGGCTGGATGCCAGTGGCTGCACTCGTGGTTGTCGTCGGCGCCGTTGTGCTGTTCCTGACCGAGTTCACCTCTAACACCGCGACGGCCGCGACCTTCCTGCCGCTGGTTGGTGCGATGGCAATCGGTCTGGGCCACGACCAGATGATCTTCGCAGTTCCAGTTGCACTGGCAGCTACTTCGGCATTCATGATGCCGGTTGCAACACCGCCGAACGCCATCGCCTACGGCTCCGGCTACGTCAGCATGGACAACATGGTCAAGGCCGGTGTCTGGCTGAACGTCGTCGCACTGATCGTGATTTCTGTGGCATCGCTGACGCTCCTGCAGTGGGTATTCGGCGTCGTGTACTAGCTGGGTAGGTAGTAGCCCGTAGTGGATGGTGGGGCAGTGCGCTGAACCGCCACCGGGCTTCTCCGCCTAGCGTTGCTTAGATGCCCGTTCGCCCCGTTCCACTTTGGTGGTTCGGGGCTTTTGGCTGCAAATGTGAAACTGCGTGAGTTTATGACACTTTCAGGCCGGTAGGTTCAGGCGGTGAATGCATCACCACTTTCGACCAGGAGAAGTAGTGAAGCAAACCCGCCGAACGAAATACA